>DATCPC010000139.1:0-21261 GCA_036564355.1 Gemmatimonadaceae bacterium | reverse complement strand
GACTTGCGACGTGGTACGCGCGCGCGCGCCGGCGACGGGGCGCGGGGGGAGCGGCGTCGAGCGCCGCCGCGCCCACTGCGACGGAGACGCTCGCGCGCGAGATCGCGCGTCTCGACGCGGACTTCGAGCGCACGGGCAGCGCGAATGACGCCGCGCGCGCCTCGTACGAGGAGCGGCGACGCGAGCTCAAGCGCGAGCTCGCGAGTGTGCTTGACTCGCCGGGTCATCTTTCCTAGCTTCGTTCCCAGAAGTCGATTCGCGGATACGGGTCACGGAAGCCGGTGTAAGTCCGGCGCGGTCCCGCCACTGTAACGGGAAGTGCGAGCGCTCGAGAGCCACTGGCATGTGCCGGGAAGGCGAGCGCGAATCCCGAAGCCAGGAGACGCCTCGCGTCCGCGCCACACGTTCAGTCCCTCGGAGCAAGGGCTGGTGGCGACAGGCGCGTGTATCCCATACGCCAGGTCGCAGCCGGGCATCGTCTCCGCGGAGACAGGTGCCCGTTTTTGCGTCCAGCTCCGCGCGTCTTTCGTGCAGTCGCTCTCCTCGTTGCGCTCGTTGCGCTCACCGCGTGCGGTGAGAGTCGCGGCGCGCGCGCCGCGCCGCATGTCGACGACTTCGGCGTGGCCATCAGCGTGGGGACCACGACCTCGCCCGCCCGCATCGCGTCGCTGAATCCGGCGACAACCGAGCTCCTGTTCGCACTCGGCGCGGGGCCGCGACTCGTCGCGCGCACTACGTGGGACGTCTGGCCCGACGCCGCGCGCGCGGTGGCGGACGTTGGGCCAGGGCTCCGGCCCAACGTCGAAGCGGTGCTCGCGCGCCATCCCGATCTCGTGGTGTTGTACGCCAGCGCCGAGAATCGCGTGGCGGCCGACCAGCTCCGCGCCGCCGGCGTCAAGGTGATCGCGCTGCGTACGAATCTCCTCGCGGACTTCGCGCGCGCCAGCCGCGAGCTCGGGCGCGCCACCGGCGAGGACGCGGCAGCCGCCATCGTGGTGGATACGATGCAGCGCACGCTCACGCGCGTGCGCGCCGCCACGCTGCATCTGGATCACCCCACGGTGTTCTGGCACGTGTGGGATTCTCCGATCTACACGATTGGCGCTGGCAGCTTTCTCGACCAGCTGCTCACCATCGCTGGCGGCACGAACATCTACGCCGATCACACGGAGCCGTCGCCGCAGGTGTCGCTTGAAGACATCGTGAAGAGGGATCCGCGCATCATCCTCGCGGGTGTGTCCGGAGAGAAGGCGCTCGCCAACGATCCGCTCTGGCAGGGTGTGCGAGCCGTGCGGGAGGGACGCGTCTTCGTCATCGACACGAATCTCGTCGGGCGCCCGTCCGTGCGCGCGGGGGAGGCAGCAGCGTCGATCGCGCGCTTGCTGCATCCTGGAATCGTCCTGTGAGGGCGGACTCGTGAGCGCCGGCATGAAGGCACTGTCGCTCTGGGTTGGAGTCGGCCTCATCGTGCTCATGCTCGCCGTAGCGGCGATCGCCTACGGCGCCGTGCCGCTCACGGCGCGTTCGGTGCTCGACGCGATCGGCGGCCGCGGCGATCCCATCACCATCGCCATCGTGCGCATGCTGCGCCTTCCACGTGCGCTGCTCGCGCTTCTCGTGGGTGCGGGGCTCGGCATGGCCGGCGCCGCGCTACAGGGCGCGTTGCGCAACGCGCTGGCCGAGCCGTACCTGCTGGGCGTGAGCGGCGGCGCGGCGGTGGGCGCGGTCGTCGCGGTGTCGCTCGGCGCATCGGGACCATTCATCCTTCCGCTCGCATCGTTCGCCGGCGCCGCGCTCGCGATCGCCGTCGCGCTTCTCGTCGCGCGCGCCGCCGGCGGCCGCGCCGATCCGAGGGTGCTGCTCATGGCCGGCGTCATCGTCGGGGCGTTCGCGAATGCGGCGATCATGGTGCTCCTCTCCAACTCGCCCCCCAACGCCGTGCGCAACGCGCTCTGGTGGATGATGGGATCCGTCGCGGATGCGGGATGGCTCACCATCGGATGGCTCACGGTGTACGTGGCGGTTGGCGGCGCGCTGCTCCTCTGGTTCGCGCGCGAGATCGACATCCTCTCGCTCGGCGAGGAATCGGCGGCGGCGCTCGGCGTCGATGCCGCGCGCTCGAGCCGCAACATCTTCCTGATCGCCGCCCTGCTGTCCGCGGCGACCGTCGCCGCCGCGGGGCTCGTCGGTTTCGTCGGGCTCGTGGTGCCGCACCTCGTGCGATCGATGGGCGTGCGCAGGCATCGCGCGCTCATCGCCGGCGCCGCGCTGGTGGGCGCGGGGCTCGTCGTCGCGGCGGATTTCGTCGCGCGCCTCGCGCGGCCGCCCGCGGAGCTCCCCCTCGGCGCCGTGACCGCGCTCCTCGGCGTGCCGTTTTTCCTCGTGCAGCTGCGGCGACTCTCGTGATCGCCTTCGATCGCACGGTCATCCGCTATCCGCGCGCAACCGTCGCGGCCGTCGACTCCGTCTCGTTCGGCGCGCCGCGCGGCAGCGTGACGGCGGTGGTTGGCCCGAACGGGAGCGGGAAGAGCACTCTCGTGCGCGCGCTCCTTCGCCTCACGCCGATCGCCGCCGGCAGGATCACGATCGATGGCGATGATCTCGAACGGATCGAGCGTCGCGCCGTCGCGCAGCGCATCGCCGTCGTGTCGCAGCGAGAGGTGCTCGTCTTTCCGCTACCGGTGTGGGAGTACGTCGCGCTGGGGAAGCATCCACACGAGGGGCCGTGGGCCGCATCACCGGTGCGCGCCGATGCCGACATCGCGAGCGCGCTCGAGCGCGCGGGGATTGCCGAGCTGGCGGATCGGAGCACGGACGATCTGTCGGGCGGCGAATGGCAGCGGGTGCGCATCGCGCGCGCGCTTGCGCAGGGCGGCGACGCATTCGTGCTCGACGAGCCGACGACCTTCCTCGACATCGCACACGAGATGGCGATGTTCGAGCTCTTCGAGCGGCTCGCTCGCGATGGGATGGCCGTGCTCCTCGTGAGCCACCAGCTCAACCTCGTCGCGCGCTTTGCGGACACGATGGTTCTGCTCCACCGCGGGCGCGTCGCCGCGGCGGGGACGCCCGCCGACGTCATGCGCGCCAGCATCCTCGAAGCGGTCTACGAATGGCCGCTTCTCATCACGCGCGATCCCGCGGTTGGCGCACCGGCACTTCTGCCGCTCCGCAACCGCGGTCCACGTTCTCCATCTCAGACATCGTGAAATATCCGTTCTCGAGCGCGCCGCGCGGCGCGTTCCCGATCGCGCCCCTGGGCGCGTTTACAATCGCGCTCCTGGGCGCGTTTACAATCGCACTCCTGGGCGCGTTTACAATCGCGCTCCTGGGCGCGTTCGCATCAGCAGGCGCGCAGTCCGCGTCCACCGATACCACCACGCTCGTTCCCGTGGTCGTCACCGCCACCCGGCTTCCCAGTGCCGCTGGCGCCGCCACGCTCAGCACCACGGTCATCAGCGGCGATGACCTGCGCGCGCGCGGCGTCACCACGGTGCTCGAAGCGCTGCGCGAGACGCCGAGCATCGCGGTGACGCAGGGCGGGTCCTTCGGCCAGCAGACGTCGATCTTCGTGCGCGGCGGCCAAAGCAACTACACACAGGTGCTCATCGATGGCGTCGTCGCGAACGATCCGGGCGGCGCGATCGACTTCGCGAACATCACGACCGACAACATCGACCGCATCGAGATCGTGCGGGGGCCGGCAAGCGTGCTGTACGGCGCCAACGCGGTCACCGGAGTGATTCAGATCTTCACGCGGCGCGGCCACGGCCCCGCGCGCCTGAGTGCGTGGGCGCAGGGCGGCACCTACGGCACGCGCGAGGGCGAGCTTTCCGCGCTCGGCGGCGATGACAGGGTCAGCTACTCGGCGGCCGCGGCGCAGCACAATACGGATGGCATCTATGCCGTGAACAGCGCCGCGCGCAACGGCACGTACAGCGGACGGCTGCGCTTCACGCCGGACGCGCGCTCCGACATCGGGCTCACGCTTCGCTACATCGATGCGGGCGTCCACATCGCCACGAACAGCAATGGTGTCCCGAACGACAGCAACCAGACACACACCGAGCGCCGCTTCATCGGCTCCCTCGACGCGGGGCGATTTCTGACGAGCCGGCTCGAGGCGCGCGTCTCGCTCGGCGCCACCGATGCGGACGCGCGCTCGGAGGATCGCCCCGACCACCCCGATGATACCGACTTCCCCTATGACGCGCGTACGCGCCTCTACCGGCGAAGCGCCGACGCGCGGCTGAACTTCACCCTCGTGCCGGACGTGGTCGTCACGGGCGGCGGATCGTACGAAACGCAGCACGAACGAACGACGGGGGGAAGCCCGCAGCATCGAACCGTGGGAGCGGGATACGCGCAGATCGCGGGCACCTCGCTCGGGCATCTGTGGTACACCGGCGGTGTGCGCGTCGATCACAACAGCATCTTCGGCGATTTCACGAGCACGCGCGTGGGTGCGGCGTACGAGTTGCCGAGCGCGACGAAAATGCATGCGGCATTCGGCACGGCATTTCGCGAGCCGACCTTCGAGGAAAGCTCCGCTACCCAGCCATTCGACATGGGGAATCCGAACCTTCGTCCCGAACGCTCGCGCAGCTGGGAGGTTGGCGCGGAGCAAGGCATCGCGCGCGGGCGCGCGTCGATCGGGGCGACGTACTTCAATCAGCGCTTTCGCGACATGATCCAGTACAACGGTCTCGTGGATCCGGGCACGCCGAACTACTACAACCTGGCGGCTGCGACATCCGATGGCGTCGAGCTGACGCTGCGAGTGACGCCGGCAGCGCCGCTCACGCTGAGCGCGTCGTACACGTACACCAAAACGCGCGTCACCGACGCGGGCATCGACAGCTCCGCCACCGCGAACTTCGTACGGGGGGAACGGCTGCTGCGGAGGCCCGCGAATCTCGCGAGCGCGACGGCATCGTACGCGTTCTCGCGCCCCGAGACCTCGCTGCATCTCGAGGTGGCCACGATGGGCGACCGCGACGACCGCGACTTCTCGGATGAGATCACGTTCGTCCCGAAGGCCGTCACGCTGCCGTCATACACGGTGGTCGCGCTCGCGGGCGAGCTCGGGATCCTGAGACACGGCGGATCCGCGTCGCCGGACGTCGTGCTCACGGCGCGCATCGATAACCTATTCGATCGCAAATTCCAGCAGGTCTTCGGCTTTGCGTCGCCGCGCCGTACGTTCCTGGTTGGCGCGAGGTTCGGCATCGCGAAATAGCTCCAACGGGGGCAGACGGACTAGCTTTCCCGCATGCCCCTCGTCGAGACAGACGCCATCGTGCTGCACGTCTTCGATTACTCGGAGACCTCCCGCATCCTGCGCCTTGCGACGCGCGATGCGGGGTTGCAGTCGGTGCTCGCGCGGGGCGCGCGGCGCTCCAAGAGCCGCTTCGGCAGCGCGCTCGACCTGTTCGCCGAGGGGGCGGCACAGCTCCAGCTGAAGGACGGCCGCGACCTGCAGACGCTGGCCGCGTTCGACGTCACACGTTCGCGTGCCGAGCTTGGTGAGGACATGGGGCGCTTCGTGGGCGCGTCGGCGCTGGCGGAGCTCGTGCTGCGCTTCAGCGGCGCCGACGATGTCTCCGTGGCCCTGTTCGACGTCCTCACCGATGCGCTCGACCGGCTCGCCGCCGCACCCGAGGGGGACGCCATGGAGGCGACGCTCTCGGGGGCATGGCGGCTGGTGGCGGAAATGGGGTTTGCCCCAACCATCGACACGTGCGCGGCCTGCCATGCGCCCATCGATGTGGAGGGCGAGCTACCGTTCAGCCATACCGCGGGCGGGGTGCTCTGCGAGCGCTGTGCCCGCCTCTACCCTGGCGGGCGCAAGCTGCCACTCGAGGCGCGCCGCGCGATCGCGGAGTGGAGCTCGGGGCGCAGGCAGGAGGAGTGCGATCCGAGGGCCGCGAAGGCGCACCAGCGGCTTCTCCGCGAGTTCCTGCAGCAGCATCTCGCCGATGGCCGTCCCCTTCGCGCATTCGACGCCTGGGAGCAGGGCGCGCTGGTCGCGCGATGAGCGTCGGCACCCTTCGGCGCAGCCAGAAGAGGGTCGCCCGCAAATTGCTTGACACTCCTCCGGCGCATGTCTAAGTTCGCGTCGGTTCTTGGATTACGGTCCCTTGGCAGGAGAGCGTGTAGCGCCGTCATTCGTCCGCATGGAGAAGGCACATGAAGCACCGCTGGGCCGCACTGTTGTCTGTGCTCGCCCTTGGCGCGCTCGTGCCGACTGCGGGGGCGGCGCAGGACTCCTCTTCTGCGAAGCATCCCCCTGAGCGCAGCCCCGGGTTCGAGCTTGGTCAGAATTTCCCCAACCCCTTCAATCCGGCCACGACCATACCGTTCACCATTGGGGATCCTCCCGCCTGCACGGAGTCGGGGCGCAGCTATCGCGTCACGCTGAGGATCTACAACGTGCTCGCACAGCTCGTGGCCATTCCGGTCCTCCTCGGCGGGGACGGAGCGACCGGACAGCCGGTCGTGAATCTGCAGCTTCACTGTGGGAGCTATGCTGCCTTCTGGGACGGCAATTACCTGAATAGCTCTCAGGAAATTTCATCGGGCGTGTACCTCTACCGGATCGAGGTCGAGGGACGCGCGGTCGCGAAAAAGATGATCGTGATCAAGTAGCTCTCGAATGCGCGTCGACGCCTGCCGTCGTCGCGCGTTCGTCTTTAGTGCTGAACGGGGTGATTTGTTTCTGGGGGCAGCGGTCGGGCGGGGGGCGCCAGCCTTGGGAGGGGTCGCGCGCGGCACGCTCTCGATCTGGCGCCAGAGGTCGCTCGCGCGGGCGGGAGTCTGAGCGAGGATGCGCGCGGCTGCCTCGAGCTGGGTGCTCGTTACCTTGTGCCGGCGCAGGATCAGGCGGCGCGTCGAGTCGCGCATGGTGACGTCGAGCGAGGTATCGGACTCGATGCGCCGGAGCTCGCTGAGCGTCGCGACGAAAGTAGAGTCGGGCATGCCGAGGTTCGGAGCGGTGGCGCTGCGGCATCCGGAGGAGATTGCCACGATGAGAGCGACGACTGTCGCGCGGGTGCGCATCATGCGGCAAGGCTAGGAGAACGGCGCGCGATGGTCAACGGTGTGCCTTCCTGGCGCGTTGGTTTGCATCCCAATGTCCGCAGCGACACCATGACGACAGCACACTTGAAACGCCGCTGCCGACCTGGCATTATTAGTAGGCACCGGCCTTGCAAGCAGTTCCAGCATAAACAGTTATGCTGCATCTAATAACGTACATTATCACATAGGCCCCACACATGTTGAACGCGGATCGTCTCACGGTGAAGGCCGCCGAGGCATTCAACGAGAGCATTTCACTCGCGCGCGAGAACGGTAATCCGCTCGTCTATGACGGGCACCTGCTGCTCGCGTTGCTGGGCCAGTCCGAGGGGATCGTCGTCCCGCTCGTCAACAAACTCGGCGTCGATGAGAACCGCCTTCGCGAGCGAATTCAGCAGGAGATCGCGCGATATCCGAAGCAGAGCGGCGCGCAGCCCAGTCTCTCCCGCGAGCTCAACAAGGTTCTCGACAACGCTGACGACGAAGCGCGCAAGCTGAAAGACGCCTTCGTGTCGACGGAGCACTTGCTGCTCGCGTTGGCCGATACGAAAGGGACGGAATCGAAGGTCCTGCTGGAGGAGCTCGGCGTTTCACGCGGCGCACTGCTCGAGGCGCTGCAGGCCGTGAGAGGCTCGCACCGCGTCACGGACCAGACACCCGAAAACCAGTACCAGGCCGTGGAGAAGTACACGCGCGACCTGACGGCGGCCGCGCGCGCCGGCAAGCTCGATCCCGTCATCGGGCGCGACGAGGAGATTCGCCGCGTGGTCCAGGTGCTGTCGCGGCGCACCAAGAACAATCCGGTGCTCATCGGCGAGCCTGGCGTCGGCAAGACGGCGATCGTCGAGGGGCTCGCGCAGCGCATCGTCAACGGCGACGTGCCGGAGTCACTGCGCGGCAAACAACTCGTCGCGCTCGACCTGGCGGCGCTCATCGCTGGCGCGAAGTTCCGCGGCGAGTTCGAGGAGCGTCTCAAGGCGCTGCTCAAGGAGATCACGTCGTCGGAGGGGAAGTTCGTCGTCTTCATCGACGAGCTGCACACGCTCGTCGGGGCGGGCGCGGCGGAGGGGTCGATGGACGCGGGGAACATGCTCAAGCCATTGCTCGCGCGCGGCGAGCTGCGCGTGGTCGGCGCGACCACCCTCGACGAGTATCGCAAGCACATCGAGAAGGATGCGGCGCTCGAGCGGCGCTTCCAGCCGGTCTACGTGGGCGAGCCGACGGTGGCCGACACGATCGCGATTCTGCGCGGGCTCAAGGAGCGCTACGAGGTCCATCACGGCGTCCGCATCACCGACGCTGCGATCATCGCCGCGGCGACGCTGTCGAACCGCTACATCGGCGATCGCTATCTCCCCGACAAGGCGATCGATCTCATCGATGAGGCAGCGTCGCGACTGCGCATCGAGATCGACTCGCTGCCGCAGGAGATCGACGAGGTGGAGCGGCGCGTGATGCAGCTCGAGATCGAGCGCCAGGCGCTGAAAAAGGAGAAGGACGCCGCGTCGCGCGAACGCCTGGAGATTCTCGAGCGTGAGCTGGCCGAGCTGAAGGAAAAGTCGAGTGCGATGAAGGCGCAGTGGCAGGCGGAGAAGGATTCGCTCGCCAAGCTGAGCGTGATCAAGCAGCGCATCGATCAGGCGCGCACCGAGGTAGAGCAGGCGCAGCGCCGTGGCGACCTTGGTCGCGCGGCCGAGCTGTCGTATGGGGAGATTCCAAAGCTCGAGGCGGAGCTGCGCGAGGCGGAGCAGGCACTCAAGCAGAAGCAGACGACGGGCCCGCGCTTCTTGAAGGAGGAAGTGGATGCGGAGGACATTGCCGACATCGTGTCGCAGTGGACCGGCATTCCGCTGTCGCGGATGATGGAAACGGAGCGCGAGCGCCTGACGAAGCTCGAGGATGAGCTCGGGCGGCGAGTGGTCGGTCAGCGCGAGGCGGTGAAGGCGGTGGCGGATGCGGTGCGTCGGTCGCGCGCAGGGCTGCAGGATCCGAATCGTCCGATCGGCTCATTCATCTTCCTTGGGCCGACCGGAGTAGGGAAGACCGAAACGGCGCGCGCGCTCGCCGACTTCCTGTTCGACTCGGAGCAGGCGCTCGTGCGCATCGACATGTCGGAGTACATGGAGAAGCACGCGGTCGCGCGGCTGATCGGCGCGCCGCCCGGCTATGTCGGCTACGAGGAGGGCGGGCAGCTCACGGAGGCGATTCGCCGCCGCCCGTATTCGGTCGTGCTGTTCGACGAGATCGAGAAGGCGCATCCGGATGTCTTCAACATCCTGCTGCAGATTCTCGACGACGGACGGCTCACCGATTCGCAGGGGCGCACGGTGGACTTCCGGAACACCGTGATCATCATGACGTCGAACATCGGCAGCCAGTACATTCTCGACCGAGGTACCGCGGACTGGGCCGAGGTGGAGACGCACGTGATGGCGGAGCTGCGGCGCAACTTCAAGCCGGAGTTTCTCAACCGCGTGGATGACATCATCATCTTCCATCCGCTCTCGATGGATCAGATCGAGCGCATTGTCGATCTGCAGCTGGAGCGGCTCAAGAAGCTGCTCGCGGATCGCAAGATCACGCTCGAGCTCACGCCGGAAGCGAAGCACGTGCTGGCGGAGGAGGGATTCGATCCGGCGTTCGGTGCGCGTCCGTTGAAGAGGGCGATCCAGCGGTATCTACAGAATCCGCTCGCGATGGCGGTGCTCGATGGTCGCTTCAAGGACGGCGACCCCATACGCGTGACGCGCGCGGCCGACGGGACGCTTGGGTTCGAGGTTGCAGGGCACGACGCGGACGTGGGCGAGCCCGCGGGAGTTGCTAGCGTCCCCTGACCCACTTGAGCTTCTTGAGCTGCTTGCCCTGGGACGATTCCGTAGACGTGACGATCGTCAAGGTGTCGCCCGCGACGACGAATTGGCGAACGAGATTCTTGCCGACATCCTCTGCGGCCAATGCCCCCAATAGGTGGTGTGTCACGATGTGTCTGCTTTCATCAACGGTATAAGTGCCAAAATACGCGTCATAGTGATTGATCGATCGATCATTGTTCTCCATGCTCACACTGCTTGTAGTCGTGCAATCGACGGTGTCAGGTCTGTTGCGCGACATGAGTTGCGCGGCAACGTTTCCGTCGGCAGTGTAGGTCAGCGTTCCCAGGGGACTTGCCCCCAAACCGACATCCCGCATGACCGTTCCGTCCGGGAGAGTCACGATCCGCGAGACGAGATGCCAGGTTCCTACCAACGCGGACGATTGCCTGCTCGGTGCGGGCGACGCACGCTGAGCAAACGCGGGCAAGATGATGGGAGCGATCGAGCAGGTGATCGCCAGCGCGTACACGCCTCGGAAATGTTGCATGGCATTGCCTCACGTGGAAGGTGGACGTCTTCGCGATCGTTAGTTCCAGATCGGCAGGAACGTCGCTCGACGATCGAGCGAATGACCAGGCCATGCGACCGCAGACGGCCCGGCCGCCATTTGGACTGGGATTGAAGTGCCACTTTATGACGATACTCGAGACGCGCGCGCTCCGTGGTATTTCCGTGACCGTCGCCACCACGGGTATCGATTAGGAATGCTGCAGCACAGGCAGCAGGTTACCGAGCAATCGCATGCGAATGAGGGGAGAGAGTGGTAGACGACGAGCGGTGGATCGCGGAGGCGCTCGTCGTCGCACGCGAGGCGGCGGACGCGGGCGAGGTGCCGGTAGGCGCGCTCGTCGTGCGCGATAGTGTCGTGCTCGCGCGCGCGTCGAACAGAACCGTGCGCGATCAGGATCCGACGGCGCACGCCGAAGTACTCGCGCTGCGCGAGGCGGCCTCGGCACTCGGAACGTGGCGACTGTCTGAGTGCGTGTTGTACGTGACGCTCGAGCCCTGCGCGATGTGCGCGGGCGCGAGCGTGCTCGCGCGCGTGAAGGGCGTGGTCTTCGGCGCGTGGGATGACAAGGCGGGGATGGCGGGATCAGTGGAGGATTTGCTGCGGCATCCCGTGCTGAATCATCGACCCCAAGTGCGCGGCGGCGTGTGTGCCGAAGCGTGCGGCGCGCTGCTGCGCGAGATGTTCGCGGCGCGCCGGGCAATTTCCGTTGACTCGCCTCTCGTGCCCGAATAGCTTTGACGGCTGCCTGGACGGGTGGCCGAGTGGTTGAAGGCACCGGTCTCGAAAACCGGCATACCGGCAACGGTATCGTGAGTTCGAATCTCACCCCGTCCGTGACGACATGGCGCTTGGCTTTCGTGCGGTCGGGATGACCCGCGAGGTGGTCGAGCGCCGAAGTGTGTGTGGGTCCGTGAAGCACGGTGTGAGGGACGGGTGGCCGAGTGGTTTAAGGCGCACGCCTGGAAAGTGTGTGTACGTTCATAGCGTACCGTGGGTTCGAATCCCACCCCGTCCGTTTGTAACTGATGTTGCGGTTGCACGCTACGTTGTTTCCTCTTGAGAGCCGTGCCGCGCGAGTGCAGGCAGAAATGCGAGCGGGAGCTCAAAATGCCTTCAGGCGCGTGAAGCATCCGGCGTTGCCTCCTCCTGAGGAAGTTGGTGTCTCGATAATCCCAACCTACATCAGTTCTCGAAGCGCACCATCTCCGGATGCGTCACTCGTTTCGCCCTCTCTATATACTGCTCCGCCAGAGTTGCAGGACGGACACTAGCGAAGGGCGGCGTCAGGCGCCGCGTCGGCTTTGCTCACTTGACCTCCGCGGTCCACACGTCTCCTTCGTAGTGCCCGATCGTAAAGTAGAACCGATCGGCGCCGATGGTCCAATCCGACCGCGGTCCGGAGCGGCTCGCGTCCCGCTCGCGCACCATCACTTGCGGCGGACCCCCGTCGACCGGGATGGCCAACAGGGTGAGCCGGCCGTCGGGCTCGCGCACGCGATAGTAGATCTTCCGACCATCCTCCGCCCAGCTCAAATAGCGCGCAGCTTGGAAGAGGGTCGGGAGGCGAAAGATTGAGACCGTTTCCAGAGACGGCATTCGAACTAGCATCACCGCGCCATTGACCACGGTGGCAAGCCATTTTCCGTCGGGCGAGAACGCCGCCTGGCCGCCGCCAATGCTGCCCGGCAGGAAGAGCCGGGGTGTACCCCAACGTCCGCTCGCGTCGCGCGACGTGACGCCGGTCCAGAGAGTACCGCCCGAATCGGCGTAGAAACCGATCGAACGGCCATCGCGAGACCAGACTCCCGCAAACTCATCGAACGAGGAGGAGATGAGCTGTCGCTGGTTGGTGCCGTCGCTCGACATGAGCCATAGATTTCGGAGGCCCGATCGGAGCGAGTGAAAGAGTACTTCTCTTCCGTCGGGCGACATAGCCGGCGAGAAGTCATCGGCCGAGTCGGTGGTGAGTTGCTCGGGCTCGGTGCGGGGCTCATCGAGTCGAAGCAAATAGATATCGGCGTTGCCGCGGCGATTGGAACTAAAGAGCAGCGAGCGACCATCCAGCGAGAGGCTCGGGCTCTCAATCACCTGATTTCCAGTAGTCACCTCCACCGCGGCATCCTCATCGATCACGCGACCGGGATGTAGCGGGAGCGTCCAGATGTTGGACTCTCGCACCAGCGTGGAGAACGCCAGCGTCCGGCCGTCCTTGGAGAGCGAGATGGATTGCGCGTTGAGTCCGGTCGAGAGCCGACGCGGCTGACCGGCCAGTGCACCGTCCGACGTGAGCTCGGCTCGGTAAACATCCTTGTTTCCTTCAAGGTTCGAGATGAAAAAGAGCGCTCGGCTGTTCGGCGTCCATGTGGGACTAAGGTTGATCGCCGTTTTGGGCGAGATCGCCTGCACCGGTCCTCCGGCGGAAGGAACCACCGCAATCACGCTGGGCGCCTGGTTGGCAAAGCCGGTTGCCCCGTGAAGGTTCCGATTAGCCCCTTCGACAAAGGCGATGAACCGGCCGTTCGGCGACCAACTCACCGAGTGGGGATCAGTGCCGTTATAAACCTTGGCCGCCGGTCCACCGGGAGGGCTCGTGTAGATGGCGCCACCGAGATCGTAGGCGACGCGCTGTCCATCGGGCGACCAGTCGGCCGACGTGATCACGCTGTCGCTCTTGAGCTCCACGATCGTACGCGGCGCGCCACCCAGTGGGGAAATTCGGTCTATCCGGCGGGTGCCGCCGTCGCTGGTGACAAATAGCAACTCCGAGCCGCCGGGCGCCCACCGCGGCCTGCTGTGGCGGCCGGGCAGCGCAGGCGTAAGATCGAGTGCGGAACCGCCGCTCAACTGTCGCACCAACACATGAGATTGGAAATACGGCCCCTCGACATAGGCGACGAATCGGCCGTCCGGTGAGATGACCGGATCAATCTCTAGCCCCGGCGCATCGGTAATTCGGCTCTGGCGGCCGAGTGCGACGGAATGCTCGCCTCTCGGACGAAAGACAGCGAAGCCGATCGCCGCCAGTATCGACAGGGCAACAACCGCGACGAGGCCGCTCCAGCGAGGGTGCCGGGCGGCCGCGACGGGTCGCGTCGTGGTGGGCGTCATGCCGTCGCCGGGCGTGACTTGCAACTCCAGCTGGTTCAACAATTCGTCGGCGCTCTGCCATCGATCCGCCGGCCGCTTGGCGAGGCAGCGCATCACCGCCTGCTCCAACGCCGGTGAGATACCGGGCCGGTATTTCGAAACCAGATCCGGCGTCTCGGTGACATGCGCAGCCAGGACCTGCTGCGGAGTTCCCCCCACAAATGGCGGCCGACCGGCCAGCAGCTCGAACGCCATCACTCCGACGGCGTAGATATCCACTCGATGATCGAGGTGCGGGTCGGCCGCGGCCTGTTCCGGCGCCATGTAGGCCGGGGTGCCGAGGGCGACGCCCGCGGTGGTGAGCAGATTACTGCCACTGGCCTCACTCACCGCCTTGGCGACGCCGAAGTCCATCACCAGCGCGTGCCGGCCCGAGAGCATGACGTTGTCCGGTTTGATGTCACGATGCACTACGCCGCGGCGATGAGCGTACCCAAGCGCATCGACGATCTCGGTGAGCAGCTTGACCGCCTCGTGCACCGGAAACTCGCCCTGGCGGGCCAGTCGCTCGCGGAGAGACTCACCCTCGACGTAGGGCATGACGTAGTAGAGAAGGGAACGAGTTTCCCCACTCCGCTCGGGATGCTCGACGAACACTTCGCCCGAATCGTGGAGAGGCAGGATGTGCGGGTGCTGCAGTTGGGCGGCGATCCGGATTTCGCGAAGAAACCGCTCGGGCCCGATGGTGGCAGCGAGTTCGGACCGGAGCACCTTGATCGCGACGCGGCGATGATGCTTCAGGTCCTCCGCGAGATACACGGTCGCCATGCCGCCTGCGCCGAGCTCGCGCTCAATGCGATATCGCTCTGCGAGGGCCGCGGCGAGGTGGGCGCGCGAATCGGTCACGCGATATGGCGGTTCATGGATCGCCCACGATCGTCACCCGCGGGCAGGCTGTCAAGAAGAACCAACGCCGAGCGCACAAACGCGGACATGAGGGCGTATCGACCAGGACAGATCGCACGCATCTTTCTGATTGACGATTCAATCCATGTTTGTCGGAGTCGAGACTGAACCGTTGGTTCGCTTTTCAGCGCAAGGTCGGAGATCATCTGAGTGCGTACGGTAACTCAGTTCTCTATCCCTCCTTCGAGAGCGCCGTCGAATCACTATAGCTTCCTCGCCTGAACTAACCCGTCACCCCAGTCTCGGCTTTGCGTCGGAACGCCGGCCGGGTGACGCGCACGGGTTTGAGACCATCATATCCTCGTGGTCGCACGTTGCCTCCACCCGCCCGGATGAGGACTGACCCTCAGATGCCGAACGCTTCGCTCGTCGACACGCTCGCCATGCGCGAGCGACATCGCGACTGGTATCTGCGCAATCGCGATCCGATCGGCGCCGACCGCATGCGATGGCGCGCTCACGCCTTTCGCCAGCTCGTGCATCTGTTGCCAGGGCAGAGCATCCTCGAGCTGGGCTGCGGCGAGGGCGCCTTCACTCGCCAGCTCCTCTACGTGTCGCGCGGCGAGAACCCGATCACGGCCGTCACGTTCGAATCAGGCGCCGCGCTCTCGACCGATGAAGCATCGGTCACGCCGATCACCGCGTCATCGCTTCCGGGTCCGCTCGCGGGACAGCGATTCGATCTCATCGTCGGCATGGATCTGCTCGACAGCCGCACCGCGGCAGAGATGCTGCAGCATACGCACGAGCTGCTTAATCCCGGCGGGCAGCTCGTGTTCTTCGAGAGCAATCCGTGGAACATCGTCCTTCGCGCGCGCCGCGCGGTGGCGCGCGTGATGGGGCGTCGCGATCCGCGCACCCTCATCAGCCGGCCCCGGCTCTACGAGCTGATGTCGGAGGTCGGCTTCATCCGCGTGTTTGCGGTGTTCACCGACTTCGTGTATGCGCCGCTCACGCGCAGGCTCGTCTACCTGCTGCGCAATCTCTCGATCGTGCTCGAAAACATGCCGGGTGCGCGCACCCTCGCGGGCACGATTCTCGTCCACGCGCAGAAGCCCCCGCGCGTGCGCGAGCGCGTGCCGTCGTCGCTGTGCGAGCACGCGAGTCTTCGCGGCGCTCTATCCGTCGTGATCCCGTGCCACAACGAGGAGATGAATGTTCGCCCACTCGTCACTCGGTTGCGCGAGCTCTACGACGACTACCTCCACGAGATCATTCTCGTCGACGACAACAGCACCGACGGCACGCGCGAGGAGATCCGCGCGCTCGCGGCGGAAGACCCGCGCGTGCATCCGGTGCTGCGCGCGCCTCCGAATGGCGTCGGACGCGCGATCGCCGACGGCTATCGTGCCGCCACCGGTCGCTACGTCCTGTCGATGGACTGCGACTTCCAGCATCTCCTCCCGGAATTCCGCGACCTCTTTGACGCGGCGGCCGAGGGCTTCGATGTCGTCGTGGGCAGTCGCTTCTCGCGGCACAGCATGTTGCTCAACTATCCCTTCCAAAAGGTCGTCGCGAACCGCGGATTCCATGCGATCGCGCAGCTCACACTGCGGCGCCGCTTTCGCGACTTGACGAACAATCTCAAGCTGATGCGCCGCGAGGTCATCGAACGGCTCGTGCTTCTGGAGCCCGGGTTCGCCGTGAACGCGGAGACGGGGCTGCAGCCGCTGGTCATGGGCTATCGTGTCGCCGAGGTGCCGATCTCGTGGATCAATCGCGCACCGGACATGGGGTCATCGTCGTTCCGGCTGATCAGCGTGGGTGGCGGATACTGGCGGGTGCTGCGCCGGCTCTGGCGTCGTGCGACGATCGGTGGCGGCGCCTACGCGGCGCTCCCGACGGGCGACGGCACGAGCACGACGTGGGAACGCCCCGAGCACATCGCGCCGCCAGCGGCGCGTGTGATCGCGGCGCCGACGGTGAGCGCGTCGTGATCGGATCCTCCGCGATCGGCGAAGACCATCTCGCGCGCAACAACGATAGCGGTGCATCGACTCGCTTCGCGCTGATCTTCGTCTGGGGCACCTGGGCCGTCATGCTCGCGATCGCGCTCGCGTGCATCGCCCGCTACGGTCGCAACGTCCCGCTCGCGGAAGACTGGCTCCTCGTGCCGCCGCTTACCGGACACGAGCCCAACCTCGCCTCGTGGCTCTGGGCCCAGAACAACGAGCATCGCCTCCCGCTCCCACGCCTCATCCTCCTCGGGCTCCTCGCGCTCACGCACGACTTCCGCGCCGGGATGGTGCTCAACGTGCTCTTGCTCGCCACGCTCGCTGCCGCGATGATCCTCACCGCGAGATATCTCCGCAACGGCGAGATCCGGTGGAGCGACGCCTTCTTTCCGCTCGCGCTGCTGCACCTGGGCGACTGGGAGAATCTCGTATGGGGGTGGCAGTTCCAGTTCGTCTGCTCGGCCGTGCTCATCTGCGCGCTCATGCTCGCGATCGTGCGACAGCGCGGTGCGCTGGCGATGCGGCAAGCACTCGCCGCCGCCGCGAGTCTCGTGCTGCTTCCGCTCACCGGAGCGAGCGGGCTCGTGTTCGCGATCGCGCTCGCGCCGTGGGCCGCGTGGGTCGGCTTCGCGCAGCTGCACGAGTCCCGCGCGCGTGGCGAGTCCCCGCGCGGCGGCGCGCTGCTGCTCGCGTCGGCCATCGTCGCGCCGGTTCTAGTCGCGGTGTACTTCATCGGCTACGTCAAACCGTGGTGGAATCCGCCAAATCCCGGACGACTGCTCACGCTCAAGACGACGCTCAGATTCCTCGCCCTCGCGTGGGGCGCCGCAGCCCGTAACGCGTGGGTGCCGTCGATAGTCGCGATCGTCGCGATTCTCCTCGCCACGACGCTGCTGCTCCTGCGCGCGCTCGCGCGGCTGCGCGGCGCCGAGCAGCAGCGCGCGTTCGGCCTCTTTTCGTTCGCCGGCGGATGCGTGGTACTCGCCCTCGCGATCGGATGGGGGCGCGCGGCGACCGACATCGTGTCGGGGATGCCAATGCGCTACGTGCTCTTCTCGGTGCCCACGCTGTGCGCCTCGTACTTCATTTGGGAACTGTACGCGCCGGCCACGGTGCGGCGCCGCATGCAGTCGGCGCTCTGCGCCATCATGCTTGCGCTCCTTCCCTGGAACACGCGCGAGGGCTTCGGCCTTCCCGGCCGCTACGATATCGGCTGGCGCGGATGGTACGTCACCGGTATGGACGCGGTCGAACGGGACATCGACGCCGGCGTTCCGCGACTCGAGATGGCGCGGCGGCATCGCGAGTTCCTCATGCACTGGGACGAGGCCAAGCTCGCGGCCGGCATGCGCATGCTGCACGACGCGCACATCGGACCGTTCAGCCGCCTGCGCGACGATCCCTGACGCGCGCTACGCGGGCCGAGCGATGCCCGACGCGGAGATCTCGGCAGCGAGCTTCTGCGCCTGCGTCGGATTCGGCAAATCGTGATGAAAAACCGTATCCACAGGTGTGCAGATGAGCGTTTGTGCGAACGCCTCCGTGGCCACCTGCTCCACACGAAAGCCCGCCGTCTCCACCATCGACCGCAAAGCGCTCGGCGTCAGCCCCCAGAACCAGTTGCCGTAGCCCTGTTCGGGATCGAACGCGTTGCTGATGCCTTCCTGATGCAACAGGCCGAGGCTCGAGAGATTCCACAGCTTGCGATGCTCGGCGGTCAGCATCGGAAAAAACACCGCGGCGTTCGGAAGCCCGGCGATCTCGGGGATGGTGGAGGTGCGCAGGATCAGCGTCTTTCTGCAGATCTGTCGCAGCGCAACGAGCAGGTCGTACGGTGCAGGGAGGTGGTACAACACGCCGGCGCAGAGGACGACATCGGCGGGTCCGATGCGCGCGATGGTCTCCGACTGGGTGCAATCGCCGAGCACGAATTCCACCGCTGACTTTCGCTCCTTGCGCTTCGCCTCGAACTCGGGCGTCGGGCCGAACACGTCGACGCCCTTCACCGCGCTCGCGCCAGCCTCCTCCGCGAGAAACGAGAAGTCGCCGTTCACACCCCACATGCATCCGATGTCCGCGAAGCTGTTTCCCGGCGCGAACCGGCGGACGTAGTCGGCGAGATCGGCGTAGGCGCCCACCGGCGCGCCGTGGCGCGCGCTTCGCTTTCTCCACCACAGATTCCCGCGGGGCGTCTTGAGCACCCGGACCTTCAGACGATAAAGCAGAGACATCCATTCCTCATGTCGTGATCACCTTGTTCGCGGCATCGAGGCGCCGCGCGCGACGTCGTGCGCGCCAGAGCGCGAACGGGCCGGCAAGATTCCCCGCAATCTCCGTCAGAATCAGTGCCAGCGGATAGCTGTTCGAGCGGCGCACCCAGCGCGCCAACTTCTTGATCTGCCACTTGGGAAGCGTCAACGCGAGGTGGAAGAGCGCTCGCGTATCGCCGTAGTCCTGCCAGGTCTTGATGTTGTACGCGACGTGCCCCTTGCTGTAGGCGTAGAGTTGGCGCCGCAGCGCGCGCATGTCGCGCCTGTGGTGATGCCACACGAACGCAGTCGGCTCATAGACGATCGTGAATCCCGCCGCGAGCACGCGATAGAAAAGATCCGTGTCCTCGCTGCACCCCGTCGGCGTACCGGCGCCCAAGGCAGGGTCCAGCAGGCCGATTCGCGGATGCGAGAAAATCGTGGCGCGGAATGCCGCGTTCGCGGTTGCGCCCAGGTGCCACGTGGGCACGGCCTCGCGATACCACGAGCCGAACCAGTCGCCTCCCGCCTCGACACGCTCAAATCCGCGGCCGAGCCCGCCATAGTGCTCGAAGAGCTGCTGGGCCCGCGTGTCCAGCTGCGCCGGAAGCACGTTGCCCGTGACGATCATGACGTCGTCCCGCTCGAAGGGCGCGAGCAGCTTGTCAAGCCAGTCCGCATTCATGACAACGTCGTCGTCGGTGGCGACGATGATGGCGCCGCTGCTCGCCGCGATGCCGGCGTTGCGCGCGTAAGAAAGTCCCTGCCGCGATTCTCCCAACAGGCGCACCGCGGGGAACTCGTCCACCACCGGCTTGGTGACCCCCGACGATGGATGGTTGTCGACGACGATGAGCTCGCGCGGCCGTGCACTCGCTTGCGCCACGAGCGAGCGCAGGCACGCGCGCAGATCGTCCGGGCGGTCGAAGGTCGCAACCACGATGGAGACCATCTCGCTTCGCGGACGCTCTCTGCGCGCCGCGATGCTCGACCTGTGGACGCCGGTTCGCTCGAACCAACGCTCGATCTCCTCACCGATCTCCGGCCGCCGATGCTTCAGCAGCGGCGGCGTGAAGAAGTCGGCGAGCACATCGCGCTGCTGCGGGACGGAGAGAGGCTGGCCGCCGGTCGCGATCTCGAAGGCGCCGACTGGACGCCCCTCGCGCATCAAGTACAGCTGGACCGCGCGCGCGCCATCGATGTCGGCGATGGGCACCAACTCAGTCCCCAGCTCGACGGCGCGCACGGCAACCGACTCGGCCCCCCGCGCGCCCGCGGGGCGCTCGCCGCCCGGCGTCGCGCGCGAGAGCTCCGCCACTTCGCCACTCTCGCGCGCGATGCGCTCCGCGCCCCGTCGCGCATCGAGGTACGCGCGGCGCGACCGCAGCGCGCCGCGCACCTCCTGCACGATCAGGTCGCGCCGAAAGGGCGTGGTGCGCACGAACGAAAGCAGGTACCGCCGCACGACGTATCGCCACACCCACCAGCTCTTGAGCTGGCGAAAGCGCCGCCGCTCGCCCGGATACCGATCCGTCGCGCGCCGCATGTACACGAAGAGCCCCTTGCCCCAGTCGCGCATCTGCTTGCGCAGGCGCTCCGACTCGGGCCGGTGCCGATGACGCACGATCGCGCGTGGCTCGTACACGAGCACGTATCCTTCCTGCAGAATTCGGAAATACATCTCGAGGTCGCCCCCGCCATCGGACGCCGTGCCCACGTCCAACATCGGATCGAACGTCCCGATCCGGTCGAAGAGCCGGCGGCGGAACGCCATGTTGGCTCCCGTGCCGAACCGCCCCGCGCCGTGATGGCTTCCCGCGAGATTCCACGCGCGCGAGTAGCCGCGGCCGAATCCTCCGTAGTTCTCGAAATCCTGATGCGCGGCGGTCTCCAATTCGAACGGGACGACCAGCCCCGTCACCGCGTGCACGTGTGTCGCGTCGGCGAAGATGTCGGCGAGCGCGCGCGTCCACCCCGCATCGACGATCGCATCGTCGTCGGTGAACGCGATGATCTCGCTCCGCGCCTCGGCGATCGCGCGATTGCGCGCCCAGTCGAGCCCCGGCCGCGGCTCTCGAACGTAACGCACAGTTGGGTAGCGCTCGCGCACGAGCCGCTCGGTCGCATCGCTCGACGGCGCGTTGTCGACGACGAGCACCTCGGTCGCAGGCATCGCGAGCCGAGCGATGGCGGCGAGGCACAGATCGAGCTCTTCGGGCCGGTCGCGCGTGCACACGACTACCGATACCTCCGGTCGCCCGCGCGAGATCCGCTGCGGCACGAATTCGAGGAGCGCTCGAATCCCCAATGCATCGTCGGTGAGCGGCTCGCCCACGCGACGATAGACGAGCTCGCGCACGAGCGGCTCGAGCAGGTCGCGCCGCGCCGCCGAGACGAGCGTGTGCGCGTCGCAGTGCCCGTCGACGACGGGAACCGTCGTCCAGCCGAGCGGCGTGCCGCCCAGGCGGACGAGCAGCTTCGCCGATTCGTAGCCATCAAGGTGTGAGAGCCCCTCTATGGGTTCGAGGAGCTCGAGATCG
>DATCPC010000133.1:0-5286 GCA_036564355.1 Gemmatimonadaceae bacterium | reverse complement strand
GTCTCGTGCAGTATCCCGCGACGGATGGCGTCGCGCGAGACTACGCGCCGCTATGCGCGCGCGCGCACGCGGCGGGCGCGCTGGTGACCGTGGCGACGGACCTGCTCGCGCTCGCGTTGCTCGCGCCGCCGGGCGAGTGGGGCGCGGACGTCGCTGTGGGGAACTCGCAGCGTTTCGGTGTGCCGCTCGGATATGGCGGCCCGCACGCCGCGTTCTATGCGACCAGGGATGAGTACAAGCGATTTCTGCCCGGGCGCATCATCGGTGTCTCGCGCGACGCGGCGGGGAATCCCGCCATGCGCATGGCGCTGCAGACGCGCGAGCAGCACATCCGTCGCGACAAGGCGACGAGCAATGTCTGCACGGCGCAGGTGCTGCTCGCGGTGATGGCGTCGATGTACGCGGTGTACCATGGCCCCGAGGGGATTCGCGCCATCGCCACGCGGGTGCATCGCCGCACCGTGCAGCTCGCGCGCGGGTTGCGCGCGATGGGGTGCCAGCTGGAGTACGAGCATTTCTTCGATACGATCTGTGTCATCGTCGGGAGCGCGCGCCAGCGGCAGATTCTGGGCGAGGCGGCGTCGCGCCGCATCAACCTGCGCGCGCTCGGGCGCGAGCGCATCGTGATCGCGCTCGACGAGACCGTGCGCGAGCGCGATGTCTCGGAGGTCGTCGCGTGCTTTGCGAATCCGCAGCAGACGATTCCAGCACTCGTGGACGAGCGGAGCATCACGGCGCACAGTGTGATTCCCGATGCGCTCGCGCGCAAATCGGAGTTTCTGACGCACCCGGTTTTCTCGCGGCATCGGTCCGAGACGGAGATGCTTCGATACATGCGCGGCCTCGAGGCGAAGGATCTGTCGCTCACCGCCGCCATGATCCCGCTCGGCTCGTGCACGATGAAGCTCAACGCGACGACGGAGATGCTTCCCGTGTCTTGGCCCAAGCTCGCGGGCATCCATCCGTTCGCGCCGCGATCGCAAACCACCGGCTACCTCGAGCTCTTTCACCGGCTCGAGGCGGACCTCTGCGAGATCACGGGATTCGCGGCCGTGTCGCTGCAGCCGAATGCGGGATCACAGGGCGAGTTCGCCGGCCTGCTCACGATCCAGGCGTACCATCGCTCGCGCAACGACGACCATCGCGACGTGTGCATCATCCCCGCCAGCGCGCACGGGACGAATCCCGCGAGCGCGGTGATGGCGGGAATGCGTGTGGTCGTGATCGCGTCCGACGCGCGCGGCAACATCGACCTCGACGATCTGCGCGCCAAGGCGGAGGAGCACGCCGCGAATCTCGCCGCGCTCATGGTGACGTATCCGTCCACCCACGGTGTGTTCGAGGGATCGATTCGCGAGATCTGCGATATCGTCCATGCGCACGGCGGGCAGGTGTACATGGATGGCGCGAACATGAACGCGCAGGTTGGCCTGTGCTCTCCAGGCGACCTCGGCGCTGACGTCTGTCATCTGAATCTGCACAAGACGTTCTGCATTCCGCACGGCGGCGGGGGCCCGGGCATGGGCCCGATCGGCGTTGCGGCGCATCTCGCGCCCTTTCTCCCAGACCATCCGCTCGTACCGCTCGGACACGCGCGCGCGGAAGGGACGGTCTCTGCGGCGCCCTGGGGAAGCGCGAGCATCCTCCCCATTTCGTGGATCTACATCCAGCTGATGGGCGCCGAGGGGTTGGTGTATGCGACGAAGGTTGCGATCCTGTCGGCGAACTACATCGCCAGGCGGTTGAGCGGCGAATACGTGTTGCTGTATTCGGGAGCGAACGGCCTGGTCGCGCACGAGTGCATTCTGGATACGCGGCCGTTCAAGCAGAGTGCGGGCGTGGATGTGGAGGATATCGCGAAGCGGCTGATCGACTATGGCTTTCATCCGCCCACTGTTTCATTTCCGGTAGCGGGGACGCTCATGGTCGAGCCCACTGAGAGCGAGTCGAAGGAAGAGCTCGACCGTTTCGTCGACGCGCTGCTCGCCATCCGGGAGGAGATTCGCGAGATCGAGATTGGTGTGGCCTCGCGTGAGGAGAACGTGCTGCGGCGAGCCCCGCATACGCTCGCGCAGGTCGTGGCGGATGACTGGGATCGCCCGTACTCGCGCGAGAAGGCGGCGTTTCCGGCGCCCGGACTGCGCGACCGAAAGGTCTGGCCAACGGTCGCGCGCGTCGACAATATGTACGGTGATCGCAATCTCGTGTGCAGCTGCCCGCCGGTGTCGGCCTACGAATAGCTTGCGAAGGCACTGACGTTCGCGCCCCGATAAGGGGCCGAACGTGCTGGCGCGGAATTCGCAAAGTTCCCTCTACTTTCGATCACGAAATCACGCGCGTTCCCGATATTTGGTGAGATGCGTCGGGGAGCAATTCGAGCGTCGCCGTGACACGCCGCGCAGCCGCACTTCACGAGGAGGGGCCGAGATGTTCGTTTGGGACCGTACATAAGGGATGCACTCGGCCTCTCGCGAATCGCCGCGCTCAGCATGATGCTGCAATCCCTTCGCGAGCGCATGCTGCGGCGCTACGCGTACGACCGCGAGGAGGTGCTCGAGAGAGTGATGAAGCGCATGTCTCGCTCACGCTCTCCGTTCACCTTTTCCATTCTCTGGACCGACGCGATCTTCGGCTGGGGCAATGAGCGATGGTCCGCCGAGGCGCGCTACCTGTCGGAGGTGGTCCGCGCGGCGGAGAGGACGAAGGGCCCGATACTCGAGTGCGGCTCCGGGCTCACCACACTCCTGATGGGCATGGTTGCAGCGCGGCGGGGAAATCATGTCCACTCGCTCGAGCACAACGCCGATTGGCACGCGCGAGCTCCACGTCCCGCCTCGCCTGAATACGAAAGGGCGAGGGTTCGCGCAGATCCAAGTTCGCGGCTAGCGTGACCGCCACCTCGAGTCGATCGGATTCAACGATCGCGCGTGCGATCCGCGACCATAAAAAGGCCCAACTCGGGTTCATCGCCCTCGCGTCGCACGATTGGAACGACCAGTGGCTGGGCAGACAGCAGGTGATGAGCCGCATCGCGAAGCGATTTCACGTGGTCTGGTCGGGACCTGCGCACGAATGGCGTGGAATCCCCGGGCGTCTGCGATCGGGGCCGGCCACCGAGCAGCCGGTGGCCGGCTTGCCACTGCTGCACAGCTATCGTCCGGAGGCGTATCTGCCTCAGCTCTACCGTCCCCGGGCGCTCGCGAGATTCCTTCTTCAGAACAGACTGAAGCACGCCCGGTCGATTCTCGAGGCGAACGGCTGCACGCGAATTCTTCTGAGCATCTGGAACCCGCGGTATGCCAACGTGCTCCCGCTCGTCGAGCACGACATGAGCATGTACCACATCAACGACGAGTACTCGTACTCGACCGTGGACCTGGCGATCAGCGACGAAGAGCGCGTGCTGATGGCGGACGCGGATGAGGTGTTCATCCACTCGCCGGCGATGATGGCGAGAAAGGGGAAGTACTGTAAGTCGGCAACGCTCACGCCCAACGGCGTCGACTTCGATGCCTTCGCCACCGTGCGTCCACTGCCCGAGGCACTGGCGGCGATCAGGGGTCCTCGAATCGGCTACTCCGGCTTTCTGAAAATACAGCTCAACTGGGATTTGCTATTCGACGTCGCACAGCAGAATCCGCAGTGGTCGTTCGTGTTCGTGGGGAAGCCGCTGGATCAGCCGGGGCTCGCTGACGCGCTCACGCGAATCGACGCGCTTCCCAACGTCCATTTGCTTGGCGGCAAGTCTTCCGTCGAACTGTCGGCGTATCCACAGCACTTCGATGTGTGCATGCTGCCATACCGCGTCGACGACTACACCAAGTACATCGATCCGCTCAAGCTCGGCGAGTACATGGCGAGCGGGCGGCCGGCCGTGGGAACGCCGATTCTTCCTCTGCACGAGGTGGCAGGCCTCATCGCGCTGGCTGACACGCCCGAGGGATGGCGTCACTCGATCGAAGCTGCGCTGGAGCCGGCCGCCAACACGGCGGCCGAGCGCGCAAGGCGTCAGAGCTGGGCTCGCACCCGCACCTGGGACGCGATCGTCGAGACGATTCTGCACAAGGTGGAGCAGCATCTTGGCCCATTCTGATGGACGGAGCCGTTAGAGCCGCAGCACCACAGAGCTCAGGGAAAGCCGCCAGAGCGTGAACTCACGGGTGACAGCACGAGTCCCTCCGATCGGCTCTCGTCGAGCTCCAGGGCGACGTAGGCGTCGCCCTTCACGCGCGGATCGTCGCCGACAGTCACGATGCAGGAGCGGCTCTGGTGCTCATGGTAGCCGCCCGCGATGTCGCCGATGTGGTAGCCGATCTCGTACACGCCGGCGGGAAGGTTGAACGCAAGGCTCCAGCTGATCGTCCTCGTCTCGCCTGCGCGGAGCCGCCACGAGTGTCCGCGCATGCGCGCGAAGGTGGTATCCACCACGGTTTTCTCGCCGCGATTGATCATGAAGCCGGGCGTGAGCTCGCTGTCGGCCGTGGCGGTGATCGTGTGGGTGAAGGTCACGCGCTCGCCCGGATCGACGAGGATGTCGCGGCCCTGCGAGCTCGTGAAGTCGACCGTGGAGGCGCGCGGAGACGCGAGCAGCTGCGGCTGGAATCGACCGCCGCGCTTGTAGTACTCCCCGACGACCTTCGTCAATTCTCCCTTGGCGGCAATGCTGCCGTGATCCATCAGGATCGCCGAGTTACAGAGAGAGAGAACGGCATCCATGTTGTGCGACACGAAGATCACCGTGGTGCCGCTCTTCAGGAGATCCTGCATCCAGCGGATGCACTTGCCCTGGAAGGTGTAGTCGCCAACGGAGAGAACCTCATCGATGATGAGAATCTCCGGCTCGAGATGCGCGGCGATCGAGAAGCCGAGGCGCGCGTTCATCCCCGAGCTGTACCGCTTGACTGGGGTGTCGATGAAGTCGCCGATGCCCGAAAATTCGACGATCGCGTCGAAGCGCCGTTCGATGTCCACCCGCCGCATGCCGATGATGGCGCCGTTCAGGAACACGTTCTCGCGCCCCGTGAGATCGGGGTGAAAGCCCGCGGTGACCTCGATGAGCGCGCCGATGCGCCCGTGGGTCATGTAG
Source organism: Gemmatimonadaceae bacterium (assembly GCA_036564355.1). GTDB lineage: Bacteria > Gemmatimonadota > Gemmatimonadetes > Gemmatimonadales > Gemmatimonadaceae > FEN-1250. The sequence goes on along the minus strand of DATCPC010000133.1, from coordinate 200 downwards.
GTGCCGAGGTTGGGGCGCAGCAGCTTGGTCAGGATTTTCAGCAGCGTCGACTTGCCGGCTCCGTTGTGGCCGATGATGCCGAGTGCGTCACCGCGCTTGACGTCGAACGACACATCGCGGAGCGCCCAGAAGTCTCCCGTTCCGAGCTCGCCCGCCGGCGGCGCGCCGTGAAGAATGCGCCGCGTCACGGACGGCACGAG
>DATCPC010000127.1:0-2641 GCA_036564355.1 Gemmatimonadaceae bacterium | reverse complement strand
CGCGCTCGGCGTTCTATCTCGTGCGCCCCGATGGCTACGTCGCGCTCGCCGATCGCGATGGAAGTGCTGCCGGGCTGCGTGCGTATCTCACCGAGCGTGGGCTCGGTGTCGCCGTGTCGCGGTGAATCAGGCCGCGGCTACCACTACCGGCGCCACGCTCACGCGATCCATCTCGTCGCGCGGCATCGCGGGCGCGATGCGGTGCCCGAGGCGCACGAGAGGGCGCTCCACGAGATAGTAGCTCGCCGCTGCGCATGCCACGGTCGCGATGAGATTCACGGGAAAGGTCTGCCACACGCCGAGCGTGGTCGGCACCCCAGGATAATAGACGAAGAAGAATTCCCAGAGGTAGAGGCTGTACGAGAGCCTGCCGATCCAACGCATCACGGGATTCTCGAGCGCCTTACCGACGATGCTGTACGGACGAAGGACCGTGCCGACGACGATCACCGGGACGATCATCGCTTCCCAGAACGTCGGACGCGTGCCGTAGCGGAAGACGATCGCGCCGTAGAGCGCAGCAAAGGCGAGCATTACTATAGTACTAAGATATCTCTCGATCCACGCGCGCACCTCCGGGCGCGAGAGCGCCAGCGCCGCCACGACGCCCCACATGATCGAGTCGATGCGCGTGTCGGAACGCGCGAAATACGTCGGCTGAATCGCGTTGTAGAGCATGATCTCGCGCCACGCTTCGAAGTGCCGCCACACCGCGACGAGCACGGCGACGATGATCGCGACGGGGAGTGCGCGCTTGCGTCCGGCGAAGAGCAGCAGCGCGGGCCAGAACAGATAGAAGTGCTCTTCGACGCCGAGCGACCAGTAGTGGGAGGTGAAAAAACCCGCGCCGCGGGGCCCGAGGATGGCGGGGAGATAGTTGCGGTAGAAGAGCGTGGCGGCCACGAACTCTTCGCGCACGACGGGGAGCAAGCCGATCGCGCCGAGGAGCGCGACGCAGGCGAGGTACAGCAGCGCGGGCGGGAGGATGCGGAAGGCGCGCCGGATGTAGAACCGCTTGAGCGAGACGCGGCCTGCCGTGTCCCACTCCTCGAGGAGGCGCGAGGTGATGAGCAGTCCGCTGATGGCGAAAAAGAGATTGACGCCGTGCGTGCCGCTGGAGATGCGGTCGAAGAAGCTGTCGCGCCCGAGGGGTGCCGAATAGCTGTGTCCGGCATGGCTCGCCATGACGGCGATGATGGCGACTGCCCGCCAGCCGTCGAGCGTGGGAATGTATCCTTTCAGCGTCGAGGCGGGGGCGATGTCGCTCATTCGTGTGTTCGGTAGCGGACGGTGGTGCGGGGATTCCTATTTAAGAACGATCCAGACATCCGCTCGCCACGCCCGTCCCGGTTGGCGGCCTTCATCCTGCATTTGGAGGCGGTCCGCCTCCGTCGAACGAGCACAGGACCACCAATCGAAGATCGAGCCGGAAGGACTGCCACAAGGACTGCTACGATGATCGGCGCACGAGAGATTGAGCAGGAATTCGCGACCTTCGTCAGCAGTGCCAGCTTTTCCTGTCTCGTCGGGAAAGGCGTCGTGCGTCAGGAGGGACACATCGTGCACGCCTACGCCCCGCTCGGCACGCGCGCCGCGACGAGTGCGCTCGTGAGGGATCTGACTGCTTTTGGCGAGCACGCGCGCGAAGCCGTCGGGCTGCGCGCGTTCGTCGCGGTATTCCCCGATCGCGCGCCGCGCACCGAGCTCGCCTTCGAAGCGCGTCTATGGGCGCAGCTCCAGCGCCTTGCGGATGCCGATGACGTCAACGCGAGCTGGGATCCCTCGGTGAGCGACGACGGCGACGACCCCATGTTCTCGTTCAGCTTTGGGGGCCACGCCTATTTCGTGGTGGGGATGCACGCGCACAGCTCGCGCGTGTCGCGGAGCTTTCGCTGGCCGGCGCTCGTGTTCAATCCGCACGCTCAGTTCGGGAGGCTGCGTGGCGAGGGACGCTTCGCGCGCATCCAGAAGACGATTCGCGAGCGCGAGATCGCGGTGCAGGGCTCGCTCAATCCGAATCTCGCCGACTTCGGCGAGCGCTCGGAGGCGCGCCAGTATTCGGGGCGCGAAGTGGAGGAGCATTGGCGCTGCCCGTTTCACCTGGAGAACGCGTCCACGCCGGATAATCCATGACCGTGGTGACGCGCATGCATCTCGAGCCGCAGACCGGTGGCGCGCTCACCATCGCGTGCGGCGAGCTGCTCAGGATCATCGATCCGCGCGGCGAACAGGTGAGCGACCTGATGTCCTTCGCGCGCGACGATGCGCGCGAATGGCTTTCGTCCGGACGCACGATCGACTACGCGAACACGATCTATCTCACGACGGGGCACACGCTCTACTCCAACCGCAGCCGCGCGATGTGGACGATCGTCGAGGATACGGTGGGCCGTCACGACTTTCTGCTCACGCCGTGCAGCCCCGACACTTTCAGGATCATCTACGGCAGGACGGGGCACCATCCGAGCTGTTTCGAGAATCTCGCGACGGCCCTCGCGCCGTTCGGCATCGCGCCGGACACGATCCCGACGACGTTCAACATCTTCATGAACGTCGAGGTGGCGCCAAGTGGGGAGCTCGACATCCGGCCACCGCGCTCGCGAGCGGGCGACCACATCGTCCTGCGCGCCGAGATGGACAT
>DATCPC010000126.1:0-2324 GCA_036564355.1 Gemmatimonadaceae bacterium | reverse complement strand
GCGTTACGAAGCGCATTGAACTCGGCGCTCATCACACGCGCCCAGGCGAGGTAGTCGCCGTGCGTCTCCAGCGCCGGCGTTCCGTCGCTGCTCTGATTCTCGAAATCGAGCTGGTGCGCGAATTCGTGCAGAACGAGATTCTCGCCGTCGGTCGGCGCAGCCGCGCCGCCCCGGACCGCATCCCACGCCAGCACCAGCGCACCAAGTCTTCTGCCCGTGTGGCCGAGTCGATCCTCGCCGCCCTCTTCCCAGATGCCGCCGCCGATGTGGCGCTCTTCCCTCGCGGTGTATCCCGATGGATACACGAGGATGGAAATCAAATCCGGGTAGTAGTCCGTCTCACGATGCAGCAGCAGCAGGCACGCCTGTCCCGCGATGGTGACGCGGATCTCGTCCGTCAGCTCGAGCCCGCCGCATCCCTCGAAGTGCTTTTCGGCCAGAAATACCTGGACGTGACCGAGCAGCTCCGCTTGATCATCGGCGGAGAGCCGCGTGAAGATCGGCAGATTGCGCTCGAGTATCGCGCGCCAGGCAGGAGTCGCGGGCTGGGCGCGCAGGCGCGCGCGCCGGCCAGACTTGAAGAGGTCGAGGAGGACCATAGTTGAAGCTTAAGCGTCCGACGCGAGGCGATTCATGGGCGCGATTCGAGCTCCGTGGATTTCTGAACGGGTTTCGTCGCTTGAGCGACCTTTATCTGCGGCTCCTGACGGACGGGAATGCTGACGGAGGCCGCGATGAAGCACAGGTCGTGTGCGGTCTCGTGCAGCTCCATCGCGCGCTTCTCGTCGCTTCCGGCGGCGATTGTCACCGATGGGCGAAGCGTTACGCTCTCGAATTTGCCACCTCCATCGGGCCGAAGCACCAACGTTCCGCTGGCGTCATCCTCGTAAGCGACGACGTTGATTTTGCTCCGCGCACACAGCGCGAGATAGCTGAGCAGATGGCACGAGGAGAGCGCGGCGACGAAGAGATCTTCCGGGTTGTAGACGTTCGCGTCGCCGCGGAAGATCGGGTCGGCGCTTCCCGTCAGATCGGGTTTGCCGTCGATCTGAAGTCGGTACTTGCGCCCGTATCCCGTGTAGGTGGAAGTGCCGTCCCCGAGATTGCCCTCCCAGACGAGACGGGCCTTGTAGTCGTGGGCGTTTTTCCTGCCGGTGGATGTAGACATGATGATGGGCCTCCGCTCAAGAATTGTGGTTTAGAACTTCAATCGTACCTTCATTTCGCTGACGACTCCGTCTCTCACCAACAGTCTATCGAGCTGCATCAATCCCGGCGGGATGTCGGCTTCGCGCGGCACCGCGAGAATCGTCTGCCCGAGTCCGCGCTTCTCGAGCATGAGGAGGATTCGCGCAGCGCGGCGGATGTCCAGCTCCGCGAACGGATCGTCGAGCAACAGCACCGGCTCTGCACCCGCGTGATCGCGCAACGTCGCTGCTTCGAGCATCCGTAGCCCGATCGCAGCCGTGCGCTGCTGGCCAGCGGAGCCGAAGAGACGAAGATCTCGCCCATCCAGAGTCAGCTCCAGATCGTCCCGGTGCGGACCGACGTGAGTGATGCCCCGACGCATGTCGAGCGGGCGCTTCTCCTCTAATGCGGCGAGCAGCACGTCGTGGCGAGCTTCCGATTCGGCAAACGGGCTTATGTAGCGCATCCGCGCCCGTCCCTTTTCGCCGATCTCTTCCGAGGTTCGCGCGAACTCGCGCGCCGAGTCGTTCACCCATTTCGCACGCGACTCTATGAGCACCGACCCATGCTCGGCCAACGCCGGCTCCCAGACCGACACCTCTGAATCATTTGCTCCACGTCGCGTCGCATTGCGCAGCGCTGCGTTGCGTCGGGCGAGATTGGCGCGGTAGTGCTGTAGCGCGTGCAGGTACTTCCTGTCCGTCAGCGCCAGCAGGAGATCGAGATAGCGTCGCCTCTCGCTGGGCGCGCCGCTAACCAGCTCGAGATCACGTGGCGAGAACATCACGGAAGGAAGCTTCCCGAGGGCATCTGTCAATCTGCGCGGAACCAGACCATCGAGCGTCAGCTTCTTTTTCTTCGACGTTCGCTCGAACCCGACAGCGATCTCGTGCGCGGCGGGGGAGCGAACTTTGGCGGCGATGTGAAATCCGGCGGCGTCAAAGCGGGTGATGTCCTGATCCCGCGCGTCACGGATGGAGCGCAGGATCTGGAGGTAGTAGATCGCCTCGAGAAGATTCGTCTTGCCGTGTCCGTTGTCGCCGATGAGGGCGACACCTTCGGCGGGAAAGTTGAAATTGAAACGGTGGAGATTGCGGAAATCCTGAATCGCAATGCTCTCGAGCCGGATGCGACCG
>DATCPC010000106.1:0-1813 GCA_036564355.1 Gemmatimonadaceae bacterium | reverse complement strand
CGTGAGACGTACGTCGTCCGGGCGGGCCGCGAGCGCGAGCGTCTCGACGGCGCGCGCGCGATCGCGCTGTCGCGCGTGGTGGTCGGCGCCGTTGGGCAGGAGCACCTGGCCGGTCGTCGCGCGCGGTGCGAGCACGGCGCGCAGCGCGGTCCACCGGTCGCGCGCGGCCTGTTCGCCGACCGGCAGCGAAGCGCCGAGCTCGTATCCGTTCGGCGAGAGGTGGTAGACGAGCGCCGAGCTGCCGTCGCTCGCACGCCAGCGCGCGACGTCGCCGCGCGGGTGCTCCGCGCCGCCATATCCGCGCCACAGCACGATGAGCGGCATGCCGAACCCGGCGGCGATCGCGGGAAGCGTCGCCGGGTGCCCAAACGCATCCGGCGAGTACAGCACTTTGGGTGCAGTCGCACCGAGCCCATCGAGCACCGCGCGGCCCGCCAACAGATTTCGCACGAGCGATTCGCCGGACGGAATCAGCTCGTCCGCGAGCACATACCACGGCCCGGCCTCGAGCGAGCCATCGCGGAGGCGAGCGCGAAGATCGTCGCGGCGCTGGGGGCGCACCTCGAGGTAGTCCTCGAGCACGATGGCCTGCCCGTCGAGCAGGAAGGGCGCCTCATCGTCCCGATCGTCGAGCAGCGCGTCGATGAGGGCCACGAGTCGCTGTCGAAATCGCCCTACGGGGTGATACCACTCGCGATCCCAATGAGTGTGGCTCACGACGTGGACGATCAGCGATTGCGCGGGCGGATTCGTCATGGGTTCGCAAAGCTGCGCGCGCACAGCGGTTCGTGCAACGCGGTTCGTCGGGCACAAAAAAAGAGAGGCGACCAAGAGGCCGCCTCTCGATCACCCTTCCGATCTCGCAGCTAGACGGCAGGCCGTCCGGTCACGAGACGCCACACGATGGCGATGACCGCGAGCACGAGCAGCAGGTGAATCAAGCCGCCGCCGACGTGAAGAACCACGAAGCCGAGCAGCCAGAGAATGAAGAGTATTACCGCGATCGTCCACAGCATTGTCGGGCTCCGCGAAAAAAGGGCTGTATCTAACTCTTGTCCATGATAGGGCAACTCGCGTACCACCCAATTCGGAGGTAGCGTTAATGCTCACTCCGCGTCCCCGCTGGCGACCTCTGCTGAACGAAACCAATGCCAATTGAGCACGTATCGGACACCGCGCGCTGGGTTGCGGTCTATCGGGCGATGGAGAGCGAGCGCCAGGACGCCCTCTTCCACGACCCGTTCGCGCGGTCGCTCGCCGGCGCAAAGGGCGACGAGATCGTCCGCACCATGAAGGACGGCCGGTCCATGGCGTGGGCGATGATCGTGCGCACGCAGGTATTCGACGAGATCATCATGGCCGAAGTCGCCACCGACGGCATCGACCTCGTGCTCAACCTCGCCGCAGGGCTGGACGCACGCCCGTGGCGACTCGAGCTCCCGGCCTCGCTGCAGTGGGTCGACGTGGATCTGCCCGACATTCTCCGCTACAAGCTCGAGACGCTGGGCGACGCAAAACCTCGCTGCTCGTACGAGGCCATCGAGGCGGACCTCACGGATGCGGACGTGCGGAGGGCGCTGTTCGCGCGCATCGGCGCGCGGTCGAAGCGAGCGCTCGTCGTCACGGAGGGGCTGCTGATTTACCTCTCCGATGCAGATGTCGGCGCGCTTGCGTCGGATCTGCACGTCACGCCGTCGTTCTGGCGATGGGTGATCGATCTCGCGAGCCCCCGACTGCTGAAGATGATGACCAAGTCGTGGGGCGCCGCCGTCGCATCGGGAAATGCGCCCTTCAAGTTCGCCCCGCCCGAGGG
>DATCPC010000020.1:0-3669 GCA_036564355.1 Gemmatimonadaceae bacterium | reverse complement strand
GCGATCAGGGGCACGATTTCGGTCGGGTCGTTCGTCGCATTCGGGATGTATCTCACCATGCTCACGTGGCCCATGATCGCGCTGGGCTGGGTCGTCAATCTGTTCCAGCGCGGTGACGCGTCGATGGGGAGACTCGCGGAGATACTCGACGTTCGTCCGGCGATCGGTGGTGAAGAACCGGTACAGCACCTTCCGCCCACCGCCTCCGGAAGGACCATCGAATTCAGAAACGTCGGATTTCACTATCCGTCGGACCCCGCGGGCCAACCGCGCTGGGTTCTTCGCAACGTGAGCTTTACCGTTCCCGCCGGCGCGACGTTTGGCGTAGTCGGCGCTACCGGCAGCGGCAAGAGCGCGCTCATCGATCTGATACCGCGCATGTACGATCCACAGGAGGGGGACATACTGATCGACGGGGTGCCGACGCGCAGAGTTCGGCCCGACGAGCTGCGGCGCGAGATTGGCTTCGTTCCCCAGGAGAGTCTGCTCTTCAGCGACACGGTCGGGGCCAATCTCTCCTACGGCACCGACGATTCCGAGTCGGCCGAATGGTCAGCGGGAGTTGCACAGCTCGATCAGACGATCGAGGAATTTCCCGGCAAATACGAGACGATCCTGGGCGAGCGCGGAATCAATCTTTCCGGGGGGCAAAAACAGCGCGCTTCGCTCGCACGCGCGCTGGCGAGGAAGCCGAGCATCGTGCTGCTCGATGACGCGTTGTCCGCGGTGGACACCCACACGGAAGCCGAGATCCTGCGCGCGCTTCGCGAAGCCATGGCGGGAAGGACGGCGCTCATCGCGTCGCACAGAATAAGCGCGATACGCGACGCATCGTGGATCATCGTGCTCGAGAAGGGCACCCTGGTGGAGCAGGGGCGGCACTCGGAGCTGATGGCGATGCGCGGACGTTACTGGTCGCTGTTGCGGCGTCAGCAGCTGCTCGACGCAGTCGAGTCCGATACGTTGGCAACCGATGTCCCAGCAACTACAATATGAGCATGTCTGACCGGCTCGATCCCGCCGCCCTGAAAAAGCGGCTAAAAGCGCTTGAGGCCCAGGCGAAGAAAGCGCAGAGCACGATCGACGAGCTGAAATCGCGCGACGCGCTGAAGACGCAATTTCTCTCCAACATATCGCACGACCTGCGGACGCCGCTCGCGGCAATCATCACGCACGCCGAGATACTGCGCGATGGGATGCTGGGCGAGCTGAATACGAAGCAACGCGAGAGCGTGCGTGGAATCATGAACGGCGGCCAGCAGCTCCTCGACATGATCGACGAGATTCTCACCTATGTGCGCGGCGCGAGCGACCAGGTCATGCTCGCGCGCACCGAGTTCTCGATCACCGAAGTCGTCGATCAGGTGCGCATGCTCAACCAGCCGCTGGCGGCAAAGAAGCGCCTCACGATCGAGCGGCTGAACGGGGACGACCTGCCCCCTGTTTACGCCGATCGCGACAAGCTTAAGCACGTGCTCGGCAACCTGATAGGAAACGCGATCAAGTTCACAGCCGACGGCGGGCGAATCTGGATAAGTCTGTCGCGTCGGGGACGGAACGGAGAAGAGCTGTTGGTGGAAGTCGGCGATACCGGACGGGGCATTGCGCGCGATCACCACGAACTCGTGTTCCGCGAATTCGCCCAGGTCGACGCTTCTCCGTCGCGTCCGCATCACGGAACGGGACTGGGACTCGCGATCGCGCGCAAGCTCGTAGAGCTCCATGACGGCACCATCTGGGTAGACAGCGAGCTCGGCAAAGGAAGCCGTTTTTTCTTCACCGTACCTCTCGACGCACCGCGGGAATAAGTGTCCGCGCGCATTCTCATCGTGGAAGACAGCTCGCTCGTGACGGACGCGTTCCGCATTCTTTTCACCGAGACCGGCTACGATGTCGACGTGGCGGCCACAGTCGCGGAGGCAATCGAGCGCGGAACCTCGAACACCGCCGACATAATGCTTCTCGACCTCTCACTGCCCGATGGCAATGGGCTGGAAGTACTCGAAGCACTGCGTGCGCGGGGCGTTCCTCCTCGGGCTACACTGGCGATGACCGGTCACGACGACGCAACGACGCGCCGCACCTGTCTCGACGCAGGGTGCGCGGAAGTCCTGCTCAAGCCACTCCCAATCGGCGACCTCCTACGCCACATCCAACGCCACCTGGCATAGCGGAGCGGCGCGCGAGGCCACGCGCGGGTCCGCTTCTCCGCTGGTACTATCGAACGAAGTATCGCCCGTTCGCGCGGGAGAAACGTCCGCGTCCGCCTCAGCGCGGCCTCATCATGCTTCAGATCGATGCGCTCGCGTACTCCGATCTGCGTCGCGCGCTCGAGCTCGGATTGTGTCCGACGATCGCGCGGCTGCTGCGCGAAGGTTTTGATCTCAGACGGTGGTTCTGCGGCCTGCCGTCTGCCACTCCCTATTGTCAGGCGGGCATGTTCCACGGCGAGAACAGTGGCATCCCAGCATTCCGCTTCTACGACAAGGCGGCGCGCAAAGTGATCACCTGCAACGCGCCCCACGGCGTGCAGTACATCCGCGACCGGATCCACTCGCCAGGAGCTTTGGCCGGTGGCTCGAGCTACGTCAATCTGCTCGACGGCGATGCCCAAACGGTGGCGTTCACCGTCGCGACGCGCGAGAAGATTTCAGTGTACCGGCGTCTCGGCGGCACGCGGATGGCGCTTCTCATGTTGCTGCACCCCATTCGGATGGCTCGCATGGTGCTTCAAGGAGCGTTCGAGTGGCTGCTTGAGGAGTGGGAGCGCACGCGCGGCGAGCTCGCCGGAAGAGTAACGCACTCCGAGGGGATTTTCCCGTTCATCCGGATTCTGAGCAACGTCGTCGTCCGCGAGCTGCAGACGATGGCAATTCTGCTCGACGTCTATCTGGGCGTGCCCGTCATCTACAGCACTTTCATGCAGTACGACGAGCTCGCCCACCACTTCGGCCCATCGGGCAAGCAGGCGCTCGTCGACCTCCGCCGGACGGACGCGCGGATCGCCGAGATCTGGCGGATGGCTCAGCTCGCTGGCGGCCGAGGGTACGATCTCGTGATTCTTTCCGATCACGGAATGACGCCCGCGCTCAGTTATCGGGTGAAATACGGCGAATCACTGGGCGCGACGGTCCAGCGAATCCTGGACGAGACGCCACCCTCGGATAAGCCGCCACCGCGCTCTCTCGCCAGCTACGCGGAGGACACCGAGTACGCGGACATCGGACCGGAGGTCGTGGAGGCGGTGGCGCAGCTCACACCGGCTTCTTTCGGCGCGCGCAAGGGAATCCGCAGGTTCCGGGACTGGCTGAGAAGCCGTTACGGACTGCGGGAGATCATCTTCCCGGAGAAGTATCGGGTCGACAGAATCAACGACGTTGTCGTCACCTATAGCTCGTGTCTCGCGCTCGTTTATTTTGCAGCGACCGAGCAGCGCCTCACCCATGAGCAGATTCTCGCCGACAATCGCTGGTCGCAACTCTACGAGCGGCTGATCGCTCACCCCGGAATCGGACTGGTCGCGACGGTTTCCGCACACGGCGTGGCGCTGGCGAGCAGGAGCGGGCGAGCCATCCTGCGTGATGGCCAGGTCGAGAACATCTCGGGGGAAAATCCGCTGGAGATATTCGGCACCGAGCCGTACGTGTTGCGCGCGGTGGAGTCGCTGGT
>DATCPC010000081.1:0-4298 GCA_036564355.1 Gemmatimonadaceae bacterium | reverse complement strand
CGCGCTGATGCTTCGTCCCGGTGTAGCCATCGGCCTCGCGCGCGAACTCCTCGTTCTGCAGCTCGACGTACGCGGGCATTCCCTCTGTGCTGTAGCGGTGCGCCAGATCGAACGAGTAGTAGTTGATCATGTGCCAGCCGGCGAGCGTGATGAACTGGAACTTGTAGCCCATCGCGGCGAGCTCGCGCTGGAACTTCGCGATCGTCGTCGCGTCGAGATTGCGCGACCAGTTGAACGACGGCGAACAGTTGTACGCGAGCATCTTGCCGGGATACTGACCGTGCACGGACTCGGCGAACTTCTTCGCCTCGGTGAGATCGGGTGTCCCCGTCTCGCACCAGAGCAGGTCGGCGTATGGCGCGTACGCAAGCGCGCGCGCAGCCACCGCGTCCATGCCGTTGCGAATGTGGAAGTAGCCCTCGGTGGTGCGCTCGCCCGTCGTGAATGCGCGATCGGCTTCGTCGATGTCGCTCGTGATCAGCGTCGCCGCGAGCGCATCGGTGCGCGCGATGATCACCGTCGGAACATCGAGGACGTCGGTCGCGAGGCGCGCGGCGTTCAGCGTGCGCACGAACGACGCGGTGGGAATGAGCACCTTGCCACCCATGTGGCCGCACTTCTTCTCGGCCGCGAGCTGGTCCTCGAAGTGCACGCCACTCGCGCCGGCGTCGATCATCGACTTCATCAGCTCGAACGCGTGGATCGGACCCCCAAATCCGGCTTCCGCATCGGCGACGATCGGCGCGAGCCAGTCACGGCCCGCCTTCCCCTCACTCCACTCGATCTGGTCCGCCCGCATGAGCGCATTGTTGATTCGGCGCACCAAAGCGGGCACGCTATTCGACGGATAAATGCTCTGATCCGGATACGTCTGCGCGGCGAGATTTCCGTCCGCGGCAACCTGCCAGCCGCTCATGTAGATGGCCTGCAGCCCGGCCTTGATCATCTGCACGGCCTGCGCTCCCGTAAGCGCTCCGAAGGTATGAACGTATTCCTTACTATGCAGCAGCTCCCATAGCTTGAGCGCTCCGCGCTTTGCGAGCGAGAACTCGACCTTCACCGATCCGCGAAGACGAACCACGTCTTCCGCGGTGTACGTCCGCTCCACTCCGTTCCAGCGCGGGTCCTTGCCCCACCTGGACTGCAGCAGGCCCGCCTCGGCGGCGAAATCGACATTGCTCATCTCGAACTCCCTGTGGTTCGCCGGATCCAGGTCCGGATGAAGTTGACGTTGCTCTGCCGATACGCGGCCGTAGCGAACACGCAGCGATCTGCGCGCTCCTGCGTTACATACTGTGCGCGGGGTGGAAGTCTAAGCCGCCCAGGGTCGGTCTACCCTGTCCGGTCGGATAGGCTCGGGAGCCCCTTTCGAGCCGCCGGGTCGCATGGCGATACGGAACATTCCAATCCCCCCGCTTTACATCCGTCTACTCAACGCAATATTGGTTCTCGCCTTCAACCTCAGGCCCATCGTATGCTAGCAGACACGATACTTATCATAGACGACGAGCCGCAAATCAGGCGCGTTGTGAAGAACGCGCTCGCCAACGAGGTCTCCTCGGTGCTCGAGGCCTCGGGCGGCGCAGAAGGGCTCGCGGTTGCCACCGCCGAGCATCCTACGCTCGTCGTGCTCGACCTCGGGCTGCCGGACATGGCCGGCATCGATGTCTGCCGCTCGCTCCGCGCGTGGTCCGCGGCCCCGATCGTCGTCCTCTCGGCTCGCCATTCGGATCACGAAAAGGCGTCGCTCCTCGACTCCGGCGCCGACGACTACATCACCAAGCCGTTCAGCAATCTCGAGTTCGCGGCGCGCATCCGCGCGAATCTCCGCCGCGCGCAGGCGTCACAGATCGCGGCGTCCGTGCAGCCGATGCAGATCGGGTCCCTCGTGGCCGACTTCACCGCGCGCGCGCTGCGCCGCGGCGCCGAGACGATCCACCTCACGCCGATCGAGTGGGAGCTGCTGCGCACCTTCGTCACGCAGGCGGGACGCACGCTCACGCACCAGCAGATCTTCAACGCCGTGTGGGGACGCGCGTTCGGCGATCCGCAACAGTATCTGCGCGTGCACGTCGCCAATCTGCGGCGCAAGATCGAGACGGATCCGGTGCGCCCCCAGCTCATCGTGACGGAGCCAGGCGTCGGCTATCGGTTCGAGCTGCCGCGCTGAATGACGAATATGCTCGAGCGCCGGTGGACATCGGCGCTCGTCTGGACGACCATCTTCCTGTTCGCCACGTACGTGATGGTCGGCGTACAGGGAGAGATCACGGACGCGCACGTCGCGCTCGTCTATCTCCTCATCATCCTCGGCGGCAGCTCCGGTGGCGGTCGCGGCCTGGGCTTCACCCTGGCCGTCCTCGCCTTCATCTCGATCGACTTCTTTTTCCAGCCGCCCTATGGACGCTTCGAGATCTCCAAGCGTCCGGACTGGATGGTGCTGATCGCCTTCATGGCGACCGCACTCGTGGCAACGCAGCTGCTCGCGCGCGCGAACGAGAAAACCGTGGAGGCGAGCCGGCGCGCGGATGAGATCGACCGTCTCGCCGCGCTGGGCGCCGAGACACTGAGCACGGGGAGCGCGTCGCAGGCGCTCACGGCGATCGCCACCGTCGTGCGCGACACGATCGGAACCGACGCGTGCGAGATCTGGGTGCAGCAGGGCGAGAATGCGACGCCCGAGTTGGCGGCGCAGGCGGGAGCGGGACTCGGCAGCGTTGCGCCGGGCCCGGATGAGAGCGCGCGGAATTCCGATCCGCGCACCATCGTCGTTCCGCTCGAAGTGCATGCGCGCTCCGTGGGGATGCTCGCGCTGCGCCACCACTCGCCGATCGTGCTCGACGCCGGCGCCCGTCGCTTTCTTTCCGCGCTCGCCTATTACGCGGCCCTCGGCATCGAGCGCGTGCGACTCGTCGCGGAAGCCGAGCGCGCGGAGGCGCTGCGCGAGGCCGACCGGCTCAAGGACGCGCTGCTGGCGTCCGTGTCGCACGACCTGCGCACGCCGCTCACCACCATCAAGGCGCTCGCCCACGACATCGCGGGCGACGGTGACGAGCGGGCCGCGACGATCGAGCAGCAGGCGGACAGGCTCAATCGCATGGTCGCCGATCTGCTGGACCTGTCGCGACTCAACGCGGGCGAGCTACCCGTGCGCGCGGAGCTCAACGCGGCTGAAGATGTGGTTGGCGCCGCGATCCAGCAGGTCTCGGCGGCGTTCGCCGGACGAGAGCTGCGCACGTCGATCGCGTGGTCGGAGCCCGTGCTCGTGGGACGCTTCGACTTCGTGCACGCGCTGCGCATTCTCGTGAACCTGCTCGAGAACGCGCACAAGTATTCGCCGCGCGCGCTGCCCGTGGACATTCAGCTGTCGCGCTCGGGGAACATGATCGCGATCTCGGTGGCGGATCGCGGCCCCGGCGTGCCGGCGGCGGAGCGGGAGCGGATCTTCGAGCCGTTTTACCGGCCGGAGCGCAGCATTGCGGATGCGGGGAGTGCGGGGTTGGGACTCTCGATCGCGCTGCGCCTCGCGATGGCGCAGGGCGGAGCGCTGTCGTACGAGGATCGGATTGGCGGGGGGAGCGTGTTCACGCTGGTGCTGCCAGCGGTGGTCAACGCAACGATTGACGCGATGGCGGGAGCGGACTAGCTAATTTTTGTGGCGGTAGATGATTCTGCCGCGGGTGAGATCGTAGGGTGAGACCTCGATGCGCACGCGATCGCCCGCGAGCACGCGGATGCGGAACCGGCGCATGTTGCCGCCGAGGGTGGTGAGCACGTTGTGCTGCTCATTCACGGCCACGCGGAAGGTTGCGTTGGGCAACACTTCCATGACCGTCCCCTCGAGCTCAATGGCGTCTTGCTTGGACATCGGCTGGGCCGCGACTAGCGCGCTTTGCGCTCTGCCCGCGCGCTACGCTGCCGCGCCGCGACGGCCTTCTTCTGCCGGGCTTCGCTGGGCTTCACGTAAAAGCGCTTCTTGCGAACGTCCTTCAACACGCCAGCGCGAATCACTTTACGCTGGAACTGCTTGAGCGCCCAATCGAGCCGGTCGTTCTCGCCAATGATCACTTCAACCACGTGGAATCCTCATCGAAAGGAGACTGGAGACAAGCTTGAATCATAGCGCGTAGGTATGCCTAAGGCAATGACGCGCCAATGGATGCGAAGTCATCGATTAACCCCGCGAGAACCCGCTGCCGCCCCGGCTGCCGGAGCTTCCCGGGCCCCGTCCACCGCGGCCGCCACCCGCGCTTCGGCCGCCGCCACCCGCGCTACGACCACCGCCCGCTGCCGACGGG
>DATCPC010000068.1:0-42732 GCA_036564355.1 Gemmatimonadaceae bacterium | reverse complement strand
GAGTTGCGGTCGCCGCGACGCACAATCCGCTTGCGCTCGCGATCGCGCGGGCCGTCGAGCCGGTAGGCACGCTGTGGGTCAACGCGATTCTCATGACCGTCATTCCGCTCGTCGTCTCCAACCTCATCGTCGGCGTGGCGTCGAACGCGGACTCGCGGCTCGTTGGCCGAATCGGGTGGCGGGCGCTCGTGATCTTCCTTGTCTGTGCGACGGCGAGCGCGAGCCTGACTGCGCTGCTGGCTCCGTCGCTGGTCGCCCGCCTCTCGTTCGACTCGGCTGCCGCCGCCTCCCTGCGCGCCGATGTCATCGCCAAGATCGCTCTTCAAGCACCACCGACGGCGGGACAATGGCTGGCGGGACTTGTGCCGTCGAACGTGGTTCGGGCGGCGGCCGATGGAGCGATGCTCCCGCTCGTCGTCTTCTCTCTTGCCTTCGCGTTAGCAGCATCCCGTCTCGCGTCCGACGTCCGTGAGCCACTGCTCGGCTTCTTCCGCGCGGTCGCCGAAGCATCTCGAGTTCTCGTGGGCTGGGTGCTGGCGCTGGCGCCGATCGGCGTCTTCGCGCTCACTCTGCCGCTCGCGACCCGGATGGGTGTCGCGCTGGTAGGCGCGCTCGGATACTACGTGGTCATCGTTTCGGCGACGAGCCTGGTGTTGGCACTTGCGCTCTACCCAATGGTGGCGCTGACAAGTGGCGTCACGCTTGGGCGCTTCGCGCGCGCAGTGGCGCCGGCGCAGGCAGTTGCCTTTAGCGCGAGCTCCTCGCTTGCGTCGTTACCGGCGTTGATCGAGGGAGCGGAGCGCCGCCTGGGATTGCCCGCTCCGATCACCAGCTTTGTCATTCCGCTTGCTGTCTCGACGTTCAAGTACACGGCACCAGTGGCGACATTGACCGCGGCCTTCTTGACTAGTCGCATGTACGGCGTGGACATCGCGCCAGCCCAACTCGTGCCAACCGTCGTCGTCGCCGCGCTGGTCACGATTGGCACTCCCGGCATCCCCGGCGGCGGACTCATAGCGGGCGTGCCGGTTTTCCTGACCGCCGGGCTGCCAGCCGAGGCAATCGGACTTTTCCTCGCGGTGGACGCGATCGCGGATCGATTCCGCGCCCCGGCGAACGTGACCGCAGATCTTGCCGTGGCGACTTTTCTAGCGAAGTACGTGCGTCCTCCGGTGTTGCAACCGGCGCCACTCAGTCACGAAGTAGCTCCGCAATTCTGAAAAGCTTCAAGTGGTCGGCTAACTGGATTGGTGGGCGGGGTTAGTCCGCGGCTACCTATTGGGAGAACTAGGTGAAGGCACCTGCCGACGGCACAAACTTATTGGGCGAGTCTCTAAGCGGGCGGTCACGTCTTTACTCCGTTGACATGCTTCGCGGCTTGGTGATGGTCATCATGGCGCTGGACCACGTCCGCGATTTCTTCTCCAATGCTTACGCCTTCGACCCAACCGACTTGACCCAGACAAACGCAGCCCTGTTTTTCACTCGTTGGATCACACATTTTTGCGCCCCTGTCTTTGTATTCCTTGCGGGGACTGGTGCTTTTCTGTCTATCTCACGCGGAAAGACAAAAAAGGAGCTAGCAGGCTTTCTCCTGTCGCGTGGTTTGTGGCTGGTTTTTCTTGATCTTTTTTTCGTTCACACCTTCGGCTGGTGGTTCAACTTCGATTACCACTTACTCTATGGTGACGTACTTTGGGCTCTGGGCTGGTCAATGGTCGCGATGGCGGGTCTGGTCTTTCTTCCTGTGTGGTCTATTGCGGCTGTCGGAATTGCAATGGTGGCACTACATAACCTGTTCGATGCCGTGCGTGCCGACAGCTTTGGTTCTTTCCGTTGGCTTTGGGCGATTCTTCATAGTGGAGACATTTTGGAGCCGCGACCCGGATTTCACTTCGTACCCGGCTATCCGCTTGTACCTTGGATTGGAGTAATGGCCGCGGGTTACGGTTTTGGCACGCTCTTGCTTCGTCCACAGCACGAGAGGCGAAAGTGGCTTCTGGGATTAGGCGTCGGGCTAACCGTTGCCTTCATCGTTATTCGGGCTACAAACCTTTATGGGGATCCGCACGCCTGGGCGACGCAGAAGACGGGACTATTCACGTTCCTCTCCTTCATCAACCCCGAAAAGTACCCGCCCTCGCTCATATACCTGCTGATGACATTAGGGCCAGCGATAATTGCCCTTGCCTTATTTGAACGAATCTCACACCCACTCAGTCGCCCTTTTGTAATATTCGGTCGAGTGCCTCTATTCTACTATTTGCTCCATCTTGTGTTTATCCATGCATTGGCTATCGCATTCGCCTATGCGCGATACGGTCAGGCTGATTGGATGTTCAAGAATGTAACAGTGCCGACTAGCTCAGTGCTTCCGTATCCTCAAGGCTACGGCTACGGTCTGGTGACTGTATACGCGATTTGGCTTGGCGTCGTTTTAATCCTTTATCCTGCTTGCCGATGGTTCGCAAGCGTCAAAAGGCGTCGTCGTGAAGCGTGGCTAAGCTATTTATGAACGATGCGTGTAGTTCCTCCCCCCGAAGGATCAATGGGGTTCAGGAAGTCGCGGGTTCAAATCCCGCCGCCCCGATCTGAAGTAAGTTGTGGCGGAGAATGACTTAGTAGGAACGGGGCCGCTCGGATGAGGGGCCCCGTTTCGCGTAATGTGCGCGAGATGTAAGCAGCCGTCTTGCAATGTCGCACGGAACCACCATATTGCAGACATTGCCTGTGAAATGGTGACCCATGCTCGGTGAGCTCGAACAGGTGGTGCTGTTGGCCGTCATGCGCGTGGGCAAGGGCGCCTACGGCGTACCGATTCACGACGAGATTCAGCGTCGCGCGGGGCGCGATCTAACGCTCGGCACCATCTACAAGACATTGAGCCGGCTCGAGGAGAAGGGTTTCGTGGCCTCGCATGTCGGCGAGCCGACGGCCCAGCGCGGCGGACGACGGACGCGCTGCTACGTCGTGAGCGCCGCCGGAAAGCGGTCGTTGCAGGCCGCGTTCAAGACGCTTCGTCACATGGCGAGCGGACTGGATGTCGGCCTCGAGCCGACAACATGATTCGATTCTGCATTTGGCTCCTCGAACGATCGCTGGTGCCCGATCTCGCCGAGCACGTGATCGGCGACCTCATTGAGCAGCAGGATCGCGGGCCCCTCTGGATGCTCGGCGAGACGATCTCCGCGCTCTGGCACCTCCACGCGAGTCCACGCAGGCAAGATGGTCTCCTGCTCAGCGTTCTCGCCGACCTGCAGATCGCCGCGCGATTGCTTCGTCGCTCGCCCGCGTTCGCGTTCGTCTCCGTGCTTACGCTCGGGTTGGCCATCGGTGCCACGACCGCGATCTTCAGCGTCATCGAGCCCGTGCTTCTCCGTCCGCTTCCATATCCCAACCCCGACAAGCTGGTGCTGGTGTGGGAGCGGGATGCCGACGGATCGCGCGACAACGTTGGCTTTCCGACCTTTCGCGACCTCATCACGCAATCCCGGACACTCGAGCGCGCCGCGGCAATCGGAGACTGGCAGCCGACGCTGTCGGACAATGGCGATCCTGAGCGTCTGCAGGGCGATCGCGTCTCGTGGACCTACTTCCGAACGCTCGGCGTGCAACCCGCGCTGGGCCGCGACTTCATCGAGGGTGAGGATCTTCCGGGAAACAATCAGGTCGTCATCCTCAGCTACGGTGTGTGGCAACGCCGGTACGGTGGCGATGCGTCGATCGTCGGAAGGACAATCTCGATCAATGACAATCCAATGACCGTG
The DNA here is from genome assembly GCA_036564355.1 of Gemmatimonadaceae bacterium. GTDB lineage: Bacteria > Gemmatimonadota > Gemmatimonadetes > Gemmatimonadales > Gemmatimonadaceae > FEN-1250. The sequence continues at coordinate 38,965 of DATCPC010000068.1, read as the reverse complement.
GTCGGCGTGATGCCGGCGTCGTTCGACAACGCCCCCATGCCGACGGCGAAGATATGGCGAGTGCTCGGCTATCTGAATCAGCCCTTTGCGTGCCGCACCTGCCATCACCTGCGCATGATCGCGCGCATTCGCCCGGACGTGAGCCTGGCCGCGGCGCAAACGGAGCTCGACGGAATTCAGTCGCGGCTGGTGAAGGCGTATCCGAAGGACTACGCATCGGTGGGCATGCTCGTCGGCCGCGTGCAGGATGAGGTAACGCTCGGAACCCGTCCCGCCCTCTTCGCCCTGAGTGGCGCTGTCCTTCTCGTGTTGCTCATCGCGGTGGCGAACGTTGTGAGTCTGCAGCTTGCGCGAGCGATGCGGCGCGCGGAGGAATTCGCCGTTCGTGGTGCGCTCGGCGCGAGCCGCTCGCGAATGATCCGACAACTGCTCACCGAGGGATTGCTGCTCGCCTTCCTCGGAGGCGTGGCCGGCCTGCTCGTCGTCTACGCGACCCTGCCGCTCCTCGTTGCACGACTCCCGCAGGCGCTCCCGAGGCTGTCGGCGATTCGCGTCGACATCGGCGCGTTGGGCGTGGTGGCCGCGATCGTTCTCCTGCTCGCGGTCGTCATGGGACTCGCGCCCGCGCGCGGCCGCTTTGGCGATCTCTCCGCAGCGCTGCGTTCGGGGCGTCGTCTCTCTGGAACCGCAAACCACGCCGCGCGCGCCACGCTCGTGGTGGGTGAAGTCGCGCTTGCCGTGATGCTGCTGGTGAGCGCCGGGCTCCTCGGGCGAAGCCTAGTTCGACTCATGGGCATGAATGCCGGATTCGACACGACGCACCTCCTCACGCTCGAGATCAATTCCACAGGCGCGAAGTATCCGAACGATACGAGCGTCTTCAACTATCACGATCGCGTACGCGAAGCGGTGGGCGCGCTGCCCGGAGTGATCAGTGTCGCCGTCGCCAATCAGCTGCCGCTCGCGGGGAACATCGACATGTACGGCGTCATCGATCCGGCCAACGTGCCCGCGAATCCCGAGCTCGTGCCGAGCGGCGATCGATATGCGGTGTCGACCGAATACCTGCGCACGATGCGCATTCCGATTCTCGCCGGGCGAGGATTTGAGGCGTCCGACGCAGTCGAGGGAGCGAACAAGGTTGCGCTCGTCAGTGCGGCGCTTGCGGAGCGTATGTGGCCGAACGAGAGCCCGATCGGCAAGGGGATTCGCGTCGGCGGACTCGACGCGCCCATTCGCACGATCGTCGGAGTGACGGGCAATATCCGGCATAGCGGATTGGACGCGAAGTCGACGCTGCAGTGGTACATCCCTGAGAGGCAGATGTTTTTCGCCGACAATTCGGAAGTGCTAATCGTTCGCACCGCCAACGATCCCGCCGCGCTCGCGACCGCGGTTCGGAGAACGATTGCCGCGATCGATCCCACGCAGCCGATCGTGAAGATTGCGACGATGGACCAGGTGGTCGCGGCGTCGACGAGCCAACGCCGACTCGCGCTCGTGCTGTTCGGTGCGTTTGCCGCGGCGGCACTGCTGCTGTCGATCGCCGGGATCTATGGAGTGCTGGCGGGGAGCGTGTCCGAGCGCACGCGAGAGATCGGCGTTCGCAGCGCACTCGGCGCGACTCCGAGTAGCCTCATTGCCTTGATCGTCGGGCAGGGGGACGCCTCGCCGCGCTGGGTATCGTACTCGGTCTCGGTGGTTCGTTTGCGCTGACGCGCTATCTCCAGTCCTTACTCTTTGGTGTCGCGCCCAACGATCCGGCTACACTCGTTGGAGTGTGCGCGCTACTGGCCGCCGTCACACTGGCCGCCTGTCTTGTCCCGGCCGCCCGTGCAGCTCGCGTCGATCCGAGCGCGGCGCTGCGTAGCGAGTGACTGGCCCGACGCATGTACTACTCGTTCTTCTTAACGATTTCCTCCGTTCGCCGCCGCCGCCTGCGATTGCGTCCGGAAACGCGCGCGGAAATCTTCCGGATTGATGCGCAAGGCACGTCGGAACGACCGGCGCATGATGTCTTCGGAAGAGTATCCGCAGATGCTTGCGACCCGCTCGAGGGTGTGCGACGTTTCCGTGAGGTGAAGGCACGCCGCATCCACACGAAGGCGATCGAGGTAACGCGCGGGCGTCATTCCGACGTCGTGCTCAAACACACGCGCGAAATGGCGCGCGCTCATTCCCACTCGTTCGGCGAGTCGTTCGATCCGCAACCTCATATGTGAGTTCACGGCCATCCACGCCTGAAGCTCGCGGATCGGTGCGCGCTCGCTCATCTGGGCTGCCAGCGGTGCGCTGAACTGCGATTGCGAACCGGGCCGGCGAAGATAGAGAACCACATCTCGAGCCACCTTGAGCGCTACCTTGGGCCCTTGGTCCTCCTCAACTAGCGCAAGCGCCAGGTCCATTCCTGCCGTTACGCCGGCGGAAGTGTAGATCTTGCCATCCTTGATGTAGATCGGGTCTGACTCGACTGCGATGCGTGGAAATTGCGCGGCGAGCATGCCGCACCACGCCCAATGCGTCGTTGCACGGCGGCCATCGAGAAGGCCTGCGCGGGCAAGGGCAAACGCGCCCGTGCAAACGGAACCGACGCGACGCGTAGTCGACGCTCGCCGGCGCAGCCAACGAGCCAGGGCCTCGTCCGGAGGTCCGGTTTCGACACCGATACCTCCAGCGACGAGGAGCGTGTCAATGCTACCGCGCCAGTCTTCAATTCTGGCATCTGCCTCGAGAACGACACCCGAAGACGTCTCGAGTCTGAGATGACTCAGCGTCGAGAGAATGACCACTCTGTATGGCGCGGTCTCGTTTCTCACGCTGTTCTCTTGTGCGCGAGGGCACCGCGCGAAAATCTCTGCGGGACCGGTGATATCCAGCAGCTGTGCGCCGCTGCTGGCCACGACCGCTACCACACGCGTCAAGTCGCGCGCTCTGCTCTGCGATCGTGACGGCAATTCGTTTACGAGCAGCTCGCCGGGTTTGCGAACGCGCTGTCGGAGAGCGGCGCGCCGAATTCGATCCAGTCCGTACGTGATAGCGTGAGGATGTCGCCGGTATCCACGTCGCGTTCCAACTCGCGAAAGGGAACCAGGATTTGCGCGCCGCGAGCCCTACGATAATCATCAAAAACGGTTTCGATGGCACGCACGGGCTCGCCCGGATGAAGCGCACGTCGGTTGCGCACCCTATCGAGAAGATATGTCTCCGCATCCAAATAAATTGCCGTTTGCATTCCGTCTAGCGCCTTGGCCTCGAGATGGTAAACGGATCTCCCGCTCAGCTGCTCCCGCGCGACGTAAGCAATCGCCGCGCCGGCTGCCTGGGCGCTCAATAGCGCATCGTCGAATTGCTGCGCGGCGTGCGCCGTCGCCTGCGTCGCCGCCGCCGATGGTGGACACTTCTCTTTTCCCGGCGCCCCCTCCCAGCTCGTCGCGCCGTTGTAGACCTCACTGAAGACCAGATCGCCACCGTGGAACATGCGAACGCGCAGCAGATTCGGCCGCTTCCGATCCACGTACATCGGATGAAGAGTGCCGTGGTCATTCAGGATGCCCACCGAAAGGACCGTCGCGATTGCAGCGAGGCGATCGCTTCCTCCGATAGCCTTCACATGGGCAGCGATCAAATCCGAAACGCTCGGTGGGCTGAGCATCTGAAGCGGAGTGCTCGCCGCCGTTAGAAACAGCGCGATTGCGGCAACTGGAGCGGCGAGCTTTCGGCGTCGACACTTCGAACAATCGCGGATTGCGAAGTCGGAACTGGCAACGCGTGCTGGTTCTGGCATGTGGCGACCTCGCACTCGCGGAATGAACGGGATTATCGACAAGATAGTGCCCGTGCGACTGGCCACAATGACAAGCAAACGACGATTTCTGCCATCCTGGTGCCGAGGAACTGCCAGCGGCGAGCGCTCGTCGGGCTTGGAGTTTTCAGCGCCCCTTTCGTGAGTTCCACGAGGTGGGTAACGTTCGCCCTCGTCGAGGTCAGTCGCCGTTGCCAATCAGCTGCCGCTCGGGGGGAACGTCGACATGTACGGCGTCATCGATGCCGTCAACGTCCCGGCGAATCCCGAGCTCGTGCCGAGCGGTGACCGGTACGCAGTCTCGACGGAGTACCTGCGCACGATGCGCATTCCGATTCTCGCCGGACGAGGCTTTGTGGCTTCGGACGCAGTTGCGGGGGCGAACCAGGTCGCACTCGTCAGTGCGGCGCTCGCGGAACGCATGTGGCCCAACGAGAGCCCGATCGGCAAGGGATTCCGCGTCGGTGGACTCGACGCGCCCATTTTCACGATCGTCGGCGTGACGGGCAATGTTCGGCATAGCGGCTTGGACGCGAAGACGACGATGCAATGGTACATCCCCTAGCGACAGATGTTCTTCGCCGACAATCAGGAAGTGCTGATCGTTCGGACTGCCAACGATCCTGCCACGCTCGCGTCCGCGGTTCGGAGAACGATTGCCGCGATCGATCCCACGCAGCCGATCGTGAAGATTGCGACGATGGAGCAGGTAGTCGCCGCGTCGACGAGCCAGCGCCGACTCGCGCTCGTGCTGTTCGGCGCGTTTGCCGCGGCGGCACTGCTGCTGTCCATCGCCGGGATCTATGGAGTACTGGCGGGAAGCGTTTCCGAGCGCACGCGAGAGATCGGCGTCCGCACTGCACTCGGTGCGACGCCGAGCAGCCTCATCGGCTTGATCGTGGGGCTGGGAGGCAGCCTCGCCGCGCTGGGCATCGTTTTGGGCGTCGGTGGCTCATTCGCGCTGACTCGCTATCTCCAATTGTTGCTCTTCGGCATCGCGCCCAACGACCCGGCGACGCTGGCTGGAGTGTGCCTGCTCCTGGCTGGCGTCACGCTTGCGGCCCGCGTCGTGCCAGCCGTGCGAGCGGCCCGCGTCGATCCGAGCGCGGCGCAGCGAAGTGTGTGATTGTGGTGACAGGAGGCGCGCCGTTCGTGCGCGCGCCCCTTTCCTGCGCACTTCGCGCTGGCTAACGTTCGCTCTCGCGTTGGAGGTACTTCTTACATCACCCCACGGGTGAAGAGCAGAGCCCTGGCAGGTCGTCCAGCCGATTGAAGCTGAATTGCCAGCTCTCGAGGTTCGCGGCTTCGCTCGGGGCACCCACGGGCGCGGCGATCATGAACGCGGTGGCCCGATTCGACAGCTCGTGCAGGGCGAGAGCAAGAATCTGCGCCGTTATCTCGTGAACACGACGGGAACGGCGGAGCAGACCGGCGAGGTCGTGCAGGTGCAGATGCAGTGAGCGGGGATTGCGATCGCTCGAGGCGATACGCAGTGTGAGCGCCGTCCTCCATTGACGCATTGTCGTCAAAATTTCCGATTGCCGCGAAAAAACGTGCAGCTATCGAAGAAACGACTCTCCGGGTAAGATCGGAGAGTCGTTTCACATCGCGCGCAATTTTTTCGAGCCGCGTGTCCGCTCTTCGCAGCGCATTACGCATGTCTCCTGATGAAGGCAACACGCATCATCGAAGTCGGCCCAGCTCGTCGAGTTTCGAAAGTGATCTTCCTCACGCGAGATCGTTACGGCGATGTGAAGATGAGCTCTGGCGAGATTCGAACACTCGCGACCAATTCCAGCTCTTCTCGAAAGTACCGACGGTGGCGTAGTTTCTTCGCCCACTCCGCGCTGGGGCGGAGCAACAGAGTCGGGTCGCTCGGCACGGATCTCTCCTCACCATTTATTGAACGATTCTTATAACTCTCTAATCTCTCCTGTCCTCACCCTGCTTCTCTTTCCGTACTGCGCGCTGTCGTGCACGATAGCCGGCGTCTCTCAACATAGTTTCGCCACGGTGGCTCGCGCATGAACGATGAGGTGTGACGCGATGATTCGAATCCTCGTAGTGGGTGATGTCCGACTCTACTCGGACGGGATCGCGGCGCACCTCAGTCAAATGGACGGACTGCACGTGATCGGCGTCGCTACCGATGGCCCGAGCGCAATCGGCATGGCGCGCCACGATTCGCCGGACGTGATCCTTCTCGACGTGGCGATTGCGGACAGCATGGCGCTGGTGCGCGAGCTCCGAGCCGTCGCACCTGCGACGCACGTCGTGGCCTTGACCATTCCGGAGGTCGAGCGCGCCGTCGTCGCCTGCGCGGAGGCCGGCGTCGCCGGCTATGTGCCACGCACGGCATCGCTCGACGACCTCGTCGACGTCGTAAGAAGCACGGCGCGCAATGAGTCCATCGTGTCGCCGAGCATCGCGAATTGCCTCCTGAGGCGTATCGCCCTGCTTGCGGAAGATCGAGCCACGGCCGACACCGCCGCCCTGACCGCGCGCGAGATCGAGATCGTCCGCCTCATCGATCAGGGGTGCTCGAACAAGCAGATCGCGGCGCGGCTGTCGATCGAGCTGTCGACCGTGAAGAATCACGTGCACAATCTGCTCGACAAGCTTGGTGTGCACCGCCGCAGCGAGGCGGCGGCGCAGCTTCGACGCTCGCTCGCATCCACGTCGCTTCGCAGCGCGCGCGAAGCGGAGCAGCGTGCCTGATGAGCAGGCGATAGACCGGAAATAGATCGTCGGATCCATGTTCGCGCAGCCGCGCCACTGCAATCTTCGGTGCGGTACGCCAGGCCTTGGCGGGCCGGGAGATCGAACATGGCTGCTCCACCGGTCGACAAACACCGCACTTCCGCAGCCGAACACGCCGCGAAGGAGAAGCGCCAGCAGCAACCACCTCCCACTTCGCGCGATCCGCATCCGCGCGAGCCGCACGCGCACGACCCGAAAGCCCGCGTCGCGGAATCGGCAGGGCAGAGAGCGAAGCCCGCGCCTGCATCGCAGGCGACGCACGCGAATCACGGAGTCGTCCAGCACGCTCGCGCGTTGCAGCGTGCGGCGGGCAATCACGCAATGCAACGGATGCTCGACGACGCCGAGGCTCCGGCTATCGAATCGCTGGGGTCGGCGAGCAGCGAGTCCGCCACCTTGTCGAGTTCCCTCGAGCTGTCCACGGCGCGCACGCGTCCCGAAGGAGGGGCGCCGGAGCAGGAAGCCAGCCGCCTGGGGGAGCTCGTCGCGCGCATGCCTGCAGCCGCGCCACTCCGCTTCATGGGCACCGCGATGTCGACGCGGGAGAGGAGCCTCTCGCCGCACCCGAGCCTCGCTGCGGGCGCGCCGCCGGGCGTGCGCGATGCCCTGACCTCGCCCGGACAACCTCTCGACGGTTCCGTTCTGCGCTCGATGCCTCCCGAGCTCGCGGCATTGCTCGCGGATATTCGCGTACACACGGATGCGGATGCGACACGGTCGGCGGACGCGTTGGGCGCAAACGCCTACACGGTCGGCCGCGATATCGTCTTCGGCGAGGGTCGCTTTTCGCCGCACACACAGGAAGGCCGGGGCCTCATTGCACACGAGGCTGCGCACGTCGGGCAGCAGAGCGCCGGAGTGATGTCCGGACGCGTGCAGGCACAGCACAAGGATGACAAACCCGCGGCCAAGAAGACGAAGGCTGTGACCATTAAGCTGAATGGTGCCACGACCGCCGACGAGATAGCCGAGCAGTTGGCGCAGCAGTACTTCCACGCCACGCGCAGCCAGCTCATCTCAACCATTGGTTCGATGAGCATCAATCGCGATGCGAACGAGAAGGAGAAGAAGCAGGGGTTCGCGACCATCAATGTTCCGGCGGGACTCGACGCCGACTACAACAAGCTGGATCCCGAGGAAAAGAAGAAAATCGACGCGGAAGTCGACAAGCGCTTCGAGGCACGCACGGGAAAGGATCCCGCGTCGCTCGGAAAGTCCGCCGATGACAAGGCGCTTGCGCTGCAGAAGGAGCACATGCGCGATGAGGTCATTCTACAGCGCCAGCTCATCGACAAGCTCCCGGAGGACATCAAGAAGGCGCTCTTCGCCGGTGGCGCGGATGACAAGGTGGCATCGCCGGAGGAGTACACCCAGCTGCTTCGCATCGCGCGAAAGCTGACGATGCTGACACCTGAGCAGCGAAAGGACTACCTCGCGCGCATCAATGCCGAAACGACATCGCTCGACACGATGGAAAGCTCTGTCGACAGTTATATCAGCTTCCAGCAGGAACGCGAAGCCGAGGCTCAGCGAAGCGATGACGCCGCGAAGCCACTGCTCGGCGCCGAAGACCTCTACTCTCTCTACAAGAAATGGAAGGACCAAAGCGCCAACGCCAACCTCGCAAACGCAGTAAAAGGGTCCGCGACGGACAAAAGCGCGGCGCAGGACTCCGCTGACCTACTCAATGAGCAGGTCGCCGACACCGAGGCGCAGCTTCTCGCCGCCCTCAAGAGAAAGAACTTCAACTCGATCGCCGAATTCGAGGCCGCGATAGAGAAGTTCCGCATCGCATTCAGAACGGAGGCCGTCAACCTCGCGCTCGACCTGATCGCACGCTTCGAGCACACGTTATTCGAGGAGCGAAAAAAGTTCGACGCTGCGGGCTCGGGCGCCGCGGTCGCTACGGGCATCAAGGGAACCGACGCGACCAAGCTCTATGCCGAAGCGCATGAGGAAGATCGAAAGAGCATGATGGCTCAGATGGCGGTCGACCCGATGGAGAAGGGGCCGAACAAGGCCCGCGATCAGGCGGAAGTGAAGAAGCACCAGGATTTGGCGTCGAGCGCGCGCGGACGCGGCGACGCCGAGGTCATAAAAGGATCCGGCGACGACGCAATCGTCTCGGCCCGGGGCACCGATCGCGAGCTTCTCTCGAAGCTCGGCCCCGCCGAGGCTCAAGCATATCTTCGAAAGACCATCGACGCGCGCGCCGAGGAAGCGAAGAAGGCGCGAGAGGAGTTCATCTCCGACCCGGAAAAGGTTTTCAGCCTGCCCGACCTCGTCTCCGCGTCCTACAAGCTGCAAGGAATCGACGACAAGAACATCTACGGGATGATAATCAAGGATTACACCGATCATCTCGGCACCCTCCACCTGCTGACCGCGGCGGCGATGATGGCAGTGGCCATCGCCCTCGCGCTCCTCGTGCCCGTAGGCGGATGGGTTGCGGCCGCAGCGCTCGTTGCGAGCGCGGGGATCAGCACCTATCAGGCAATTGAGGCGCTGGATGAGTACGAGCGCGACACGCGCGACTACAATCTCGGCTTCATCAGCAAGGAGCCGTCCCTCGTCTGGGTCGGCATCGCGATCGTCGGCGCAGCCCTCGATCTGGGAATGGCAACGAGCGCAATCATCAAGGAGTCATCGGCCGCGCTGAAGTCGCTCGAGGGGCCGATGACGCTCTACGCAAAGGGCGAGGAGACCGCGGAGTCGCTCCTGGCCAAGATCGAAGCCGCCGATGGGCTTCGGGCCGAGGTGAAGGCGGCAATGGCGCGAGAGCTCAAGGCATCGGAAGAGGCATCGAAGGCGATTGGAAAGCTCGTCGGAAAGACATTCGCCTTTTCGCCCGGCGCGATACTGGATCCAGAGCTGATGCAGAACGCATTTCGCGCGCTGTACTACTCCGTGAAGCGAGGCGTCACGACGATCACCAAGCTGCGCAAGGATGCGCAGCTGATGGCCGCGCTCGGCGACATCACGCGACTGTCGGGGGCCGAGCTCGGTGAGCTCGAGGCCGCGTTCGCAGAGGTGAAGCAGCTGGTGAAGACAGGGCAGGCCAAGGGGATGGATGACGCCGCACTCGTCGGCTTCGTCGACCGCTGGTCGCTCAGTCGTGGGACGGCCGGCTTCAAGGAGAAGCTGCTCGACGAGATGAAAGCATGGAAGGCGCTCACGCGGGAGCAGAAGCAGGCACTCGCGGCGCTGGAAGAGCAGAAGTCCGTCGTCTCCGACCTCTATCGTGAGAAGCGGGAGTTCCTGGCGGAGCGCGATGACCTCATCGCGAAGCAGAAGACTCCGGCAACGCGCACGGAAGAGAACAGGGAGAGGCTACTCGAGATCAACAACAGACTCGGAGAGCTCGACCCGTCGTTCAAGCAGAAGACCATAAAAAAGTGGGTCACGACGATCGACGCCGATGGGCAACCCGTCAATCACCTCGTCGACGAGCCACTCGTTCATCCGCCCGGCGAGATCGAACAGGCCGAGGGAGTGCTCGCCAAGACGGAGAAGGAGGCACTGGATGCGCAGGTCACGTTGTACGATCGGCTGCGAGCGGCCGCGCCCTCGGATGCCGCACGGGAAGCTGCAATGAAGAATGTGAAGGTCGATCAAGTTGGAGCTCTCAAGACTCCGCCGACTACTCTTCAGGCCGACCACATTGTCTCGGTTCGCGAGGTTGCCGACATGGAGGGCTTCTCGAAGCTCACCTGGAAGGAACAAAAGGCCGTCGTCGACATGAAGGACAATCTCGTTGCGATGGATCGCGCGGCGAATGCATCGAAGAACGACAGAACCTGGGCGACATGGCCGCAGGCATCTAATTTCTATGACCCGGATACGATTGCCCAAATGGTGAAGCGAGAGGCCGAGGTGCGCGCAGCAATCAGGAAGGCGATCGAGGAGAAGCTACCGAAAGTGCCGGCGAGGAAACCTTGAACGCGCGGCGATCGTGATCCGCGAGCGAGAGCTCGACGGCGTGCTGGTGCGCGTCGAGTGCGACGACGCACGTGCGCGTCAGGCCGACGACATTCTCGACGTCGTCGCTCGCTTGCGCAAAGCGGAGATCGTGGCGGGAACGTCCTTCCGATTCGGATGGTCGCGTCTCCGCCTCATCTCCGATGGGCGCGCCCTTCGCGTGGCAGAGCCGAACTTTGCAACGTGGCCGGAGGATGACTGGAGCCCGACGGTGGACATCACGCTCGACGTGCTCTCGCTGCAGATCGCGCTTCTTCACCGCATCGGCGAGAAGGGTACCGATGTCTGGCTCGACCAGCTTCTCATCGCTGCTCCTGGCGCGCTCTCGGCCACGGAGGTGTACGTGCGTCGGACGCCCAGCAGCAAGCCGGCTGACTCCGGATGGCTGCTCGCGACGCTTGCTGATCCCGAGGCGCTGACGCGCGGCGACGGGCTCGAGGCCATCGCGATCGCGACCCTCGTCACTCGAGATCGCCCCCTGCTTCAGGCGCTGACGCTCCCGGTCGGATTCACCGCCATCTTCGACGGTGCGTGTCTGACGGAAGTCCTCGACGGCGCCGGACGACCGCGGCTCGAAGGTCGATAGCGCGCGACGCCCTCGCGGGTTCTAGTCCCCCCGCTGAATACGAGATGAACCGCGCGATCCATGTCGCGCGAGGGCCAAGCGGTCGATACTCGCTGCCATGAGCTCGGGAATCGCACGATCACCGGCCCTTGCCTTCGAAGAGCTACGACCGGCGCTGCAGCACCTCGACAGGATTCTCGGTCGCGCCGTCGAGCGCGCGCGCGCCGTCTTCGCTGCGCCAGCCGGCGCCGAGCGCTTTCGCGGGCTCTACATCAGCGACGCCGATGTCGACGGCATGCTCGGTCGCGACGCGGGAGAGTTTTCATTCGGCGCCGACAGCGCCGAGTCGCCGGTCGCGCCGGCCGAGCAACTTCAATGGCTCGTTTCGACGTTCGGGCTCGATCAGCTCGACATTCAAGTCGTCCTGCTCGCGCTCGCTCCGGAGGTTGACCTCCGCTACGAGCGGCTCTACGCGTATCTGCAGGACGATGTATCCGCCCGCCGTCCGACCGTCGACCTGGCGCTCTCACTCTTTTGCGGATCGGCCGGCGAGCGCGCACTCGCGCGAGGGAATTTTTCCGCAGGCTCTCGACTCATACGCGCGCGTCTCGTTGCCCTCGTCGCGGAGGGCAACACGGGCGGATCGTCGCTGCTCGGGCAATCGATCCAGCTGGACGAGCAGATCATCAACGTCCTGCTCGGAGTAGACGTCGTGGACCGGCGGATTGCCGGCTGTTGCAAGGTTGCGGCGCCCGGCGATGAGTCTCCAGCGCTTGGCTTCGCTGACGCCGCGCGCCACGCTCTCGCGGCCGCGGTCGCGAGCGTGCGAGAGATGCGCGAGTCGCTTCGGCTGCACTTTCACGGGCCGGCGAATACCGGTCGAAGAAGCGCCGCGCGTGCGATCGCCGCGGATCTTGGAGCGCCGGTGCTCGAGCTGGACATCACTCGCCTTCTCGACATGCCGAGCGCGGAGGAGCGCGCGCAAGTCGCCGTGCGCGAGGCGTGGCTGCGTAGCGCAATTCTGGTCGTTGCCGATTGCGACCCGCTCGCCGAGTCGGCCCACGCCTCGGTGCGCCTCGCGCTCGAGGACGCGATACTCGAGCATGCGGTCGTGGTCGTATATGTCGGCGCGTCCCATCGCGCGCCGTTCGCACGCGCGATACCCTCGATCGAGCTCGCCTTCGAGCGGCCCGGCGTCGCCGTGCGGCGCGCCATGTGGGAGCTCGCGGTCGACACTGTCGGTGCGTCGGTCGACCCACGCGACATCGACGCGCTCGCCTCGACCTTCAGGCTCACGGGGCGACAAATCGATCGCGCGGCGGGAGTCGCCACCGCGCGTGTGTGGTGGCGCGGCAGCGCGGATGCACCCGCGATCGATGACCTGCTCGCCGGCGCTCGAGCGCAGGGCGGAGACGAGCTCGCATCGCTCGCGACCCGCGTTCCGTGCGTGCACGCCTGGCACGAGATCGTGCTTCCCGATGACGCCATCGCGCAGCTCGGTGAGATACGCCAGCGTGTGGCCAGCAAGCGCACGGTGATGGACAGCTGGGGCTTCGAGCGCCGCATGACGCGCGGGCGCGGAGCGAATGCGCTGTTCAGCGGCCCGTCGGGAACCGGCAAGACGATGGCCGCAGAGATTCTAGCTCGGGAGCTCGGCCTCGATCTCTTTCGGATCGAGCTTGCTTCAGTTGTAAGCAAATACATCGGGGAGACGGAAAAGAACCTCGATCGAATATTTGCGGCAGCGGAGCAGGCGAATGGCATCCTGCTGTTCGACGAGGCGGACGCGCTCTTCGGGAAGCGCAGTGAGGTACGCGACTCTCACGATCGCTACGCAAACCTCGAGATCAGCTACCTCCTCCAGAAGATGGAGCAGTTCGATGGCATGGCCATCCTCGCCACCAATCTACGTGCGAATCTCGACGAGGCGTTCATTCGCCGGCTCGCGTTCACGATTCACTTTCCATTTCCCGATGCGGCGAGCCGCTTGCGCATTTGGACGACGGTCTGGCCAGCGGAGACTCCACTGTCGACTGGGATCGACTTCCCCTTCCTCTCGCGCCAGTTCGCACTCAGCGGAGGCAACATCAAGAATGTCGCGCTGGCTGCGGCGTTCTTTGCCGCGGAGCGAGGCGACGCTGTCACGATGCGGGATCTGATGCGCGCGACCGTACGCGAGTATCAGAAGCTCGGGAAGACGCTCGATGCGACCGAGCTCGGTACGTACGCTTCGGAGCTCGCGTGAAGCGATCCTCCCGCCAGTCGCGCGTCGCGCATCCGACTGCTGATCGTGCGGCGGATGAATCACGCTTGGGGAAGCCGCGATCGGCAAAGCGCTCGTTGCCAGGCAAGTTGGGAAACTCGGCGATGGCTCATTTGCTCGGGCCCGAGCAAGGAGATGCGCCCCCGGCGAAGGTGCAGCGTTCCGTCGAACGATCACTCGGAGCTCAGCTCGACGATGCCAAGATCGTTTCCGGCGCAGCCGGAGACTCGGTCGCGCGCGCGGCAGGTGCCGAGGCTGTCACGACGGGCGACACAATCTACGTTGCGCGAGACGCGCCGCCACTGACATCTCCCGCGGGAGAGCAGCTGCTAGCCCACGAACTGGTGCACGTCGCACAGCAGCAAGCTGCGTTGCGCGTCGATGTCGACAGAGTCAGTCGCCCCGGCGATGCCGACGAGCGAGGCGCCGATCGCGGCGCCGCGGCGGCGCGGCTCGGTGCCGCGATGTCGCTCGCGCCTTCCGGCGCCACCGCCGGGGTGCAACGTCAGGCCAAGCCGACGGTCGACGGGCGACAGGAAGCCATCAAGTCGTACTTCGAGCGAGTCGAGAAATCGCAGGGGGGCTCCGGCGTGCAGCTCACCCCATCCATCCGGGATGTCGTGCGACGCATTTTCGCGAAGGATCGGCTCGCGCTGCCGTTCGCACTGGACGCTCTGGAGAAGGCTGCGGCACTCAGCAGCAAGCCATCGGATCTGGCCGCTGCGCTCGGCCATTCTCTGACCGAGCAGATCGACGTCAGCGATCTCGACTTCCTCGAGTCACTCCCCGAGGGTGCGGAATCGAAGGGGCGAATGGGCCGCATTGGCGATCTCGCCAAGAAGAGCACGCCGTATAAGACACCCGACCAGCAGCAAAACGAGTGGCGGTTCAACTACGAGGCTGGGCAGCTACGCAAAGGGCAGGGCGGCATCGATCCCATCTCCGTCGACGTGCTGCAGCTCGGGCGCATCCTTCACGGGCTTCCGGAAGCATGGAAGGGGCCACCGCCAAAGTCGGCACAGGTGCCTGAAGCGCGAGAAGCTCCGCAGTTGGACAAGGCGCTCGAGTCGGTGTCGAAGGATGCGCTCGTGCCGGCGGCCTCGCGCGGCACCGCCGGCGCGGGCGAGTTCGCCGAAGATGCGCAGGACGTTGCACGCGCGCTCGCGCGCTCTCTCGACGTCGCGCATCAGCAGCACAAGCCCAGCGTCGATCTACGTCTCGGGGCGAACTACGAGAAGGTCAAGGATAGGGCCGCAATCCTCGGCGAGGTTCAGCGAATAATCGGCATCGTGAAGGGCGCGCTGCCGCATCACGCACCAGGCATCGTCGTCAATGTGTACTTCGGTGACAAAGTCGTGCGCACGTTTTCGCTCGTGCGCAGCGAGTGAGCACGATCGCGATCTAGATCGCGCGTTGAATCCAAGTTGAGCCCGACGGCTCATGTTGCGCGTTGCGCTTCATCGCGAACGTTGGCCACCCTCACAGGGAGCAGCTGTGCGTCGGATTCGTGTTGTGCTGGCCGAGATGCCCCGCATGCTGCGCGACGTGGTCGAGCCCGTGTTGGCAACGGACTTCGAGATCGAGGTCGTTGGAATAGTGGACGATCGACACGAGCTCGAGTCGATGGTCCGCTCGACGCAGGCGGACGTCGTGCTCGTCGCGATGCCTTCGGACGAGCAGGCGGAATCGTACGCGGAGCTGCTCTACGACTCCCCACGCACGACGCTTCTCGCAATCACGCACGATGGCCGCGGCGCCTTTCTCTACGCACTTCGTCCGCACAAGGTTGGGATCCGTGACGTGTCGAGGAGCGGCATTCTCGCGGCGATTCACGATGCGTGCAGGGCAACGGTCTAGGGCGCCGACGAGATGCTCAGACCCCTCGACCGCCTCATCCGGCGCGCCCTGCGCAACGAGATCCCATCGCTCGCCAGCGATGCGCACGTGCGCTTCCAGCCGCCGGACGCCACGTTGCGCGCCGACGTGCTCGCGCTCAACGCACTCACGCTCGATGTCTACCTCATCGAGCTGCGCGAGAATCGGAAGCTGCGATCCAACGAGCGCATTCGCTCGAGCAATGGAGACGGACAGGTGCTCCTCGAGCCCGCGCCCGCGCGCATGGAATGCCACTACCTGGTCAGCGCGTGGAGCCCCGTGCAGGTGACGGCCCTCGAGCCGACGCTCGATGAGCATGCGCTCCTCTACGACACGGCCGCTGCGCTCGAGCACATCGGGCAGCTGAATCCATCGCGCACCTACCTGCCCGCCGATCCGGAGCTCGCGCTCTGGCCCGCCGAGTTCCGCGATCTCGACCTGCCCACGGATGTCCTCCTTCCCGAATCGTTCGGGAAGCACTCGGACTTCTGGACGACGATGGGGAATGACGCGCGATGGAAGCCGGTGCTGCAGCTCACGGTCACGATTCCGATCACGTTCGCGCGGGAAATCGCCGGCTTCATGGTCACGACGAAGATCAGCGACTCTCGCGTGAGCGACGTGCCCGCGACATCGCAGCTGTGGATCGAGATCGGAGGTTCGGTGCTCGACACGCTGCATCCGCTCCCGGATGGCACCCCCGCGCCCGTGGTCAGCGCGTGGGTGCAGCTGCAAACCATGGGCGGCGTTCCGCTGCAGCTCACCACCACGGACGACGATGGACACTTCCTCTTCGAGCGCCTGCACGCCGACCAATATCAGATTCGCGCCGGCTTTGCCGGGCTCGGCGAGCGAGCTCGCATCGTGACCGTGCCGAGCGAATCAGGAGAATACGATGTCGCTCTTCCCTGACGCGACGCGCGGTCACGCGCGCGCCGCTCTCACAGCTCCCTCTGTTTCGCCTCCATCCTGCGGAGTGCTTCCATGACGGTGACAACGAGTTATCCCGGTGTGTACATCGACGAGTTCGCACCCGGAGCGCCGATCCAGGGCGTGAGCACGAGCACCGCGGCATTCATCGGCGTCGCGTCGCGAGGCGATCTGAATCTGCCGACGAAGATCACGAGCTGGGATCAGTTTCGTGTCACCTTCGGTGATCAGCCCGTGCCTGGCTTTCATCTCTG
Source organism: Gemmatimonadaceae bacterium (assembly GCA_036564355.1). Classification (GTDB taxonomy): domain Bacteria; phylum Gemmatimonadota; class Gemmatimonadetes; order Gemmatimonadales; family Gemmatimonadaceae; genus FEN-1250. Next base: position 22,538 of record DATCPC010000068.1, on the reverse strand, counting down.
GTACGCGGTGCGCGGCTACTTCGAGAACGGCGGACAGGTGTGCTACATCGTACGCGCGAGCAACGGCGCGTACGCGGAATGGGTGCTGAACAACAGCGAGGGCGCACCGCAACCGCTCATGCACGCGCGCTCGCGGCTCCCGGGCGCCGCCGCGCCGACGATCGACGTGACGCGCAAGAATCTCATCGCGGGCGCCACGCTCTATGCGCCTGCGACGACGGTCAGCGGTGTCGTCGGTCGGGAGATTCAGGTCGCATCGGTAAACGACGCTGCGCAGTTCCGCCCGGGCGACTGGATCACCATAGCGGCCGCTGGCGAGCGGGCGCAGATCATTCGTGTCGTCGGCGATACCCTCCGTATCGCGACGGACTTCGCGACTGCGCCGGTGGTGGGCGACGCGGTGCGACTCGCGGACTCGCCCGTCGGCTTCTCGACGGTCCGACTCCTGCCGGTCGCGCCGATTCCGAGCGGCGTCCTCGTTCCCGGAACGATCCTCACCATCCATCAGGGCGCGAACGCCGACACGGCAGTCGTCGCGAGCGTGCAGGCCGAGCATCTCCCGGGACCGGTGACGACCTATCGCGTCACCTTTCGCCAGGGACTCGCAAATCCATACATCTTCGACGGCACCGCGAACTCGGTCGTGTCGGAAGAGTTCGACCTCGTCGTCACGCTCGGCCCTGCGTCGACGACGTACTCGAATCTCTCGATGGATCCCGAACATCTGCGCTACGTGCTCGATATCGTGAACGCGGATCTCGGCGGCCTCATTCGTGTCGACACGATCGAGCCGCCACGGCCGGTCGGCTTGCCGCTGAGCCTCCCGCAGACGGCACCGGCCACGGCGACGGTTGCCCCGAGCGCGGAAGATCTCACGACGATGGGCGACGCCGAGTTTCTGGCGGCGCTCGACACGCTGCAGGGAGTGAAGGACGCGAACATCATCGCGATCCCGGATAGCACCTCCACCGTAGTACAGCAGGGGCTCATCGCGCACTGCGAGCTGCTTGGTGATCGCTTCGGAGTGCTCGACGCGCAGCCCGGACTCGAGTCGTTCGGAGCGGGAAGCATCGAGGCGCAGCGCCAAACGGTGGATTCGACGCGCGGATACGCCGCGCTCTACTACCCGTGGCTACGCGTTCCCCCCGTGGGTGCCGGCGATCTCGTCATGGTCCCGCCGTCGGGCCACGTGTGCGGCATCTTCGCACGAAGCGACAACACGCGAGGGGTGCACAAGGCTCCGGCGAACGAGATCGTCAACGGCGCGCTCGCCGTAGAGCGGAGCATGAGCGACATCGAGCAGGGGCAGCTCAACCTCGAAGGGATCGATGTCATTCGCGTCTTCAATAACGGTGGTCGCCCGATCGTCTGGGGCGCGCGGACGACGGCGACGGACCTGAACTGGCAATACGTCAACATCCGCCGGCTTTTCATCTTCCTCGAGCAGTCGATCGAGGTTGGCATTCGCTGGGCGGTGTTCGAGCCGAACAACCTCGCGCTCTGGCAGAAGCTGCGCCGCACCATCACCGCGTTCCTCACACAGGTATGGCGCGATGGCGCGCTCTTTGGCGCGAAGGCGGACGAGGCGTTCTACGTGCGCATCGACGAGGTGCTGAATCCGTTCTCGGAGCAGGCGCTGGGGCGGCTGCACATCGAGATCGGCGTCCGGCCTTCGTATCCGGCCGAATTCATCATCGTCCGCATCGGCATTTGGGATGGCGGAAGCGACGTGACGGAAGGGTAGGCGGCACGACGAGCGACACTGGGCTGTAAACCGATCACGCACGGAGCTCCGCACATGGGAACAGCGGTCAGAAACGACCCATTCGGCAACTACAACTTCCTCGTCGAGATCGACGGGATCACGCGAGCCGCCTTTCACGAGGTGAGCGGCTTCGATTCCACGATCGACGTGATCGAGCACCGAGAGGGTGGCGAGAACACGACGCCGAGGAAGCTGCCGGGAATGACCAAGCACAGCAACATCGTGCTCAAGTGGGGACTCAGCCTCGACGTCGACCTCGTGACCTGGCACCAGGACGCCGTCGATGGCGACGTACAGCGAAAGAACGGATCCATCGTGCTGCTCGACCGGCGCGGACAGGAGGTCGCGCGCTGGAACTTCGTGAATGCGTGGCCATCGAAGTGGACGGGCACGAGCCTGAACGGAGAAGGGAACGACGTCGCCATCGAGACCCTCGAGCTGACGCACGAAGGCGTGCGCCGCGTCTAGCTCCACGAAGCACGATTCGCTCGCCATCGAACTTCTCACGTTCATCCGGAGTCGACACAATGTTCCAGACCGAGCACGAATTCACACTACCGATGGGCTTCCTCGACAAGGAGGGGACGCTGCATCGCGAAGGGGTGATGCGACTGGCGACGGCTGCCGATGAGATTCTGCCGTTGCGCGATCCGCGCGTGCAGAAAAACGCCGCGTATCTGACGGTGATCCTGCTGTCGCGCGTGATCACGAGACTGGGCGGCGTCGAGCCCATCACGCCGAACGTGATCGAGGGGATGTTCGCCGCGGATCTCGCGTATCTGCAGGCGCTCTACAACGAGATCAATCGCCTCGATGACGCGCACTCGAGCGTCACCTGCCCCAACTGCCAGCACGATTTCGCTCCGGAGATGAATGACATGGGGGGATCCTGGGCTACCCCCTCTCTCAGCTCCACGAGGAGGTAGCCTTTGTCGCCTATCACTTCCACTGGCCGCAGTCCGAGATCATGAGCCTCGAGCATCGCGACCGCCGTCGGTGGGTGAGCGAGATCTCCGGGATCAACGCGGAGATGGCTCGGTGAGGGAGCGGAGCACGCACGGCCTGCGCACGCGCGCGTTCGCGTCGCGAATAGCGGCGCGTCACGGGTGCACGCACGCGAGGCTCGCGCCCATGGCGCGCGTGTTCGCGCGCCTCGCGCCAAGACTCCGCGTCGCGAGTCGGATCACCGAGCGACACACGCATCTGCGCGTCGCGCCGCGACTCGCGCTTTCGCTCGCCGTGGTGCGCGAGGGCGAGAACGGCGCGCGCCGCGATGCGTCGTTGGCCACCGTCGTGATCAGGCGCGCGGAGCGCGTGGAGCGTACGGTGCTCACGCGCCGCGCGCTCGTCGAGCGCGTAGTCGCGCGCGCCGCGCGCCACGAAGGCGAGCTGTCACACGCAGCTCCGCGCACCGGCGCGATCGCGGTGCCCGTGGCACGCGTGCTTCGCCGCGCGGCGCCGGCTGCGGCGCCGACGGCCGAGCGCGAGGAGCCCGCGCCTGTGCCCCGTACGCGCGTGCCTGCTCCCGCGCCGCGTGCAGCCCTCTCGCCCGTGGAGGTCAGCCAGCTCACGGAGACGGTCATCCGCTCCATCGACCGTCGACTTTCCGCCGCGCGCGAGCGCCGCGGGCGGAGCTGAGGCGCGCGCCATGGCACTCGAGAAAGCGACACTCATCAACACCACATCCGGCGATCGGATCTCGGTGCAGTTCAATCCCGAGGAGTACACACTGCATCGCGAGAACACCTTCGCTCAGTCGGCGGTGTTCGGGCTCAGCGCGCCGTTGCTGCAGTTCGCCCACGGCAACATGCAGACGATCGAGATCGAGCTGCTCATCGACACCTACGAGGCGCACCAGGGGAGCTCGGCGCAGAGCGATGTTCGCGCGGTCGTGCGCAAGGTGACGGGCCTCATGAACATCGACCCCACGACGCACGCGCCGCCGGTCGTGCTCTTCACGTGGGGCTCGCTTTCGTTCACGTGCGTGTTGGCGAGCGCGCAGCAGAAGTACATCATGTTTCGCCCAGACGGTGTTCCCGTGCGAGCGAAGGTGACCGTCACGCTCAACGAGTACACGAACGCAGATCAGGAATCGAAGGAGGTCAAGCGCGAGACGGCCGACTACACGAAGCTCTACATCGCGGCCCACGGGGAGACGCTCTCCGGTATCGCCGGCCGTGTATACGACAATCCAGCGACGTGGCGCCCGATCGCCATTCGCAACCGGCTCGACGAAACGCGCACCATCGCGGCCGGCACCTCGCTCCTCATCCCGCATCTCCCCTTCGTCGATCCCGAGACAGGCGAGGTGATGCGCTGATGGCCGCTCCCAACATGAATGCGCGGTACGTCCCCGACTTTCGCGTCCAGATCAACGACGCCGATATCCCGGCTGCGCTCCGCGGCTCCATCACGGGTGTTCGCTACGAAGACGGCATGGGTGCGGCGGATCGCGTCGAGCTGTCGATCGCGAACGCCGATCTGCGCTGGCTGCAGAAGCACATCAAGGGGCTCGGCTTCAATCCCTTTCCGACGGGTGTTCGCATCGGGCCCGTGGGAGCGAGCCTCACGCCCGAAGGGATCTTCGATGTCGACAACAAGCTAACGCTCGCGCTCGGCTACGCTCCCGGCCCGCTCGATCCAATGTTCATGGGCGATGTCACCGGCGTGGAGGCCGCGTTCACGAGCGGTGCCATTCCGACGATGACGCTCGTTGCGCACGACCGCATGCATCGCCTGACCGAAGGCAAGTACTCTCGCGGCTTCGGCCCGCTCCCCGACGCGGTGATCGCGATGATCATCAGCGCCGAGAACTTTCTCCTGCCGATGATCGATCCCGCGGTCATGGCGGGATCGACTGCGCTCGCAGTCGCCAACGTCATCTTCAAGACATCCGGGAGGAAGCAGAAGGGACAGAGCGATCTCGAGGTGATGCAGGAGATCGCGGCGCAGTGGGACTGCGACTTCTGGGTAGAGGGCGACATCTTCTATCTCGCGCGCTTCGTGCCCAAGGAATACACGCCGCGCCTCAAGCTTGTTTGGGGCGAGTCGCTCATCGACTTCGCGCCCAAGATCAGCACCGTCGGCCGGATCACCGCGTCCGCGATGAAGGTCACGATGCACGAGATCCCACTCTCCTTTCTGGTGGGCATCTTCTTCGACTTCGACCGCGAGGCGATCGGCCTTCAGGTCGTTCCCGGCGAAGCAGCCGCCGCACTCAAGATGGTACTCGGCCCGATGGACACCATCATCGATCAGCCGATCGGAAGTCCGGTCGACATCGCCAACAGTGCGATGGCCATCGTGCGCAACCTCCGGACAAAGCTCAACAATCGCCTCACCGCGAGCGGTACGGCGATCGGCGATACCCGTATTCGCGCCGGCGCGATGATCACGATCGACGGCATCGGGCCGGACTTCAGCGGCGACTATCGCATCGCGTCGGCCACGCACACCGTCGACGCCGGCGGCTATCGCACCGCGTTTCAGGTGCGGAAGGAGCTTCTGCCATGATCGAGGAGATCGTACTCGGCGACGAGAAGTCGATCGACGACGCGAAGCGGAAGATGTACGGCGTGCAGGTCGGTCGAGTCATCAACCTGCTCGATCCGCTCACGCTCGGCCGCGTGCAGGTGCAGCTGCCGAGCATCGATGCGCTCGATCTCGCGCCGTGGGCGCGGGTCGCGATGCCGATGGCGAGTATCCTGTGCGGCTTCTATTTCATCCCGCAGGTCGGCGATCAGGTTCTGGTTGCCTTCGAGCACGGCGATGTCGACGTGCCATACGTCATTGGCAGCCTGTGGAGCGCGTTCGCTCCGCCGCCGCAGCCCTCGCCGCTCCCGCAGATTCGCGGCATCCGCACGCTGAGCGGAAATCAGCTCGTGTTCGAGGAGATCCCGCCGTCGGTCACCCTGCAAAGTGGGCCGACGTCGCCGATCCCGATGCCGATGCCACCCTCGCCGGTCGGACCGTACAGCACCGTGCGCCTCTCGCCGACCGGGATCGAGATCATGAATCCCGTGGAGATCAACATGATGTGCGGTACGAACATCGTGAAGCTCGGTCCGGAAGGACTCACGGTCACGGTTGGTGGAAGCGTGCTGTCGATCACTGCGGCGGGAGTCACGATCACCTCGCCCGCAGTCACGGTAGTGGGCAGCGGCACCGTCGCGGTGACGGGCGCCACCATTCGTCTCAATTCCTGAGGAGGCGATCACCATGCCACCTGCCGCAACGGTAGGAATGCCGACCTCGCATCCGGGAATGGTTGGGGGACCGGGGGTGCCGACGGTTCTCATTGCATTCATGCCCGCCGCCAACATGAACACCGTGCACATCTGTGCGATGCCGCCGGCGGCCGGACCGCACCCGCCGACGCCCTTCGTCACCGGGAGTGCGACGGTGCTCATCGGTGGGGCGCCCGCCGTGCGCCAGGGCGATTCGAGCGGATGCGGCGCCACGGTCGTGATGGGCGTGCCCAACGTGCAGATCGGCTGATGGCGACCGGCGACGGCCCGAGCAGCAACGTCTTCCTCGGCGTGGGATTGGCATATCCCGTCACGACCGCGCCCGATGGCACGGTCGCAATGTCGGCGTATGATCGCGATGTGCAGCAGGCGATCTGGATCATCCTCGGCACCGCGCGAGGCGAGCGCGTGATGCGTCCGGACTTTGGATCGGGGCTCTCGACGTTGGTCTTCGAGCCGATCAACACCACGACGATCGCGCTGGTGCAGCATCACGCGGAGAAAGCGCTCGTCACGTGGGAGCCTCGCATCGATCAGATCGTGGTCGTCGTCACGGCGGAGCCGACGCGCGGCCGACTCATGATCGATGTACGCTATCGCGTTCGGGCGACGAACTCGTTCTACAACCTGGTCTATCCGTTCTACCTCGTCGAGGCGCGGGCCTCGGAGCTCGCGACTCCATCATGAGTCCGCGCTCTACGACTCCGGTGCTCGAGCCGCGGGACGCGGCCGCCTTCGCGCGCGAGACGATCGCGCGTCTCCCGGCCTACGTGCCGGGCTGGCGGCCCACGTCGAGCGATGCGGGCAATGCGGTCGCACAGGTGTACGCGCGTTATCTGAAATCGCTGGCGGATCGCGTCAACCAGGCGCCCGACAAGCACAAGCTCGCGTTTCTCGACATGCTCGGCGTCGAGCTGCTCCCCGCGCAGGCGGCGCGCGCGCCGATGGTTTTCACGGCGGTGCCGGCGGTCGGCGACTCTCGCGTGCCGGAGCGTACGCGCGTTGGAGCGAAGATCGACGGCCAGACCAATCCGCTCATCTTCGAGACGGACGAGGCGATCGCGCTCGCGGGCGCGCACATCTCGCAGGTCGTGACGCTCTGGCCGGGGCGCGATGCGTACGCGGATCACACGGCGGCGGCGCTGCACGGCGACGCGTTCACGCTCTTCGACTCGCTGATTCCCGTTCGCCACGAGCTCTACCTCTCGCACGACACGCAGCTCGCGCTGGCCGGGCGAAGCATGGTCGAGCTCCATGTCGAGATCGCAACTGCAGCTTCGGCGCCACTCGCGCCGCTGTGGGAATACTGGGACGGTGTGGCGTGGCGTCCCTTCAAGGCGTTCGTGGCGAGCGCGAAGGCGGCGATCACCGACAGTATGGACGGCACGAGCGGGCTCACGCGCAGCGGCGTCATTCGCCTCGTGTCCGACTGCGCGACGACCTCGAGCACCGTCGTCGATGGCGTGAGCGGACTCTGGATCCGCGCCCGGCTCGCGGCTCCGCTTGTCGCCACGGAGGGGATGCGACTTCCCGAGATCGAGCGCATCTCGCTCAACACGGCAATTGATCGCACACTCCCGTCGAGCGCGTGCGCGATGCTCGGCGACGCGGTCGGGATCGTGCCGCCGTCCGCCTATGCTTCCGATCAGAAGCTCGACCTCACGAAGGCCGTGCAGGTGCTCGGGTCGAACCCGGAGATCGGGAGCGCGTTCTGGGTGCAGTGCGACGAAGCGTTCGCCAAGTCCGGCGCCGAGGTGACGCTGTGCTTTCGGAAGGTCGAGACGCCGGCGGAAAAGGCGGACAAGGAGAACGCCAAGTTCGAGGTCGATGTGGAGGCGGCGCAGACGCTCGTAGTCGAGAGCGCGACGCTCGACGCGTGGGCGCTCGTTCGTATCGCGCACGCGGCGAAGCAAATGGATTTCGCGATTCCCGATGAAACGGCGTTCGATCAGGCGGTCACGGACGTCGGCACCGCGCGCGACGCGCTCGCGGGGCTCGGGATCAATGGCATCGCCGCTCTCGAGGCGGCGACGAAGAAGCTCGTCGCGCAGCTGGCGACCGTGACCGCGGGATTCTCGATCGATCCGAGCTGGCTCTGGGATCTGACGCTCGGCGGACTCGATCCCGGCTGGGTGATCGGCGACATCTCAAACGAAGTGGCGACGTTCTACTCGACCAACCTGGCGCGCATCCAGGCCGCGTACGGGCAGGTCTTCATCGCGGGCGAGGACATCGACGCATCGCTCGGCTTTCTCTCGCAGCTGACTCCGACGAGTGCGGCGATGGCGGCCGGTGCGACGCTTCCCTCGATGGCTGCGCCGGTCGTCGCGTGGGAGTACTGGAACGGCTCGGCATGGCGCACGCTTTCGGTGACCGGCACCGCGAACGCGCTCACTTTCCAGGGCGACGGACCGGTGACGTTCGTGGTGCCGGATGACATCGATGTGGTGGAGCACGCAGGGACGACCGCGCGCTGGATTCGCGCACGCCTGGTGAGCGGTGGCTACGGTCTGATCAGGGTCACGAGCTGGAAGGACGAGGCGTCGGGAAAGCTCAACTATTTCCCCATCATCGAGACGCGCCCTCCCACGATGGATCGCGTGCAGCTCGGCTACCTCTATCGCTCGCCGAAGGTTTGGCCCGAGCACTGCCGCACCTTCAACGACTTCGCATTCTCGAATCGCGACATCGATGTGCGCACCGTGAGCACGCCCTTCGAGCCGTTCTCGCCCGTCGCCGACACGACGCCGGCGATCTACCTCGGCTTCGACGGTCCGCTCCCCGCGGATCAGCTCGGTCTCTTCCTCGACATCGAGGAGGTAATTGGCGAGACGCAGGGGCCGGATCTCGTGTGGGAGTACTACGACGGATCCGCGTGGTCGGCGGTTCGCGCGACGGACGAGACGTACGCGCTCGCGCTTCCGGGGATGGTGAAGGTGCTGTGGCCCGGCGTGCCGGCGCTGCCAGCGGCGGCGATGGCGAGCGCGCGCGTCGCGCTCGCGCAGCTCGACGACGCGCGCTCCGCCGCGGCCTTCGCGGCCGGAGATCGGATTCTCGTGGCGCAGAAGGGAAACGTGGGCGAGCTCGCGACCGTGGCGGCCGTGCTCGACGATACGCTAGTGCTCGAGACGCCGCTCGCAAAGAGCTACGTGCGCGGCAGCGTCGCGATCGCGCCATTCGCGCGCTTCGGAGCTCCGGCATCGTGGCTGCGCGCGCGCCTCGCGCACGATGGAGAGCCGCGCAAGTCGCGCGTCGACGGCATCTATCTCAATGCGGTATGGGCATCGCAGCTGCAGACGATCGAGAACGAGGTGCTCGGCGCGAGCAACGGCGAGCCCGATCAGGTGTTCTTCTTTCGGAATGTCCCTGTTCTCGAAGGTGAGACGATCGAGGTGCGCGAGCTCGAAGGCGCGCGCGCGAAAGTCGAGGAGCCGATCCTGCGCGACGAGCTGTCGAAGCTCGGCGTTCCCGATGCGGACATTCGCTCCGTTCGCGATCCGCGCACCGGCGACGTGAACGAGGTGTGGGTGACATGGCACGAGCAGCCAAACCTCTTCTTCGCATCGCCCACGGCTCGCGTCTTCACGATCGAGCGGAGCCGCGGCCGACTCCTCTTCGGTGGCGGCGGCGCCGGGCTCGCGCCCGTTGCGGCGGCGGACAACATCGTCGCTCGCCTCTATCGCTCGGGTGGCGGCACGGTTGGAAATGTGAGCAAGGGTGCGATCACGCAGCTGCTCGCCGGCGTGCTCGCGCAGAGCGTGACCAATCCGCGCGCGGCGGAGGGAGGCGCGGATGGCCAGCCAATCGAGGACGTGCTCGCGCGCGGATCGGCGGTGGTGCATCACAGGCGCCAGGCCATCACCGCCGCCGACTACGAGGCGCTTGCGCGCGATGCGTCTCCGGCGGTCGCGGTGGCGCGCGCGCTCTCAACCACGCATCCGAGCGGGCGCTTCGCCCCTGGCTGGGTGACGATGCTCATCGTGCCGCGCAGCAACGACGCTAGGCCCGTCGCGAGCTTCGAGCTGCGGCAACGCGTGCAACGCTTCCTGGCCGCGCGCGCGCCCGCCGCGATCGCGACGCAGATCTCGGTCATCCCCGCCGCGTATTTTCCCGTAGGCGTGACGGTCTCGGTCAGTCCGCTCGATGCGGGCTCCGCGGGAACCGTCGTGCAGAGCGTCACCAGCTCGCTCGCGAGCTTTCTCCATCCGCTGACGGGCGGCCCCGACGGCGATGGCTGGCCTTTTGGGCGCGACATCTTCCTCTCCGATGTCGCCGCGCTGGTCGAGTCGGTGCCGGGCGTGGATTTCGCGACCTCGATCTCGCTACTGGTCAATGGCACTTCGGTCGGCGAGAGTGTTGCGGTGCCGGCCGATCGAATCGTCGTCGCAGGGATGCTGCGCGTGACGCTCTTCGGCGGGGAGGGCTAGTGCCACTGCCACTCCCGAATCTCGACACGCGTCGCTGGAACGATCTCGTCGACGAAGGGCGCGCGCTTATCCCGCGCTACGCTCCCGCGTGGACGGATCACAACATCCACGATCCCGGCATCATGCTCGTGGAGCTGTTGGCGTGGCTGGTCGAGTCGCTCATGTATCGCGCGAATCGGATCACCGAGCGCGACCGGCGAAAGTTTCTGGCGCTCATCGGCTACGCGCCTCTACCACCGCAGCCGGCGACGACATCGCTCGGCTTCGCGCTCACGCCCGGAAGCGGCGTGGTCTCTCTTCCAGCTGGTGTGTTGTTCGTCGCCGACGATGGCGCAGGGAGCACGCTGCCATTCACGACGACGATGCCGGCGTCGCTGGTCGAGGCGTCGATCGTCGCGCTGCAGCAGTTCGACGGGGTCGTGTACGCCGATCGCACGCGCGCGCTACGCGACGCGCTGCCGCTGCCGCTCTTCGGAGCGGATCCGATCGTGCCCTCGCCGTACGATGCCTCGAAGGCGCCGGCCTTCTATCTCGGCTTCGATCGTGCGTTGCCTGCTAGCGTATCCGTGAGGCTGCACGTCGCGCTGCAGGGAAGCATCGTTGGCGAGCGCGAGGCGCTGCTCGCCGAGGCTGCGACTTCCGCGGCACTCTGCTCGCCGCCACCGTCGCCGCTCAACTGCGTGCCGTGCGTGCGCAAGGATGCGTGGTGCGCCGACGACGGCTCTTCGGCTCCGGACTCCGGCGCTTCGGGTGCGGGCACATCGCCGACGCCGCTTCCTCCGCATCACGCCGTGCGCCTCGTGTTGGAGTGGCTCGCTGCTGACGGCTGGCACGTGCTCGATGCCGCGGCTGGTGACGTGATCGACGACACGCGCGCGCTCACGCTCGATGGCGACATCACGCTTCGCATTCCGGGCGCGATGGTCGCTGCAGCCGTGGGCGCCGTGATCACGCCGCGATTCTGGATTCGTTGCCGCATGCTCAAGGGTCCCTACGATTCCGCGCCCATCGTCCTCGCGCTGATAATGAATGCGATTGGCGTCGAGCAGTCGGCCGATGCGTACGCGACCTTTCCCATTGCAGGCGCTGTCGTCGTGAGCGGGGCAATCGCCGTCGGTGCTCGTCAGCCGCTCGCGCTGAGTCTCGATGCAGCTGGCCGCATCACCTCGCTGGCCGTCGTGGCTTCGCCGAGCTCAAATACTATAGTAGCGTTGGTTCTTGCCTACGTCGCTCCGACGCTGATCACCCCTGGCTCGATCGCTCTCGCCCTCGAGCCCGCCACCGTCGGCACCGGACTTCCGGAGCTCGTCGCGCCACTCGCGTCATCGCCCGTATCGCGCGCAATTGCGCTCGTGTGGAGCGTCGAACTATCGGGCTCTCGCGCGTGGACGATCGCTCCGGATTTCGATGCGTCACGGCGCACGGACGCAACGGCAGTGCTCGATGCGGAACGCGGGATCATCTCCTTTGGCGACGGTGAGCGCGGTCGCGTGCCGCCATCCGGAGCGACCATCGTCGCCGCATACCGCGCGACCGCTGGCGCGCACGGCAACGCCGCGGCCGGACGCAGATGGGCCCTCGCGAGCTCGCCGATCAACACCGCGCTGCTCGGCGCTCCAGCAGCCGTCGCCACCTCGCTCGCATCCATCGCGAATCCGCTCGCGGCCGCTGGTGGAGCGGAGGCGGAGACGGTGGATCATGCCGCGGGGCGCGCCGTGAGCGCGCTCTGGGCACACGAGCGTCTCGTGCAGCTGTCGCCAACCGGCGCATCGCTCGACCAGATCGCACCCGATGAGGTGCTCGCTGTGAGCTCCCCCGAGCGCGCTACGAATCTGCTCGACTTCGAAAGAATTGCACGCAGCGTTCCCGGCACGCGCGTGCGCCGCGCGCGCGCATGGGCGCGGCTCGATGCAAACGTCCCCTGCGCCGACGCCTCCGGCACGGTCACGGTGGTGATTGTACCCGAGCTGCCGCATGCGGCACCGTCGCCGAGTGCGGGGCTCGTTCGCGCGGTACACTCATACCTCGGTCGATGCCGGGTGCTGTGCACGCGACTCATCGTCGTCGCTCCGCAGTACGTCGTCGTGAGCGTCACCGCCACCGTGCAAGCGCTTCCCGGCGCCGACCCAAAACGACTCGGTGTCGACATCCGCGCGGCACTCTCGACATTCCTCGATCCCATCGTCGGCGGACCATCGGGCCTCGGCTGGCCATTTGGCAGAGATGTGTTTCGCAGCGAGATCCTCGCGCTCATCGATGGCGTGGCCGGTGTGGATCACGTCACCGCGCTCGAGCTGGTGGCCGAAGGATGTGAGCCGCTGTGCGGCAACATCTGCGTGTCGCCAACGTCGCTCGTCACCTCCGGAACGCACTCGGTAACGCTGGAGGGCGCATGACCGCTGCGCGCACACCGCCTCCGCCATTCGAGCGACTCGGATTCTTCGAAGGCGCCGAGATGCTGCGCCGCGACCTGCGCGATGTCGTCGGCCACGAAGCGCGGATGCTCGCGCTTCACGTGCTCGCCGCGCATCGCACGTGGGGCATCGCGGTGGGTCTCACCGCATCGCTCGATCCCTCGGGCACGATCGTCACCGTCGCCGAAGGCGCCGCCTTCGACCGCGCTGGCGACGTGCTCTCGCTGGCGACGAGCTCGATCTCCGCGCCCACGATCGCCACGCCGGGCATCGCGCGTCCAACCTTCGACCTGCTCCTGCGCGCGGTGCCATTCTCCTCCGCGAGCTGCGCGCGCGACCACGCGTGCGACGGCCTCTCTCCCGCGATGCCTCGCGTCGAGCTCCGTTGGTCGCTCGCGCACACCCTCGCCACCGGCCAGGCGCTCCTCGGCGACCATACGCAGCTCGGCATCGACATACCCATCGCGCGCTTCGTCCGTCAGCCCGATGGCTTGCTAATCGGCCCCGATGGAAGCGAGCGGCGCGTGGTGCGCGGGCTCGTGCGCCCGCACATCGCGTCGGGGCAGGCGGCCGCTGGCTCGTTCGCGTGGAGCGACGGCCCCGCCGATATCTGGGTGCACGTCGACACCAGCGCGAGCGGCTTCAGCACCACGCCCGTCTACATCGCCACGCTCGGCGGCGTCGCGGCATCAGCGCCGATGGTTGGGCCGTGGCTGCACGTCGAGGACGCGACGGTGAGCGGCTTCATCGCGCGGCTCGTCGCGGGTGCGTCGCCCATCCAGCCCGCGGCGACGCTGCACACACTGCTTCGCTCCGCCGCCCGCTCGGCGACGATCGCCTGGATGGGCGTCGAGTCGACGCGCGCGTGCGCGACGCGCCTTCTCTCGTCCGTGACATCGGCATCACTTGGAGGCTCCGCATGACATCGCCCGATATCCCGACTCTCGGGCGGCCCGCGTTCTTCGATGGACAGCTCCTCGCCGCCGAAGATCTCGGTGCGATGTACGACTTTCACCGCGAGGTGCGGTGGCTGCACAATCGCGCGCTGCACAACTGGGGGATCGCCGTCGGGCTCGATGCCACGGGCGCGAAGGGCGATCGGGCGGTGGTGGTCACGCCGGGCTACGCGATCGACTGCCAGGGGCACGACGTAGTGCTCTCGACGACGCAGACGTTGACGGTCCCTCCGATCGCGGGCGCGCCGAGCGGCGGACCGGCGACGCTGTACCTGACGGTGTCGTATGCGAGCGACGATCAGTTGCCGATCGCCGAGTCGCGCGCGGGCTCGTGCGCGACGGAGGGCGCGGTGCGGCGCGATGAGGCACCGTTGCTTCGGTGGCAGGATCCGACCGACGTGTGGTCCGTCGATGCACGCTTCCGTCGTGGGCTCGACCTCGTGATCGCGACCGCGAAGGTCCAGGGATGCAAGCTGGCGGCACCGTTGTCGCTTGCCGAGCGGCGGGAGGCGCGGCCGGCGACGCAACCGTACATCGCTGCGGGAATCACCAGGGCGACGACGACGATCTGGAGCTACTTCCCGAGCTCCGGGCCCGCGCTCGGAGTCGAGACGATCGTCGACACGAGCGAGGCCGGCTTTCAGTCGATGCCGGTGTACACGGCGCAGGTGACGGGCGCGCGCGTGCTGAAAAATGGCAGCGTCGCCGATGGCTTCACGACCATCGACTCGCCGTCGACTACGCAATTCACGTTGCGCGTGCTGATGCCGCGCAATCTCGGTGTGGCGCCGCACGCGCTCAATGCGGACTCGATGTTCAAGCCTGCGCTCCTCGATTCGCTGCGAATCGATCTCGGTTGGCGCGTCTCGTGGATGGGCGTGGAGGGGTGATGCATGTCTGACTACCAGTATCTCAATCTCGAATCGAAGTGGCCGCTCTTTCAGCGGCAGGGGATCGAGATCGGGCCCGATGGTGAGCTCACACTCGCACACGTGCCATCCGTCAGCGGCGCGCCGGGGGTGCCGGTTGCACCGACTCCCGGCCTGAGCGGCGCCGTCGGCGTCGGTGTCTCCGCGTGTGGCGACGTGTATGTCGCGGATCCGGGTGCGCATCGCATCCTGCGCGTCGATGGGTGCGACGGCTCGATCGCGCCGCTGCCGTGCCTCGGCGGCGCCGGCGATGCGCCGGGACAGCTCGACACGCCGCGAGGTGTCGTCGTCTCGGGCGACTCGCTGCTCATCGGCGACAGCGGCAACCGGCGTGTGCAGGTGATCGATCTGGCGACGGGGCAGCTCAGAGGCGTGTGGGGCGCGGGAGGAGCGTTCACCGATCCGTGGGATCTCGCCGTCGATTCCCATGGCGACGTGTATGTCGCCGATGCGGGTGTCACCGCTGCCGACGGCTCACGGAGTGGCGGAAGAATCGTGAAGCTCAGCGCCAGCGGTCGCGTGAGCGCTGGGTTCGCGACGACACTCGCGGCGCAGCCGACGCGTCCCGCCTCCCCAATCGGCGTCGTAGTCGCGATGCTCGGCAACGACGCCGCGAGCGAGCGCGTGCTGGTGCTCGACTCTGCGCCGCCGGCGCTGCTCGTCTACGCGATCGACGGCACGTTCGACGCGAGCGCCACGGCGCGATGGGGACAGATCGCGGGTGTGAGCGGTGTGCCGGTCGCCGTCACCGCGTCCAACGATCGGCTGTACGTGGCGGACGGCTCGACGGGGCAGGTGCTGGTGTTCGATCTCGACGGACGCTTCATGGGTGTCGCGAGCGGAACCGGCCCAGCCGTGGCGGGGATCGCGCTCGATTGTCATGGGCGTCTCATCGTGCATCCCGGCGGAGGAGGCAGTGTGCAGGTGGCGAATGGTACGCCATCCTTCGCAACGTGCGGCACTTTTCTCGCCGGCCCGTTCGAGGCGCCGCACACGCCCACGCGCTGGTGGCAGCTGCGCGCGACGATCGATGCGCTGCCTCCTCTCGCGCATCTCCGACTGTTCACGCTCACGAGCGACAGCTTCGACGGAGTTGCTGGCAACGACCCCGACATGCCGGCGACGTGCTCGCTCGTCGATCCCGCGCCCTCGCAGTCGCCAGACACCGTCGCTCTCACGCCCGTGGACGTCTGGCGCGCCGCGCCCTGGGATGCGCCCGACCTGCTCACGCTCAACGAGCCCGCGCGCCACCTCTGGATCGCCGGCATCATGGAGAGTGACGGCACCGCTTCGGCGACGATTCATCAGATGCGCGTCGACTTCGACGTCGACGGATGGATGAAGTATCTGCCCGCGATATTCTCGCGGAACGAGCCGAGTCGAATCTTCCTCGAGCGATCGCTCGCGCTGCTCGAGGTGCCGTTCGACGACGAGTATCAGCGCATCGATGACATCGCGCTGCTCACCGACCCCGCGGCGTCTTCCGACGCAACGCCGCGGCCGACGTGGCTCGAGTGGCTCGGCGGGTGGGTGAGCGCGGAGCTCGAGGAGAGCTGGAGCGACGCGACTCGTCGGCGCGCCGTCGCGGAGTCCTTTGCGCTGTACGCGAGGCGGGGGACGAAGGAGACGATGCGAACGCTCGTCACGATGCACACCGGCGCCACGCCCGTGATCACCGAGCTCTCCGACGCCGCGGGGCCGTGGTCGCTCGGAAGCGTGGCCCTGGGCTTCGAGACCGCGCTCGTTGCGGAATCGCCCGATGGAGCAGTGCTCGGCTCGAGCGCCGTGGTCGATCATGCTCGCCTCATCGGCGCCGACGACTACGGCATGCCCGTCTTCGCCGACGTAGCCCATCGCTTCAGCGTGCAGCTGTACAGCTCACAGCTGTCATCGGCGGAGAGCGAGACGTCGGTGCGTCGCGTGCTCGATCGGGAAAAGCCCGCGCACACCACCTATCACCTCTGCGTGATCGAGCCGCGCATGCGCGTCGGCGTGCAGGCGGTGGTAGGAGTGGATGCAATCGTTGGCGGACCGCCGGTTGGTGCGGCGTTCGATGGAACGCACGAGCTCGGAATCGACATGGTGCTCCCGGATTCCCCCGACGACGGCGCCCCGCCGCGTGTCGGGTACGGCGTAGTGGCGTAGTTGCGATCGGCAGAATGAACTCAACGAGGCACTGAGGTTCTCATGGAAACGATGCTGGACTGCGGCCCGACCGCTCGAGAGCTGCTCACTCGACTCAGCTCGCCGGTGCGCAACCGGTACTACTACGGCAAGCTGCTCGACGTGTACCACCTCGACGTCGAGCAGGACTACGGGAACATGAAGCGGTGGATGCTCAACCGCCTCTCGCTCGGCACCGGCGTGCTGTGCGGTCTCGATGTCACCGTGAGCGCTGACAAGAAGCAGGTGCGCGTCGGCGCAGGCGTCGCCATCGACGGATGGGGACGTGAGATCATCGTGCCGTCCAATTCACCTGGCGTCGACGTTACGCAGCCGACGGATGACTGCGGGCGCGACGTTGGCGATCCAGTGAGAGAGGGCACCGTCACACTCTGGGTGTGCTATCACGAATGCGAGGCGGAGCCATCGCCGTCGTTCGCATCGGACTGTCCGGACAGCGAATGCGAGAACGGTCTCGTGCGCGAGCGCTACCGACTTCGCATCACGCCGGGACGCGTCCGCCCGCCGACGAGCCACGTCGACTGCGCGGCGGCGTTCGCAGGCGGGAGCGGATACGTCAATCGCCGGCGCACCTTTTGTCAGACGATCGATGATACGTGCGATGCGCCGGCCGAGTCGTGCGTGCCCATCGCGCTGATCGAGGTGGGCGATGGCCTCGTGCAGAAGGTCGACACGTGCGTGGTGCGCCCCGTCGTCTACAGCAATGCGGTGCTGCTCGACCTGATCATCTGCCTGGCGAATCGCGTGGACGAGTGCTGCGGGGAAGTGCCGCCGGTGAAGACCATGGCGATCGAGAAGGCTTCGGGCGACAATCAGGCGGGGAGCGCCGGACAGCTCGCGCCCAAGCCACTCGTGGCGCTCGTGACGCAGGGCGGCACGCCGCTCGCGAACGAGCCCGTCCAATTCGCGGTCGCGTCGGGTGGCGGAAGCATCGGCGCGCCGCCGGCACCGCTCAC
Source organism: Gemmatimonadaceae bacterium (assembly GCA_036564355.1). Lineage (GTDB taxonomy): Bacteria > Gemmatimonadota > Gemmatimonadetes > Gemmatimonadales > Gemmatimonadaceae > FEN-1250. The sequence continues at coordinate 4,660 of DATCPC010000068.1, read as the reverse complement.
CGCGACATTCTCCGTCAATACAGATGCAAGCGGTCTCGCGACGCTCCCCGCATGGCAGTTCGGTCCGGCGTCCGGGGCGCAGTCCGTGACGGCGTCGATCGCGAGCGGCTCGCCATCGAGCGTGACGTTCAATGCGAAGGTTGCGAAGGCGTCGGTGGCGGTGCTGCCGGTCGTCAACACGATCTGGCCATCGAACGGGATGAAGGTGAGCCTCAAGGATCCGGCTGTTCGCGACTGGTACGAGTCGCCTCGTCTCGAGATCACCTTCAGCAAGAAGATGAACGTCGCGGAGCTCGACAAGCCTGCGTCGTGGCTCGGGCTGTATGCTCTCAAGCTCGACGTGCAAAAGAAGCAGGTGCTCGTGCGGCCGCTCGACCTCAAGCACACGGGCCCCGTCGGCGCACCGAAGATCGCAGGCCCGGGCTTCTGCGAGGGCTTTTCCATCGAGGGTATCGCGAGCGACACGCTCTTCGATACGAAGCTCGTGGTGCTCATGCACGCCGACGGCGGAAACATCGACGATACGGACTCGCCGGCGCTGCTCCTCGATGCGGACTTCGCTGGCACGAAGTTGTCGACGGTTGCTGGGAACCCAGCCGGAATGGGCACCGCGTGGACGCAGATCTTCGCGCTCACGAGCACGATGTCATTCCCGCAGGCGGTGTGGGATGCGATGGTGACGACGGGCGCTGCGTTGCCGCAATCGGGCAATGGCACTGAGGGCGGTGACTTCGACAGTTTCTTCTTGCCTCTGCGTGACTGACGCGCGACTCGAACCAAGCGAACTCGCTTTGGAGGAATGATGGCCAGCTCAATTTCGCCCTACGCGCCCGGTGCAGCGGCAACGAAGCCCACTACGAAATCCGGCTGCGGTTGCGGCTCATCGTCGTGCGGCAACGGCAACGCGACGGCGCTCGAGCGCACGCGATTTTTCGCGCGACAGCTCGTCGGCCCGACGGATCTCACGCAGGATCAGCTCTATTTTCGCGAGAAAGCAAAGCGCCACAATCGTATGCTGCACGGTTGGGGCGTGGTGTGCGGCGCCTGCGTGGGGAAGGGAAAGGGCGCCTGCGAAGTGGTGGTGTACTCGGGGTACGTGCTCGGGCCGTACGGCGACGAGGTCGTCATCCCCTCCGACATCTCTGTCGACTTGTGCAAGCTCGGCATCGGCGAGCAGATCGGATGCTGCGACGGCGATCTCGATCCATGGTGTGGCGACACGCAGCAGCGATGCGCCGAGGGCACCGTCTATCTCGCGGTGCGATACGAGGAGTGCCTCACGAAGCCGGTGCGCGCCGTGACCGGGAGCTGCGGCTGTGGCTGCGACGACGCGGCATGCGAGTACAGCCGCATTCGCGACGGCTATGCGTTCAAGATTCTTCGCGAGCTTCCCGACTCGTACGCGAACCCGTTCGTGCAGCCGCCACTCACGGTGCTCGAGCCGTGCGGGAAGGCGAATCCGAAGGGACGCGACTGTCCGCCGTGCCCGGACAATCCGTGGGTGATTCTCGCTGACATCACCATCACCGCGGATTGCACGGTACGCACGGTAGACTGCTTCGCGCATCGCCGGTACGTGGTGAGCTTCGCGGACTTCTTCTTCACGTGCCAGAAGGGTGGCGTGCACTCGGCGCTCGTACCGGATGCGGGGGGCCATCCTTGACGACTCGGACACGAGATGAATGCCGCCGCACGCCGCATGCGTCGTGCGGTGGCCGCGTCGATCGCCGTAGAGTGAGATCGTCGTTGTCAGTTGAGGGAGACGCCTCACACGAGCGCTGTTTTCCTTGGATTACATCCTCCGCACCCAGATCCACGTCCCGGCGCCGTTCGAGGAGACCTTCACCTTCTTCGCCGACGCCGCGAACCTCGGGCACATTACGCCATCCGAGCTCGGATTCTCGATCGCGACGCCGCGGTCGTGTACTCGCTCCCATGAGGTGGTCGCGGCGTCGACGAGCCAACGCCGGCTCGCACTCGTGCTGTTCGGCGCGTTTGCCGCGGCGCTGCTCCTCGCCATCGCCGGGATCTATGGAGTGCTGGCGGGTAGCGTTTCCGAACGCACGCGAGAGATCGGGCAGGCGCCGATCGAGCTCGGGATTGCGCTCGACGCGAAAGCGCTCGAGGGGCTTCCGACCCAGGGAATGGAATACTCTTTCGTGCTGCCGCTCCCGCGGCACAGCCCCGCCCCCTACACGTTCGCGGAGCTGGACTGGAATCCAACGGTCACCCGCCCGCAGGCGTCTATACGGTGCCGCACTTCGACTTCCACTTCTACACGATCTCGCTTCAGGAGCGGAACTCGATTGTGCCGAGCGATCCCGACTTCGCGGCCAAGGCACGGAACCTCCCCACCGGTGAGTACGTTCCGCCGTTCTACGTCGTTCCCGGCGATCCGGCTGCACTTGCAGTTCCGATGATGGGAGTTCACTGGTTCGACGTTCGTGCCCCGGAGCTTCAGAATATCCTTGGGCATCCCGAGCTGTATCAGCCATTCACGAAGACGTTCATCTATGGCTCATGGAACGGCCGATTCACATGCTTCGAGCCGATGGTGACGCGCGAATACCTGCTCTCCCACCCCAACAGCGTAACCGACATCTCGACACCGGATCTCTATCCGGAGGCGGGGTACTTCCCAGCGGTCTATCGCGTCACGTACGACGAACAGGCAAAGGAGTACCGGATCGCGCTGACGAATCTCGTGCTGCGCCGGTAGCTACCGCGTGCACACGCCACGTCGCGAGCGACCGTGAGGCACGCGGCCCGGTGCTGCCGAAATGTCGGCGACCTCGGGCACGATGGGAGAGCGATATCGGCCGCAACGGCGGCGGTGATCGCCGACGCGCCGTCGAGCTACAGCTTACCCTTGCTGCGTGGCCCGGGAACTTCCTCTCGCGTGACTCTCCGGGTCGGCGAAGATCCGCCGGCCCCGGGGTAGCGCAGACTGCTAGCAGGTGACCGTCGGATTCCACGGATAGAACATCCCGATCGGGTTCGACGTCCAGATCCAGACGTGCAGCTCGTAGTGAGCAATCGGACCCGGGTTGCCCGGAAAAGTATGCAAGCTCGCGAGCAGCGGCTGCCCGAATATTTCCGGTGGTGGCGCCCCCACGCCATGCTCCCGCTCCCATGCAGCCTTGAACACGAGATATTCCACTCCCACCAGGTGCAACTGCCCGTCGGCGCGCTTTTCGTAGAGCAGCATCTCGGGGTGCTCGGGATCGATCGTCGCATCGCCGGCGGCGGGATTGGCGGCGCTGCCACGCAAGCTCACATTCACGAGATGATACCCCATGTTGCCCTCGGCGCTAGTCGGACAGGTAGCGCCCGCAACGAACGGGCTCGGCGACCAGACCGTGTAGCCGGCCGCGATGGCGACATCGAGGTCGTGGAATGGCGCGGTGGCACGCCGGACCTGAGCCAAATTGCTGAGAGCATCGGAGCCGAGATCCCTGTCATTTCCCGAGATCGTGGTCGACGGCGCCGCACGGGATGCGGACATCGTAGGTGCGTCACCGGAGCACGCGACGAAGAGGAGCAGGGCGAGAATCGGGGCGGGACTGCGGAGCATGGCAGCCTCCATGAAGTGTGAGCGGCGTAGGGCGTCACGTTGTGTGGCACCCCGTAGGGGAGCGGGCGGGAGCTTGGGTGCTTGACCATCGGCACCACATCTGTCATGATAGTTGCGCCTCTCACACGGGAATCACAGGGTACTCACAACGGGGGCCGAGCAGACGCATGTTCGTGCTCAAGCTGTTCGGTGGGCTGACTCTTGAAAGCAGCGACAGGCAGGTGCCGGCTGGTGCGATGCAGCGCCGCCGTCTCGAGCTCCTCGCGCTGCTCGTGCTCGGTCGCGCGCGTGGCTTACCGCGCGACCAGATCCAGGTGCGCCTGTGGCCCGACAGACCGGACGACAACGCGCGACACGCGCTGGAGCAGCTGATCTATCTGATCCGACGGGATCTCGGCCGCGACGCGGTCCTGAGCGACGGCATCGTGCTTCGACTCAACCCGCTCGAGGTGACCAGCGATCTCGAAGAGTTCGACGACGCGATCGCGTGCGGTGATCTGGCGCGAGCCGTGCGCACCTACACCGGCCCGATCTTGGAAGGAGTGCGCCTGCATGACGCTCCGGATCTGGAGCACTGGTTCGACCAGCAGCGCAGCGAGTGGGCGCAGCGCTACGCGAAGACTCTGGAGCGTGTGGCGCTGCTGGCCGAAGGGAGCGGAGCTCAATTGGAGGCGGCGGAGTGGTGGCGGCGCCGGGCCGCGCTGGACCCATGCAGTGCCCCGGTCACCGTGCGACTCATGCGCGCGCTCGCCGCAGCGGGAGACCGGGATGGCGCCATCCGTCAGGCGCATGTGTACGAGACGCTCGTGCGCAACGAGCTGGCGCTGGAACCGGATCCGACCGTTCTCGCGCTGGCGCGCGCCCTCGGCACGTGCTCGCGGGACGCTCCGCAGCCGGACGGCAGAGTCGGTGCTTCGCGTGCGGCGGCACCTCCGCCGAGGCATGCTGTGCTCGCAGCTGATAGCCCCGCCGTCATTCCACAGACTCCGCCTCTGATGGCACCGGCTCCGAGCGCATCGGCTCCGAGCGCATCGGCTCCGAGCGCATCGGCTCCGAGCGCATCGGCTCCGCTAGCCAAGCAATCGT
>DATCPC010000050.1:0-18575 GCA_036564355.1 Gemmatimonadaceae bacterium | reverse complement strand
GCCCGGGGAAGTCCACGAGTCCGGAGTCGAGTGGATCCTTCACTTCGGCGCCCAGCTCCGTGACCTCGTGAATATAGCCGTCGATCTCCCGCGCGAGCGCCGTTACGCGCCGCTCGAGGGGTTCGAGGCGCGGGTCGGGCGAGTCCGCGCGCTGGCTCGACGATAGCAGCTCGTACTCCTCCACTAGCTCCCGCCAGGCCGGGTAGCGGGCGACGAGATCGCTCACGATGCGGCTGATGAGCGGAAGGGTCCGATTCGCATCGGCGATAGTGAAGGTCGACTTCATCGGCGGAATGTTGCGTGCCGCGAGGCGCGCACGGCAAGGGCCAGGGTCAGCAGCCATCCGGTTGATCGCATCGGTGGGAAAGCGCTTCCTCGATGATGACGGCGAGCTCCTCCACCTCGAACGGCTTCCGAAGGACCGGCAGGCGGTGCGTCAGCGAGGCCTCGCTCACGGTCGCGTTGTCGGCAAATCCGGTCATCAGGACGATCGCAACCGGAATCTTCCCGTCGATCAACTCGGTCGCGAGCTCGAGGCCGGTCTTCTCCGGCATCGTGATGTCAGAAAGGACGAGATCGAAGCGCAGCGGCGTGACCGCGAGCATCGCCAGCGCTGTGTTCGCATCGCCCACCGCGTCAACCTCGTAGCCGATGCGGCGAAGCAGCCGTTGCAGCACCGTTCGCACACCTTCTTCATCGTCGACGACGAGTATCCGCCCCGTTCCGCGCAGCGCCGACGCCTGAGGACGCTCCACCAGCTGCTTTGGGGTGGTAGCGATCAAGGGGAAATAGAGCGTAATCCTCGTGCCTTCCCCCTGCGTGCTCTGCACCAGAACCTGCCCATTGGCCTGGTGTACGACCGCGAGCACCATGGCGAGGCCGAGTCCCGTTCCCGAGCCGATGGGCTTGGTCGTGAAGAACGGCTCGAAGATTCGGCTTCGCACGTCGGCGCGCATGCCGGAACCGTTGTCCTCCACGCTGATCGCCACGTAGTCGCCGGGCGTGAGGATTCCGCGGTCAACCGTCGTGCGCTCGGTGATCGTCACGTTGCGCGTACGTATCCGGAGCAGCCCGCCCGCAGGCATCGAATCGCGCGCGTTGACGGCGAGATTGAGCAGCGCCTGCTCGAGCTGCCCCGGATCGATCTCGATCGACGAGAGCGCATCGGTGAGGTCCACCTCGACGTGCGCCGCGTGCTGCATGAGACGAAGCAGCATCCGCTCGACGTGACGCACGATGTCGTTCGGGTTGATGATGACGGGGCGCGTCTCCTGTCTTCGGCTGAACGCCAGCAGCTGCTTGGTCAGCGCCGCGGCGCGCTTGGTGGTGTCCTTGATCTCCGCCGCCGCTTCGCGCCTCGCCGTGGGATCGATCTCGTCGCTCAGGACGAATTCCGCGTTGGCGCCTATCACCATCAGGAGGTTGTTGAAGTCGTGCGCGATCCCGCCGGCGAGCTGTCCCACGACCTCCAGTTTCTGCGTGTGCTGCACCTGCGCTTCGAGTGCCGCGCGCCGCGTGATATCGCGGGAGTTGAGCACGATTCCCCTGACGGCGGGATCGTCGAGCAGATTGGTTGCCTGCGTCTCCATCGTGCGCAGCGTGCCGTCCGCGTGCACCATGCGGCAGCGGAGCGACTCGGTGGCGGACGGCGTCGCCGCAGCTCTCGCGAGCAGCATGGCGGCCTCCTCGCGGTCCTCTGGCGCCACCCACTCGACGAACGTCCGCCCGACTCCCAGCTCGGAATCGAGTCCGAGCACTCCCTGGATGGCCGGGCTCACGTAGGTCGCGCGCAGCGATGCATCCAGTACGATCACCACGTCGCTCGAGTTCTGCACCAGCGCGCGAAAGCGCGCGTCGCGCGAGGCGCGATCGCTCACGAGGCGCGTGGCATCGCGGGCCGAGATGCGCTGTCGCGCAATGGCGAGCATGGTCATTACGAGCGCGCCGACACCGAGCTGCACCTTCACATCCTCTCGATTCTCGCGAATCGCGAGAAAGAGGATCGCGAACGCGAGCGCAACGGCAATAGTTGGAATTTCCGCCATCCACCGCGCCGCCTCGCGTCTCGGGGCATCCGGCCGCGCCGAGTGCTTCAGCTGAGACACCGCCGCGAAAATCGGAAGCACGACACCGGCAAACCAGCAGACATCGAGTGCGGTGTTGCGCTGGTACGAGGACCCCATTTGCAGATAGCCATACGAGAAGTCGGCAATCGAGGAGCCCAGATATCCCAGCGCCATGAATCCGAAGATGCTCCGGCTGCGGTTGTCGACCGAGCGTACGAGAAGAATCGCGGAGGTGAGCAGCAACGCGAGATCGGCCGAGGGATAGCCGATGACGATCGCCTTGTTCGCGAGCGTGGTTGTAGGATCGAACACGCCGGTGCGTACGCTCCAGTACCAGAATACCATCATCCCGCTCAGCGCGACCGTGGCTATGTCGAAGGAGAGGGTGATGCGGTCGGTGCGCCGGCGAGGTGCGATCGGGAAGGAGAGCAGCCCCGCCGCAAAGGTCAGGTACACCGCTGCGAAGAGGAGGTGAATCCACAGCGGCAGCTGGACCTGGTGATAGAGAATCTCCAGCACCGTCTCGGCGGACGAAGCAACCGTGGAACCGACTGCGGCCATTCCGATGAGGAGCCACGCGCGACTGGTTCGTGGGTCGTCGCGGGTAACCGCGAAGGCGCGAAACGACCAGAAGACCATGCACATGTGGGCCGCGACGAAAATCAGCCAATCGAAGCTCAGCGATGGCCGCTCGGCGATTCGTCCGGAGTTCACGATCAGGCGGAACAGCGCATAGCTTGCGAGCGCGCCGATGGCGACTGCGTTCGATTTCAGGGATGAAAGCCAGTCCCCGAGCCGCCGCGAGCGTTCCTGCCCAATCTGGGGGAAGACTATTTCGGACACCTATTGAGTGTCGGTGGGCCGGCGCGTGAACTTGAGCGGGCACGGAGCATGAATGCTCGAAGGTGACGCCCCGCGTGCTGGCCTCGCACTATCACGAACTGGAGCAACTGATGACCACGAGCCGCAGTACCGATTGGATGAATCACCCCGAGCTCCGCCGATTGGTCGATGACGCGAACCGTCTCACCCTCGCCGAGCGCATCACGCTTGTAAAGGGGCTCATTCCAGCGATCGCGGACGAGCAGACTCCGGAGGAGTTCGCCTTCTTCATCGAGGAGCTTCGATTGAAGGGCAATCGGTTCAACGAGGCGAAGGCGCACCCGGGCGAGGGGCGAGCGACCCGGGTGGTGCCGGGAGAGCGGGAGATCGAGAACCGCTGAGGGGCGCGGGTTCAGCCGCGCTCCGCCAGGGACTGCGCGCGGCGACGCCCGGCCACAATGTGCATGAGACGGTCCTCCGGGGTCTCGAGCGTGAGCTGTGGCACCGCCGCCGGCTTGCCGTCGGCACCGAGATGGACGAAGGTGAGCCAGCACTCATTCGCATGCCTGCGGCTCCCCTGCGCGATGTTCTCGGCGTACACGTTGGCGAGCACCGCCATCGACGTATTCCCTACGAAAACGACGCGCGAGCGGATCTCCACGAGCTCGCCAACCCAGATCGGCTCCTTGAAGAGGATCTTGTCGATCGAGAGCGTGGTGGCCTGACCGCCCGCGTGCCGCATGGCGCTGAGCGCGGCGCAGCGATCGACCATGCTCAGGATCACTCCGCCGAAGACGGACGGAATGCGGAGGCCGTTCGCGTGCTGCGGCATCATGAGGTCGGCAATGACGGCCTCGGACTGCCTCGGCGTTTTTGCGGGGCCGGTCATCGGCGCCTTCTCGTACGCACGGGAAGCGGCACGTGCGCACGCCGCGCGGCGACGCGCCCGCGCGGACGGGAGGCGGCGGCGAGCCGCAGCCTTGGCGCCCGCGGCCTCGCGAGATGCGCCGACGCGGCGCGAACGTCGTCGGAGTACAGCGCGGCCTCGTCGAACGCGCGTGCGAGGGCGTGCCGCGTCGCGCTGTCCGTGCTCTCGCTATCCACCCAAAAGATGCGCCGCGGCAGCGCGGGGAGCTCGGCGATCCTCCATTCGTGTCCCGTGCTGTCGACGAGCGAGAGGAGTGCGCTGTCCTCGCGGGTGGGGCGCGCGACCACGCGATACCCCTTGTGCTTCCAGGCGATGCCGCTCGTTTCGCTGGACATCGGAAGCCCGTCGCGCGCGTCGTTCCACCAGCCGGGCGCGGAAACCGGGATGGCGGGGAGCGGAAGCGCGTAGCCGCCCGCGCGCGCGCCGTGCCCCGGGGCGTAGAACTTCACCGCGGGCTCGCCGTTCACTTCGGCGATGTTGAAGCTCGCGTCGTCGAAGCGGAAGTCGGCGATCGCGCGCGCGGCCTCGTGTGACGACGCGTCGCGAGTTGCGCGCAACGAGTCGCGCGCACGCTCGAACAGCGTGCGTCCGCGGCGAAGGATGTACTGGCCGTTGCTGGTGCCGAAGATGTCGGCGACCGTAGGCGCGGCGGCATCGCGCAGGTCGACGACACCGCGCCGCGCGATGTGCCACTCCTCGCTTCCGGTAACGGAGAGGTCCGCCTTGTACTGGTAGGATAGATACTGGGCGTGCTGCGCGATCGTATTCAGCTCGCTTTGCGCCGTGACATGCGGCTCGGCGCCCGGCTCGTCGTCCTCCTCGAGCGGATGGTCGTTCGGGTGCGCGCGCCCATACCACCGGGCGATGTGGCTGATCGTCGTGTCCTCGAAGACGAGGGCCGAATCGTCGCTGAGGAGATCGCGGCGGTACATCTGCTGGCCGACAATGAGCGCGTCCGTGTATGAGCGGTCGTCGTCGGTGATGTAGACCTCGTAGTAGCGGCCGCGGTAGCGGGCGAGGTGCAGCGGCGACCCGCGAGCGCGGATCCCCTCGGCGCCGGTATGCACCCAGAAGGTGGAATCGCCGGCGAGCACCAGAAACTCCCCGGCTGGGGGCGTTCGATGCGACGGCCGGCAGGCGCCGACCGCGACGAGGAGAGCGAGATGTGCGAGGCGTGGCATGCGGTGCGGAATATAGCCTGTGACGGAAGCGGGCGGTTCGTCGTAGTTTACCGTCGCCGCGTCGCACGGTCGCGGCCCCACACCTCAGCAGAGCACCCTCCACGACATGCGCAGCATTCCCCTTCTTTTCCTGACGCTCGCAGCCTGCGGCGCCGGTGAAGGAAAACGTACGGCCGTTGCCCAGGAGCCGGCACACCCCACGGTTGCCGCCACTTCCACCGATACCACCGCGAAGTCGGGGCCCGCGAAGCCCGACAGCCTCGCCCACTCGTTCGCGGACGACTCGCAGATCGTACGCGCGTTGTACGTGAACCGGTGGGCGTCGCAGAGCCCGAAGCGGATGCACGAGCTTATCGCCATCGCCGACTCGACGGAGATCAACGCCCTCGTGATCGACATGAAGGATGAATTCGGGCTGAACTTCGAGAGCGCCGACTCGATGGTAAAGCGCAACGCGGGGAACGCGGGGAAGGTGCCCCACCTGAAGGAGCTGCTGGACACGCTGCACGCGCACCACATTCTGCCGATCGCGCGCCTCGTGACATTCAAGGATTCGGTGGCCGCGCGTAACAATCCGGAGCACGTGATCCGGAAGCCGGACGGCACGCCGTGGCGCGACAAGAAGGGGCTGACGTGGGTCGATCCGTACGACCGCGCCATCTGGGAGTACGACATCCGCGTGGCCGTCGAGATGGCGAGGATGGGCTTCGGCGAGGTGCAGTTCGACTACATCCGCTTCCCCGAACCGTACAAGAGTTTGCCCGAACAGGTGTTCAAGGATGCGAACGGCGTCACGAAGCCGCACGCGCTAGGCGAGTTCTTCAAGGCGGCGTGTCCGCGCGTGCACGCCGCCGGCGCGCGCTGCACCGCCGACATCTTCGGGCTCGTCACGACCGTGCCGGGCGCGCTCGAGATCGGCCAGCAGTGGGAGGAGCTCGCGCCGCACAGCGATGTGCTGCTACCGATGGTGTATCCCTCGCACTACCCGCACGGATCGTTCGGCGTGGACAGGCCGAACACGGAGCCATACAAGATCATTTATGCGGCGATCCATCGTGCGCACGAGCGCGATCTCAAGATCGGCGTCGAAGCGGGCAACCACGTGCGGCCGTGGCTGCAGGCCTTCTCGCTCAAGGGGATGACGCCGAAGTACGGTGCGCCCGAGCTCGAGGAACAGAAGCGCGCCGTCTACGACGCGGGCTACGACGGCTGGGTGCTGTGGAGTCCAGGCTCCGTGTACGAGCCGTTCCTCTCCGCGCTGGAGAAAAAGGAAGTGTCGCGGAAGAAGCCGTTCGTCACGACGACGAAGCCGAAATGACGCGCACACCCTCCACGAGGCGCTCGATCTCTTCCGCGGTCGTGTAGCAGGCGCATCCCGCGCGCACCCATCCGGAGCCGCCGATCCCGTAGCGCTCCGCGATGGTGGCCGCGTAGAAATTTCCGTTGGACGCGAAGACGCCCCACTCGTTCGCGAGGCGCGTCGCGACCACACGCGAGTCGACGCCGGCGACCGTGAACGAGACCGTCGGCGAGCGCGGCGCGTCGCCCGGCGGCGGACCGTAGAGCCTCACGCCGCGGATGCCGGCGAGCCCGCTCCACAGCGTTGCGAAGAGCGGCTCGATGCGCGCGTGCATCGCGTCGTACGCGTGCGCGAGCCGCGCGCGGCGGCCGTCGCGCGCACCAGCGGCGCTGGCGCCGCCCAGCGACGCCATGAAATCGATCGCGGCCGTGGTGCCGGCGAGCGCCTCGAAGTTGAGCGTGCCGGTCTCCCAGCGATCGGGCGCCTGCGCGGGCGCGGGGGCGAGCTTGGCGACATCGAGCGATGCGAGCAGCTCGTGCCGCCCGTACAACATTCCCAGATGTGGACCGTGGAACTTGTACGGCGAGCACGCGAGGAAGTCGCAGCCGACGGCACGCACGTCGATGAGCGCGTGCGGCGCGTAGGCGACGGCATCGATGAACACCAGCGCCCCGCGCGCGTGCGCGAGCGCGGTCGCGCGCGCCACGTCGGTGATGGTGCCGAGCGCGTTCGATGAGGCACCGATGGCGAGGAGCTTCGTGCGCGCCGTGAGCTGTTGCTCGAGATGCGCCCAGTCGAGCGTGCCCGAGTCGGTGTTCATGCGCACCATCCGCACCACCGCGCCCCGCTCGGCCGCGAGGCGCATCCACGGCGCGACGTTCGCGTGATGATCCAGCTCCGTGACGACGATCTCGTCGCCCGGCGCGAAGGTCGGGGCGAGGGCGCGCGAGAGCGAGAACGTGAGGGTGGTCATGTTCGCGCCGAAGGCGACTTCGTTCGGCGCGGCGTTCAGGAGCTCCGCGGCGGCGGCACGGGCATCGTCGATCATCGCGTCCGTCTCGACGCTCGTCGGGTACGCCCAGTGCGAGTTCGAGTTGTGGTGCAGCAGGTAATCGCGCATGGCGTCGACGACGCTCGCCGGCACCTGCGTTCCCCCCGGTCCGTCGAAATACGCGACGGGATGTCCGCCGTGCACGCGCTCGAGTGCGGGAAAGCGTGCGCGAATCTCCTCGACGCCCGGCGCGCGCGCGGTGTGGGGGCGGATCGTGGCCGCCGTCACTTGATCTCCACTCCCGCCCATTGCTCGATGAGGCGCACCGCCTCGACGTGATCGGCCTCTTCGCCGAGCATGGCGTGGGCGACGCGAAAGAGCTCGCTGGTGAGCTGGAGGAGCGGCGACGGGACCTTCTGCTCGCGCGCGACGCCGGCCGCGATGCCGACGTCCTTGTCGAGCAACGCGAGCCTGAAGGTGCGCGGGAACGCGCGCGAGAGCACGCGCTCGGGGAAGAGGCGCTCGGTGGTTCGGCTCATGCCGCTCGATGCATTGATGACGTCGAGCGCGACCGCGGGCGACACCCCAGCCTTCGCGAGTGCGGCGAGCCCTTCGCCCGCCGCCCAGACGTGCACGGCGAGCAGCGCGTTGTTCACCGCCTTCACGGCGCAACCCGATCCGGTGGGCCCGCACAGCACGATCTTCTCGCCGAAGGCGCGCAGCACCGGCATCGCGCGCTCGAACAGCGCTGCATCGCCGCCGCACATGACGGTCAGCGTTCCCTTCTCCGCGCCGGCGGTTCCGCCGCTTACCGGCGCGTCGATGTAGCTCACGCCGATCGCGGCGAGGCGCGCCGAGATCCTGCGCGACGTCATCGGATCGCCGGAGGTGCAGTCGATCACCATGGAGCCGCGGACGACGCCGGCGAGCAGCCCGTCGGCGCCATCGAGCAGCGAATCCACGTCCTGCGATGTGGGGAGGCAGACGAGCACGAACTCGGCGCCGCGCGCCGCGTCGGCGGCCGATTTTGCCACGCGCACGCCGGTGCCCGCGGAGAATGCAAAGGTTCGCGCCTTCGCAGCGGTGCGATTCCACACGGCGAGCTCGAACGGAGGCTGCGCGAGATGTTTGGCCATCGGCGCGCCGATCGCGCCAAGGCCCAAGAAAGCGACTCGTGTCATACGGACAATATGATCACGAGCGGGCGCCCATCACAGGCTGAACCAATACGATGCCTTGATCAGGAACGTGTTGTCCGGGTGGACCGCGTACAGGTCGCGCGCGCTCCCGTGCACGTTGAAGCTGCCGAAAGCGGAGCCATCATTCTCGAAGGTGCGCCCCTGCGTCCACACCGCGTAGATCGCGGAGCCCGCACGGTACTCCCACCGCAGCACGAGGTTCGAGTTGAACTCGGCAACGTCGAAGTTGTATTGGGACGCTCCCTCCGGAGTGCCGTACGGCTTGTAGCGCAGTCCGTAGTTCGCATTGCGCGGATCGTTCAGCTCGCGCCAGTTCGTGTACTCGCCGCTGCTCGCGAACGGCTGCGCGTAGATCTGCAGCGACAGCTTCGGGCTCATCGTGTAATCGACGCGGGCCGTGAGAGACACCGTGTTCTGGTCGAGGTGGCCGAATGTGTAGGCCGTGTCCGCGCCGCCATCCGCGATCAGATTGTCTACCCACTGATTGTTGTCCGAGTTGTGCTCGAAGTGCGGGGCGATGCTGCCGCTGAAGCTGCGCGACAGGCGGAAGGTGAGCGACGGGTCCACTCCATAGCCCCACGACTGCGCACCTTGCGCGCGCCACGCATACGCACCGAGGGCTGGAAGCAGCCGCAGCCGCGGATCGCCATCGACCTCGACGGAAGCGTCGGTGTACGGCACACGCCGCAGCGCAGGGCCGCCGCGCGAGGCGCGGTCGTCGTACACCGGCAGAAAGCGGTGCCACGTCAGGACGCCGTGCGCCCACCAGCTGTTCTTCAGCTCGGCGGCGGCGGAGAAGCCGGCATCGTTGTCGGTGAGATCCGATGCGCTCATCCGAACGGTGTTCCACTGATTGTGCTGCTGGAAGTTCAGGAATAGCTGGCGATACAGCGACGTGGGCTTGAGCAGATTGACGCCGAGCCACGAGCTCTGTTTTTGCTCGCCCGCCTCCGTGAGAAAGCCGAGATCGTTGACCTCGAATCCCGGCGAATAACGAATGAACGACTCCAGGAACTGCACCGACCCGTTGACCTTTTCGAAGCGGAGCCGCTCGGCATCGCCGCCCAGCGACGTACGCGTCGTGTCGTACGCTTCGCCGTCGTCGGGCTTCTGATAGTAGTGCGTGCTGCTCGCCTGCGTGACCGCGATTCCCCGCGGAGAGCCGGTGACCTCGCTCTTCGCGAAGTATCCCGACAAGCGGTAGTCGTTCTGGTGAAAATCGCGCCGAAAGTCGAGTCCGCCCGCGTATGCCGTGCGACGCAGCGAGTCCGCGGAGAAGTCATCGAGCTGCCGGTTCACGCCGGTGAGCATCACTCCGACGTTTCCATTGTTGTCCCCGAGCTCCTGCTGGACGCGCGCGACGACGTAGTTGGACCTCGGCTCCAGCGTCTGCCCGAGCGACCCAGACTCGCGTCCCGTCGCCGCCTCGAGGATCCCGACCGAGAGTCCATGCTGCGTGCGCCCGGTGAGCTTGGCTGCCCCGAGAATCGACGTGTACGCGGGGAGCAGTGCGGTGGTCGAGGTATCGGTGATCTCCGGTGCGCGACCGATGCGACGAGAGTAGAACAGATTGCTGCACACGTTGTTGTTGCACTGGAGATCGAAGCGGAGGATTCCGGATCCCTCGATGAAGAACGGCCGCTTCTCCTGATAGAACGTCTCGAATGCCGAGAGATTGAGAACGGCCGGATCGGATTCGACCTGACCGAAGTCCGGGTTCACCGTTGCGTCGAGGGTGAAGTTCGACGTCACGCCGTACTTGAGATCCGCGCCGCCCGTGATCTGCTGCTGCCTCGCGTACACGAGCGCAGGTGTGGTTGTCGTGATGTTCTTCGTGACGGCGTACGGCATCAGCTCGAGATGGCGAGGCGTTCCGAGGCCCTCGATGCCCGTGAGCTCCCCGAATTGCGAGGCGATCCCCGTGTGGTCGCGATGGATAAGCGGCCAGCTGTCGCGCTCATTGAGGCGGGCGATGTCGCGGACGACGCCGAGCCCGAAGACGTGGCTCGTGCCTCGAGGAAATCGCATCTGGCTGAACGGCACGCGGTATTCCGCGATCCATCCCTGCGCATCGATGGACGTCGCCACATCCCACACACCGTCCCACGACGCATCCTCCTCGCTGTCGTTGAACGTGTAGAAGTCGCTCTTCACGCCCTTCGGATTCACGACGAGCTCGTACCCCGAGCGCCGGTCGTGATACGAGTCGATCATGATTTTCACACGATCGGACGGCGTTGCGACGTCGCGGCGGCTGAGGAACGCGCGAATGCTGTCGGGATGTGGATCGTACAGCCGCACGAGCACGTAGAGGTAGCGGTCGTCGTACGAGACTTTCACCGACGTGCGAAAGGAGGCGGCGGCTCCGCTGGTCGGCGAGAACTGCTGGAACGCGGTGATCTCGGGCGCGGTGCGCCAGATCGCGTCGTCGTCCTTGCCATCGATCGTGGGCGGCGCGGCGGCGCGCACGGCGACCGCGCTCCCGGCGGCGCCGTGAAGCTCGCGCGGCGGCGCCGAAACGTACGCGACGGTTTGCGCGTGCAGCGCGAGCGGCACGAGCAATGGCAACAGAGAGCGCTTGAGCGGCGACGCGAGCGACACGCGGACTCGATAGTACGAGGGCGAGCTATTTACCGTCGGATTTTATCGCTCCGGCGGTGTAGCGGCCAGAGCAAATGGCGTCAGAAGACCGTCAACCTAGCCGACGATCGCCGGTTCCGGCCGCTCGCTCTCGGCCTCGGCCGACATCCCGCTCGGCGCCGGCTCCGGCGCCTCGATGATACCGCGCTCCAGCCACTCGTACTCTCCCTTCAGCACCTGCTGCGACACGCGATAGATCGCCGCGTCATTCACGCCGAAGAGATTGTCGAAGTGCGCGCCGATGCGGAGCTTCGACTCGCGGCAGAACAGGTCCGCGAGATCGATGGCGTTCGCGGCGCCGACGTACGCGCCGCCCGCGTTGGCGTCGCCTGTCCTGCTCAGCATCAGCGCGCGCGTGCACGCCGCGCTCATCGCGAACAGCTCCGCGCCGATGTCCACCGCGCGGAAGAGCACCATCTGCCGCCGCTCGAGCTTCGGGCCGAGCCTCACCATCGCGTGGAAGATCGCGCGGCCGAGCTTGCGCGCCGTGGAGTCGATGAAACGAAGGTGGCCGGCCAGCGCACCGAACTCGCCGTAGCCCTTCATGTTTCCCACCCACCGCGTGGTGTACCAGGTGGGATAGAACTTCGCGGAGCGCACGAGCGCAGCCCACTTCTCCTTTCCCGACGCCTTCGGATTCACCACGTCGAACGCCGTCTTGAAGTGGTGATCCACTGCCTCGCGCGCGATGAACAGCCGCATGATCTCCGACGAGCCCTCGAAGATGAGATTGATGCGGAAGTCGCGCATCGCGCGCTCGACCGGAATCGGCGCCTCGCCGCGTGCCTTGAGCGAGTCCGCGGTCTCGTAGCCGCGCCCGCCGCGGATCTGCAGCGCATCATCGACGATGCGCCACCCGGCCTCGGTGTTCCACAGCTTGGCGATCGCGGCCTCGAGTCGAATGTCGTAGCCGCCGCGGTCGGCCATCGCGCTCGCCAGCTCGGCGATCGACTCCATGGCGAACGTGTTCGCGGCCATCAGCGCGATCTTCTGCGCAATCGCCTCGTGCTTCCCGATCGGCTGGCCCCACTGCACGCGATCGTTTCCCCACTCGCGAACGACCTGCAGCATCGCCTTCGCGCCGTACGCCGCGCTCGCCGGCAGCGTGAGCCGCCCGGTGTTGAGCGTGATGAGCGCGAGCTTGAGCCCCTTCCCCTCGCCCCAGAGGATGTTCTCCTTGGGGACGCGCACGTTGTTGAAGCGGATGACGCCGTTCTCTATCCCCTTGAGCCCCATGAAGCGCGAGCGGTGCACGATCTCGACGCCCGGCCAGCTCGTCTCCACGATGAACGCCGTGATCTGCTTCTTCGGCTTTCCGTTGACGATCGCATCGGGAGTGCGCGCCATCACCACCATCAGCTCGGCCCGCGTGCCGTTGGTGCACCAGAGCTTCGTGCCGTTGAGAATGTAGTGCGAGCCATCCTCCGTGACCGTGGCACTGGTGCGCATGTTCGCCGGATCGCTGCCCGCATCCGATTCCGTGAGCGCGAATGCCGAGATCGCGCCCTTCGCGAGGCGCGGGAAGAATTTCTTCTTCTGCGCATCGGTGCCGAAGAGCTTGAGCGGCTGCGGCAGCCCGATCGACTGGTGCGCGGACAGAAGCGCAGTGAGCGATCCGTCCTTCGAGGTCACCATGCCGATCGCGCGGATGTAGCTCACCTGTGACAGGCCGAGTCCACCGTACTCGCGCGGAATCTTGATCCCGAACGCGCCGATGTCGCGGAGCTTCTGCACCACCTCTTCGGGGATGTGCCCGTCGCGGTCGATCGCATCGGAGTCGACCGTGTTCAACACCGCGCGCAGCTTCTCCATGAACGGGCGCGCGTTCTCCGTTTCGGCCTCGTTCTCGGGCGGAAACGGGTGGATCAGATCGAGGCGCAGCCGCCCCAGAAAGAGCTCGCGGAGGAAGCTCGGCTCAGTCCAGTCGCTCTCGCGCGCCGCTTCCGCGACATCGCGAGCTTCCTGCTCGGTGGCCAGTTCCTGAGTGATCTTTCCCATGCGCGTCTCGAGAGAAGGATTGGTGTTGCCTCAAGTTACCATCCGCCCGGCGGCGCGAAACGGGGAAATCCTTGCCTAACGGGCGTCCGGCGGGCGCTGGCCGCGCCTGGCGTCCTGTGCGATAAGAGTGCCGACGCCCACCAGGGCGACCGCCGCGAAGGTAAACCACTGGATCGCGTAGCTGAGGTGCGGCCCGTCGTCCATCTGCGGGAGCTCGAGCCGCA
This sequence comes from Gemmatimonadaceae bacterium, assembly GCA_036564355.1. GTDB lineage: Bacteria > Gemmatimonadota > Gemmatimonadetes > Gemmatimonadales > Gemmatimonadaceae > FEN-1250. The sequence goes on along the minus strand of DATCPC010000050.1, from coordinate 5,226 downwards.
CGGGGGTGACGCTCGGGATCTCGTGCGCGCGGCGGTACTCAACGAGCGTGTCGAGCGCGACCACGTAGTAGGGTGCGATCGGAAAGGGGAACGCGGCGCGGAGCTCCGCCGCATCGAGCCGCGTCCATGCATTGGTGTGCGAGGGGAGTCGGGCGACCCCTCGCCCCCCATGAACGAAATCTTCCACGTACCCGGACACCGTCGCATGTGGCGGCTCGTCCCACCTGCCCAAATCCACCGAGGCGGCGTCCGGCGAATACACCCAGCCGCGATTGACGAGCACCGCCGGGCCACCGCTCTCCAGGTGCAGCGGCGTGAGAATCTGCACGCCCGGTGAGCCATCGTGGGTGCGGCCGCTGAGCACGATCTGATGGTCGAAATCGTAGCTGCCGGTCGCGAGCGCGCGGCGCCAATGGGTGCCCGCGCTGTCGGCGGGGAGTTGCGACAGAGAGAGCGCCGGCGTGTGCAGCCGCGACGCGAGGGCCTCGTTCCGCGCGCGTCGCTCGCCGAGTCGCTGCAGCTGCCAGACCCCGAGCCGCGAGAAGATCAGCGCCGTCACGATCGCGAAGACGGCGGCGAGCACGTTGCGTCGCTTCATTCACAAAAAGATAACGCGCGTCCGTTCGAGCTGACGTGCAGCAGGAACTCAGAAGAGGCGGATCTGCTCGCCGAGGTCGTTCGGATCGACCGGTGCCTGCCCGAACAGGCGCTGCAGCTGGCGCGCGGATGCGGGCGAGTGCCCCGCGAAGTGATTGTTCACGTAGCCGTACACCGCCGTCACTTTCTGGATGAGCATGAGCAGCGCCTCCGACCACTGCTCGATCTCGCGCGTGCGATCGAACTGCAATCGCGAGTAGTCGACGATGTCGCGGTCGGGCCCCATCCACCGCACGTACGCGAAGTCCGCCGTCGGTCGCTCGGCGAGCGCGAGCATCGTCTTGCGCTGAATCCAGCGCGCGTCCGCGAGCGTGAGCGCGACGCGGTACTCGGCGAGCAGCGCGATCACTCCGTCGTTGATCCACCGCCGATCGCGGAACTCGATGGCGAACTGGATGTCGCGCGGCAGCGTGGGCAGATAGGCCGCGAGCGCGGGGAGCTCCGACGGCCCGAAGTCGGGGCCGAGCTGGATGAGCACGGGGCCGAGCTTCGGTCCGAGCTCGCGCGCGCGATCGAGGAAGAGGGCCGACGTATCCTCGGCCGCGCGCAGGCGCTTTTCGTGCGTGATCTCCTGCGGGAGCTTCAGTGCAAAGAGAAAATTGTTCGGAGTGCGGGCGGCCCATCCGCGCACGACTTTCGACGCCGGAATCGCGTAGAAGGTGGAGTCGACCTCAACGGTGTCGAAGGCGCGCGCGTAGAGCGTGAGATAGTCCGGGGCGCGCGTTCCGTCGGGATAGAACGGGCCCACCCAGGAGTCGTAGTTCCATCCCTGGGTGCCGATCCGAATGGGCGACATGCAACAAATCGTGGCGGTTCTCGGTCGCGATCGCAATGGCGCGAATCAGCTCCTGTAAGGTATCTTGCGTCGGGGCGAGAGGCGCTGCCCTCGCGCTGTATGGAGTCGAAATATCGGTCCCGTCCTTGCAAGCATTGCGAGAACGCGTACGCAGAGGTGAGTCATGGAGCGCAGACAAGAAGACCGGCGAGCGAACGAGGAGCGCCGCGCGAACGATCTACCCGCACGCCCCGAGCACGAGCGCGAAGTGACCGCGCTCGGTCGCTCCCTCGACGTCGTGGTCCACGCGATTGGCGAGGCGGTTGGTGGCTGGTGGGCGGAGCGGGATGTTGCCGCGTCGCTGCGACAGGTGACGTTCGAAGATGACGTCGTCTATCGCGCGCACTACGACTTTTCGCCCACGCGCCTCGCGGACTGTTCTTACGAGATGGTGCGCCCCGCGTATCTCGTGGGGCACATCGCCGCGACCAATCCGTCGTACAACGGGATGCCGTTCGAGAGCGTCGAGCGCGATCTGCGCACCGGGTGGACGGATGAGATTCGCAGCAAGCACGGCGACTGGGAGGCGGTGCGGCAGTACGCGAAGGAGGCGTTCGGGCGCCAGCGGCAGCGGGCCGCGCGCGCGAGCGGGGAGCAGCGTCGGGTGACGGTGGAGACCGACGCGCACGGCGATACCGGGAGCGAGTCCGCGGACTGACCGCCACGGGTCGCGTTCCGCGGACTGACCGGCACGGGTCGCGTTCGGCGCGGCCCGTGATTATCTTAGCGCTGAGATGACAGCGCCACCCGACGATTCAGCGCCGCCGTCCCCGGCGGAGTCCAAGCGCAGCAAGGCCGAGAAGGATTCGGCGGCCGCGCTCAAGTCATGGGTCGTGCTCGCGCGGGCCTATCTCGCCATCTCCAGGCACGTGACCGCGGACGTCGCGCGGTACGACCTGACCGCCTCGGAGTTCGGGATTCTCGAGGCGCTCTACCACAAGGGCCCGCTACTCCTGGGCGACCTCCAGAGGAAGATCCTCGTGACGAGTGGTGGCGTCACCTATCTCGTGGATCGCCTCGAGGCCAAGGGGCTCGTGACGCGCGAGAGCTTCCCGGGCGACAAGCGGTCGCGCTTCGCCGTCCTCACGCCTAACGGAAGCGCGCTGATCAGGCAGATCTTTCCCGGCCATGCCAAGCGGCTCGCCAAGGTGCTCGGCGCGCTCTCGCCCAAGGAGCAGAAGCGGCTGGCGGGGATGCTGCGGACCCTCGGAAAGGGTGCGGAGAAGGAGCCGCTCCGCCGGGAACGATCCAAGCGGAAGGCGCGTTTATCTCAGTAGTAAGATACTTTGGTACTTGCCCTCGTCCGTGAGCACAGCACATGTCGAACATCACCGGGATCCACCACGTCACCGCCATCGCGGGCCCCGCGCAGGAGAATCTCGATTTCTACGCCGGCGTCCTCGGGATGCGGCTCGTCAAAAAGTCTGTCAATCAGGATGACCCGTCCACGTACCACCTGTTCTACGCCGATGCCGAGGGGCATGCGGGCTCGGATCTGACCTTCTTCCCGTGGGCGCACATGCCGCGCGGCCGCGACGGCACCGGGCTCACGAACGAGGTCTCGCTCGCGGTGCCGGCGGGGTCGCTGGCGTATTGGACTGAGCGCCTGCAAAAGCACGGCGTGAAGATCGGGACGCAGGTCACTCGCTTCGGCGAGCGCGCCCTTCCCTTCACCGACGTGCACGGGCTGGCGCTCGCGTTGGTTGAGTCGAGCGATGCGCGCGAGTTCACGCCGTGGAACGGGAGTCCGGTTCCCGTCGAGCACCAGATTCGCGGATTGCACACCGTTCGCATTTCCGAGCGGAACATCGCGCCCACCGAAAATCTGCTCACGGAGGGGATGGGATTCTCTCTGCTGGCGGAAGAGAATGGGTGGAAACGCTACGCCCTGGGCGGCGGTGGGTCGGGGCGCGTCGTCGATGTGGAGGAACTCCCGTCCGTCGCGCGCGGCGCGTGGGGGACGGGGCGCGTGCACCATGTCGCGTGGCGCGTGGCCGACGATGCCGCGGAGCTCGCGGCGCGGAGGCAGCTGCACGACCTCGGCACCCGGACCACGGAGGTGATCGACCGCTTCTGGTTCAAGTCCGTGTACTTCAACGAGCCGGGCGGCGCGCTGTTCGAGCTCGCGACAGACGGACCCGGCTTCGAGATCGACGAGAGCGCGGATGCGCTGGGTACTCAGCTGATTCTTCCGCCCTGGCTGGAGCCGCAACGCGCGGAGATCGAGCGCGGGCTGCCGGTGCTCGTTACGCCGGCGGCGGAGGTTTCGGCGGCGAGGTAGACGCGGCGATCCAGTTGGCCGCGCCGTGCACATCGTCGCGCGTGAGCGTGTGACCGGCGTTGTAGAAGTTGATCGTGGCGACGGCGCCGGCTGCGGTGAGCAATGTCTGCAGCCGGCGCGCCTGTTCCGGCGAGGCGATGGAATCCCACTCGCCGGAGCACAGCAGCACGGGCATGCCACCGAGCTTGGCGGGCTGCTTCGGCTCGAATGGGACCATCGCACGAAAGAGGATGGCGTGCGAGAAGGGCGCGGGGCCGGTGAGCATCACGCTCGCGGCGATGTTCGCGCCGTTGGAAAAACCGATCGCGATGAGTCGCGTCGCATCGAGCTCGTACTTCGCGACCGCGCCGTTGACGAAGCGAATGAGCTGCTGCGTGCGGAGCGCGAGATCCTCGAGATCGAACACCCCTTCGGCGAGCCTCCTGAAAAATCTTGGTGCACCGTGCTCGCGCACGGCGCCGCGTGGAGCGAGGATCGCGGCGCCGGGGAGCAGCGACTCGCCGAGTGGAACGAGATCGTTCTCATCGCCACCGGTGCCGTGCAGGAGCAGGAGCGTGGTCGACGCGTTAGGGGGTTCGCCGGTGGTGAAGCGGTGCACGAGCTCGAGGTCGTCGGATGGTTTTGTCATGCGCGACATGATGGTCGGCGGCGCCAAGCCAGGCAAGCGCGACCTAGCGGTACGTCTCGAAGAACCCCGTGCCTTCCCCCGCGACCGGCGCGCCGCCCACGCGTCCACTGATGCGCGCACGACCTTTCATCTGGATGAAGTACGGGCGTAGAATCCGACGCGCGTCTGCCGCATCGCCGCGCTCGATGAGCGACGTGCGCGTGTCGCTGCCGATCGCGTCCTCGATGTCGAGCTCCACGCGCAGGGTGTCGGCGCCGCGCGCGTCCTGCATCACCGCGCGCGACGGCACCTTCACCTCGCGGCCATTGACGACGATCGTGCGGCCATCGTCGTACGCGATCTCGTGCGGGCGGAAGAGCGCGCGAAAGCCGAGCGAGTCGGTGAGGTAGACGAAGAAGGGCTGCGTGGTGCCGACGCTGTCCGGCGGCGCGACGCGGCCGTAGAGCAGCGTATACTCGCCCGCACGTGTCGCGCCCCAGTCCCACGAGACGCCGTGCCACACGCCCCAGTTGTGATCGTGGTACGACTGCGCGTCATCGAAGCGCTCGCACGAGCCGGCAACGCAGAGCGAGCCCGTGGCGCTCGCGCGAAGCGCGGGCACCGCGTACCCCGATGCGAACGGGCAGCTCTCATCCGTGTCCGCGCACTCGGCGATCGACCCGCCGGGAAAGAGGATGTTCGGCGCGGGCGTCACGATGAGTTCGAGCTTGAGCGGCGCGCCAGACCCATTCTCGGCGGCGCTCGCGGTGAGCGCGTACCGGCCGTCCGGGAGCAGGTGCACCTGCGAGGTGCCAATCTCGAGATCGGCGCTGTCGGTGGAGAAGT
>DATCPC010000025.1:0-12947 GCA_036564355.1 Gemmatimonadaceae bacterium | reverse complement strand
TCCGCTCGATGGCAAGCTCCGGGTGTATCGCAGCCGGAGCGGTGGCAACGAGTGGGAGGCGCTCACGAAGGGGCTTCCGCAGGAGAACTGTTACGTGAACGTGCTACGCGATGCGATGGCGGTCGATTCGCTCGATTCGTGTGGCGTGTACTTCGGAACGACGGGAGGGCAGGTCTACGCGTCCATCGATGCGGGCGACAGCTGGAAGCCGATCGTGCGCGATCTGCCGGCGGTGCTGTCGGTTGAAGTGCAGACGCTGTCATGATCCGGGTCGTCCTGCCGCAGCATCTGCGCACCCTGGCTCGCGTAAGCGGCGAGGTGGAGGTGAGTGTCGATGGCGCCGCGACACCGCGGGCGATTCTCGACGCGCTCGAGGCGCGCTATCCGATGCTGCGCGGAACGATTCGCGATCAGGTCACGCAGGAGCGGCGCGCGTTCCTGCGCTTCTTCGCCTGTCAGGAGGATATTTCACACGAGCCGGCGGATTTCCAGCTCCCCGATGACGTGGCGTCGGGAGATGAGCCGTTGATGATCGTTGGCGCTATCGCGGGAGGGTGACGACGCGGCTCATGCCGCGAGCTCGGGATGAGCGTCGAGGGTTCCCGAGCCGACGAGGGCGACGTCGCCACCGACGAAGACCGCGGAAACCGAGCGCGGGCTCCCTTCGGGCCTGACTCGCAGCTCGCTGGGCCTTCCCGTGTATCTCCCCTGATTAAGAACGAACGTGTCACCGGCCACGGCGAGCCCATGCCTGAGCCGATATGCGCCGATCGTTCCGGCAGCACTCCCGGTGGCGATGTCCTCGACGACTCCATCGTTGTTCCAATGGCGCACCTCGAGCGACTCCTCATCGAGGAGGACGGCGAACTGCGCGCCGTACCCGTGCAGCGCGTTCGTGAGATCGCTCCGGATCCTCGCTCGTTCCAGCGCCCCGCGTCGTACGGGAACGATGAGATAGCGAAGCCCCGTGCTCACCACCTCGAGCGGTAGATCGGATCGAAGATCGTCCGGCGCGAGCGCGAAGGCGGCCGACATCGATTCGCGCGCGTCGACTTCCCCGAAGAACTCCGGGGCGCCCTGGTTCAGCAATCCGAAGTAGCCGCGTGGCGTCCGCTCGGTCGCGATCGTGACCGATTTCGCGGCGAGGTCGAACGTCCAGCGTTGTGGCGCGTCGTGGCCCGCGCGGGAGTGCAGGACCGCCGCCGCGCCGATGAGCGGGTGCCCGGCGAACGCGAGCTCCTCGAACAGATCGAACACCCGCGCGCGAACTCTGTTCGGATCCGCTGTGGGCTCCAGGAAAATGGCTTCGAAGTGGTGCAGCTCCTGAGTGATGCGCTGCATCTGACTGGCGCTCAGCGCCGGCGCATTCGGAAATACCGGAAGGCTGTTACCGCTGAAGGGGCGTTGCGCGAAGACATCGACATGCACGTAGCTCAGGGGCATGGCTTCGATCTCACAGACTGGATTGGAGTTGCTTGACGAATCGTCGGATGGCCACCTCATCGCGCCGGTAGAACACCCACCCCTTTTTTCGCGTCGCGACCAGCAGGCCGGCATCCGTGAGCAGGGTGAGATGCCTGGACGCGGTCGCGGCGGCGATTCCCAGCTTCTCGCGAATGAAGTCGGCGCAGACGCCGTCGCGCTGGAAGTCGCCGTCGGTCTGGGGCGGGAAGTGCTTGGCGGGAGATTTCAGGTAGTCGAGGATCGCCAACCGTACGGGGCTGGCGGCGGCCTTCAGCAACCCGAGGGTCGCCTTGGTCGACTGCGTAGCTGTTTGGCTATTTAGCATAATAGCGAAATAACGAGATGCGGTGCTGCTGTCAAGTCAGCCGCATCCCGCCCTACACCCCCTTCTCCTCCAGCAGCCTGAGAAACTGCACCGGCTCCGTCAGTCCCAACAGCCGCTGCGGCACGTCCGATTCCTTGCTGAACTGCGCGATCTTCCCCAGCACCGGGAGATACTGGTTCGACACCTCGAGCGGCGGCGCCACGATGAGGAAAAAGAAGTTCACCGGCTTGTCGTCGATCGCCTTGAAGTCCACGCCGCTCGCCTTCCGTCCGAACGCGACGCGCAGCTTGCTCACCACGAGCGACCGGCAATGCGGAATCGCGATCCCGCGTCCTATGCCCGTGGAGCCGAGGTTCTCGCGCCGCTTCAGCATCTTGTACAGCATCCCCTCCGACTTCTCGTCGAGGCCCAGCAATGAGATCAGCTCCTTCAGCACGTCGTCCTTCGTCGTGGACTCGAGCTCGAGCTTGATTGCGTCTTCGGTAAAGAACTGGCGCAGTTCCATCAATTTCCTCGTCAGCGATGTCGGAGCAGGCACGCGGGACGCTGCCCGCAGCAACGCCTGAAGCTATCGCGCACCGCAGCGAGTGTCAAACTCCATGCGTTGCATGGACTTGCAACTGCAGCTAGATTTCCGCATATGCGCTTCCCGGTCGCGTTGTCGAACCCCATTCCGCTCTATCTCGCGCCCATGGCGGGGGTTTCCGAGTCGCCCTTCCGGCGGCTCTGCCGGCGCTTCGGCGCGGACGTGGTCGTCACCGAGTTTCTGTCCGCGGAGGGCATTCGCCGCGAGAACGAGGCGACCATCTCCAAGCTTCGCTTCGGCGCCGACGAGCATCCGATAGGCGTTCAGATCTTCGGCTCCGATCCCGCCGCCATGGGCGACGCGGCCGCATTCGTCACCGACGTCTTCGCGCCGAACTTCATCGACATCAACTTCGGCTGCCCGGTGAAGAAGGTCGTGAAGCGCAACGGCGGCTCGGGATGCCTCAAGGATCTCACGCTCGTCGCCGACATCATTCGCAGCGTCCGTGCGCGCACGCACCTTCCCGTCACCGCCAAGATTCGCAGCGGGTGGAACGAGGAGATGCGCGATCCCGTGCACATCGCGCGCGTGTGCGAGGACGCCGGAGCGGCCGTCATCGCGCTCCACGCGCGCTCGCGCACGCAGATGTATTCCGGCCGCGCGAACTGGGACGAGATCGCCGCCGTGGTCGCCTCAGTCGGCGTTCCCGTGCTCGGAAACGGAGACATCGGCTCCGCGGCAGATGTGGTTCGCATGCGCGAGCAGACCGGTTGCGCAGGAGTGATGATCGGGCGCGGATCGTTCGGCCAGCCGTGGATCTTCACGCAGGCGCGCGCCCTGCTCGACGGCAAGCCAATACCTGCCGCGCCGGCCGTCGAACAGCGCTTCGCGATCGCGCTCGATCACGCGCGCATGGCCGACGCGTACGAGGTCGATCAGCGCGGCGCCGCGATCGAGTTCCGCAAGCACCTCGGCTGGTACGTCAAGGGACTTCCGGGATCCGCCGACCTCCGCAAGCGACTGCACGCCGTGACTTCGCTCATGGAGGTCGAGGGAATATTCGCCGACTACCTGGTCGCACTCGCGCGCGGCGATCGCGTCGATCGCGAGCCCGCCGGCCGGGAAGAGGAGACGCTCGCGGCGTGAACCTCGAGCGCACGCGGGCCCTCCTCGACCGCGTCGCCAGCGGGGAACTCGATAGCGAAGAGGCGCTGCGCCAGCTCTCGCTCCCCGACAGCGAGTCGCTGTCCTTCGCGACACTCGATCATCATCGCGCGCTTCGCCAGGGTTTTCCCGAGGTCGTCTTTGCCGCCGGGAAGACGCCCGAGCAGGTGCTCGCGATCGCCGCGAATCTGAGCGCCGAGGGCGAGGGCTTCCTCATCACGCGTGTGCAGCCGGAGATGTGGGCGCCACTGGCGGAGCACTTTCCCGCGGCGGAGCTCAACGTTCTCGGGCGCGTCGCCTATCTCGCACCCGCGACTCCGCCGCATGCGCAGCCTGGCACCGTGCTGGTGATCACGGCAGGCACGAGCGACCTTCCCGTGGCCGAGGAAGCTGCGGTCTGTGCGCGCGCGTTTGGCGCACAGGTGGAGCGGCTCACCGACGTCGGCGTGGCCGGCATCCATCGTCTGTTATCGCGCGGCGATCAGCTGCGCTCGGCTGCCGTGATCATCGTCGTCGCCGGCATGGAGGGCGCGCTGCCGTCCGTGGTCGGCGGGCTGGTCGCTATCCCTGTCATCGCGGTCCCCACGAGTGTAGGATATGGCGCGAGCTTCGGCGGAATTGCCGCTCTGCTCTCGATGTTGAACAGTTGCGCCGCCGGCGTCACCGTCGTCAATATCGATAACGGATTCGGAGCAGCGTACGCGGCCTCGCGTATCATCCATCGCTGAATCACCACTCCATCCTTTGAAGGCGGCGACGTCTGTCTGTCATTTTTTCTGAACGGGCTCGCCCAGCGGTCCTGGTAGCGTCCTGCTCCGCAGTTGCGATCATCGCGAGCAGCTACGCACGCTCGCCGCTGCTCGCGCTCATGTGCTGTGTCATCGCGCTCCTTTCTTATCGGAAGGGATTGCGCGTTGGCAGCATGTGCGCGGTAATCGTGACGGCGCTGACACTCACGCTCGACCCGTATGTCGCCCACCCGCTCCACGTCGTGACGATCGTCGGCGTCGTGGCGCTCGCGATCGCGTCGGTGGTGAGCGGTGAATCGTATGGCCGCGTCGTGACGTCCGGTGCCGTCGGACGCTCCGGCACGCCGCAGACGCGCTCCGTTCGCGGCCTCGAGACGCCCGCACGCGGCACGCGCACGCTCCCGGAGCAGCGTCGCTCGGTCGCCGTCGACGCGGAGCCCGAGAGCAACGTGGAGCAGGAGACGATCTCGCGCTTCCTTCGCGAGATGCGGGACCAGGTCGGCGGCGACGAGGTGGTGCTCTGGCGGTACCTCCGCGACACCGATCAACTGGTCCCGGTCTCTTCTGCCTCGAGCCCGATTCCGAAGGTCAGCTTCGTGACGAATCCGCCGCTCGACTCTCTCGTCCACTGGGCGATCCAGCAGGGCCTCCCGACCACCAACTACGACACCGAGTCATCGTTCTTCCTTACCGCCCCGGTGGGGAAAGAGGGGCGCTTTCACGGAGCCCTCGGCGTGTTCGCGGCGGACCGCGAGAGCCTCTCGCGCGAGCGCGCGAAGATCTTCCTCGCGCGCTATGCGACGCGGCTGACACTGCTCGTCGACATGTTGAACGACGGAAAGGAGACGCGCCGCTATCGCGGCAAGGCGGATAAGGTCGTCGTCGCCGCGCACAAGATTCAGATGAGCCAGGACCTCGCCTCGCTCAGCGCCGCCATCTGCGAGAGTGCGCTCGAGGTCTCCGGCGGCACGCGCTGCGCGTTCGTGCGCTGGAATGAGGGCGAGAACTCCGCGGTGGTGGAAAGCGTGACGCCGCTCCACACGATCGAGGCCGGCTCCGTGGTCGCGGTCGACTCGATCATCGGGAAGTTTCTGCGTAATCCGGACCGGCCGCGCATGGCCGTGCGCGAGACATATCGAAAATCAGAAGGGCTTCCGTTCAGCCCTACCGAGGCATCGCGCCGCATCGGCTCGCTCGCGATCGTGCCGCTGGTAGTCGATGATGAACTGATCGGTGCGGTGTGCGTCGAAGGGGACGAAGAGGCGCAGCTGACGGCGGTCGAAGGGGAGCTGCTCTCGATGCTGGCGCCGGTGGCCTCGGTGGCGCTCAAGAACGTGGAGCAGCTGCAGGATGTCACTCAGAAGTCGAATCACGACGCGCTCACCGGGCTGGCGAATCGTCGTCAGTTCGAGGATCGCCTGCGACATCACTTGCTGGAGCACGCCCGTCACCGCCAACCGGTGTCGCTGATTCTGCTCGACATCGACATGTTCAAGACCGTCAACGACGTCTTCGGCCATCAGGGCGGCGACGAGGTGCTCAAGGAAGTCGCGAAGGCCGCCCAGCGGACGATTCGGGAGATCGATCTGTGCTCGCGCTACGGCGGCGAAGAGCTCGCGATCCTGCTCCCGCAAACGAATTTGGCCGGCGCGTCGGCGACGGCCGAGCGGCTTCGCGAAGCCATTTCGCTGCTCAAGGTGGCATCGCCGAACGGTCGCTCGCCGATCACGGTGACGGCATCGTTCGGCGTCGCGTCCTATACGGAGAGCGTCAAAGCGGGAGACCTCCTCTTTCCGGCTGCCGACATGGCGCTCTATCAGGCGAAGAGCGCGGGGCGTAATTGCGTTCGGCAGGCGATGTCGCGAAGCTCCTTCGGAAAGGGAACGCCGGGCGCGGCGTGAGCGGCCGCCGGAGGGGTTAAGGGGCTCCCGACTCGCTTGGCGTGCGGCCGAGAGGGGGGTATATTTACATGCAAGTCGGGCCTGAAATGGTTTCGATTGTGTAGAAGAAACTGTGGTCGCGTGCCCAGGTCCTCGGGTTCCTGGTAAAACCCTCGGGAAAATTTTCAACTGCCAACTCAAACATGGCTCTCGCAGCGTAACTTCGGTTACCGCTTGTGAGTGCCTGCGAGGAAGCCCGCCCGGGGCGGCTTCGCAGGTATCGAAAATCTGGGCTAGCCGCGCGTCGCGCTCTCAGGCACGTGGCGAAACTTTAGAGAGCTCATCCAACGGTGGGTCGTTCACCAGCCAGCCGTCGGAGACATCAATCGGTGGACTACGCACGTAGACGCTGTGGTTGATCCTATGCAAGACGCGAGTTCGACTCTCGCCAGGTCCACTCGGAACGCCGGATAGAGCCCACGCTCCGTCCGGCGTTCCTGCATCGGAGCACGCCCGGCACGGTGCGTGCCGAGAAAAGGCCGAAACGCCATCGCAAGGCCGTCTGTACGCCAAGGGCCCAAGGGCCACGCGCCGCACTGCGCAACGTGAGGAGTCAATGGGAGAAATGGGCCGCACGCTGGCACAGGCACGCAAGCGGGGAGCGCTCTCACGCGAGGAAGAGCGCTCGGTCACTCACGGAGACTTCTGGGTTCCGGAGGCCGAGCGCGAGCTGTACAAGGTGGCGCTCGTGGCGCTCAACGCGGCCGGCATCGCGTACGTGGTTGCGGGCGCGTACGCCATTTACGAGCACACGGGGATTTATCGCGAGACGAAGGACCTGGACATTTTCGTCGATCCGACACACCTCATCGACGCGATGCGCGCGCTGAAGGGCGCTGACATGATAGCGCGCCTCGAGCAGCCGCACTGGCTCGCCAAAGCGACGCGCGGCGATCTGTTCATCGACATCATCTTCGGCATGGGGAATGGCCTCGCGATGATCGACGACGACTGGTATCGCCACAGCCGTCCCGCGATTCTCGCCGCGACACCGGTGCGCGTGGCTCCGGCCGAAGAGCTGCTGTGGCACCGCCTGTTCATCAGCGAGCGCCATCGCCAGGACATGGCGGACATCGCCCACCTCATCGTCTGCGTTGGCGGAGGAATGGACTGGAAGCGGATCGTCGCGAAGACGGCGGAGCACTGGCCGCTGTTGCTCGCGCAGATTCAAATGTTCGACTATGTGTATCCCGAGCATCGCGACGGCGTGCCGCGCTGGGTGCGCGAAGAGCTCGTCACCCTGGCGCGCGCCGACATGGATCGCGAGCGCACGGGGGAGCTCGTCACGCGCGGGCCGCTCATCTCGCGCTTCAGTTTCACCATCGACGTCCACGAGTGGGAGATGAAGGACCTTCGCGAGGAAACCGTCAACCAGGCGCTCGCGCGTCCGATCGTGCGCGAGATCGCGGAGAGCAATGTCTGGGACGAGCGCAGCGAACAGGTAAAGGAGTTTCTCGCATGACCGAACGATCCATATCCGGCGCGATCTCGAATGGCCACGAGCGGCGCGCGAGCCAACCGCGGCGTCCCGGCAGCGTGCGCATCGCCGCTGTGGGCGACTTTCACTGCGGCCAGGATGATGTCGGCCTCTATCGCGAGTTGTTCGCGCGCGTCAACGACGAGGCGGACGTGCTCGTCCTCACGGGCGACCTGACTCGCTGGGGCGCGCTAGCCGAGTACAACGTGGTCATTGGTGAGCTCACCGACGTGACGGTGCCCATCGTGGCGGTGCTCGGGAACCACGACTACGAATCCGGCCAGGTAGAGGAGGGAAGCCGCATGCTGCGCGCACGCGGTGTTCACCTGCTCAGTGGCGACACCTTCGAGCTGAATCCGACAGTTGGCTTCGCCGGTGTGAAGGGATTCATGGGCGGCTTCGGCCGCGGGATGCTCACACCGTTCGGCGAGCCGGAGACGAAGGCGTTCGTGAAGGCGACGCTCAGCGAGGTTCACTCACTCGAGCTGGCGCTCCGGCGTCTCTCGACGCCGGTGCGCGTCGCGGTGCTGCATTACGCGCCGATCGCCGCGACGATCGCGGGCGAGCCCGACGCGATTCAGCCCTATCTCGGCACCGACCGTCTCGCGGAGCCGCTCGACCGCTACAGCGCGGCCGTCGCCTTTCACGGGCACGCGCACTCGGGCACGTTGCGCGGCACCACGCTCGGCGGCGTTCCCGTCTTCAACGTCTCGCTCCCGCTGCTGCGCAAGGAGCGGCCGGGCGCGATGTACTACATCTACGACGTCAACCCGCCGGCCTTGGCGGACGGGCAGAAGACGATGTCACTTGGCTAGGTTGAGCGCCGACTGCGCCGCCGCCAGCCGCGCGATCGGCACACGGTAGGGCGAGCACGACACGTAGTTGAGCCCCGCGGTCTGGCAGAACGCGATCGAGCGGGGCTCGCCGCCGTGCTCTCCGCAGATGCCCGTCTTCATGTTCGGACGCACGCGGCGCCCCTCGGTGACCGCGAACTTGATCAGCTTCCCCACGCCCGCGACATCGAGCACGCGGAACGGATCCTCGGGGTAAATCCCCGACTCCACATACATCGGCAGGAAGCGCCCCGCATCGTCGCGGCTGAGGCCGAGCGTCGTCTGCGTGAGGTCGTTCGTGCCGAAGGAAAAGAAATCCGCCGCCGTCGCGATCTGATCCGCGGTGAGGGCCGCGCGCGGGAGCTCGATCATCGTGCCGATCGTGTACGGCAGCTCCTCGCCCATCGCGCCCATCACCTGATCCGCCACGTGCTCGAGAATCGCCCGCTGGTGCTCGAGCTCCTTCACCGTGGACACGAGCGGGATCATGATCTCGGGTTGCACGTCGATCCCGCGCCGCTTCGCGCGCACGGCGGCCTCGAAGATCGCGCGCCCCTGCATCTCCGTGATCTCCGGGTAAACGATGCCAAGCCGGCATCCGCGAAGCCCGAGCATTGGGTTCGTCTCGCGAAGCGACTCGACGATGCGATTGAGCTCGTCGCGCGCGAGTCCGAGTGTGCGCGCGAGGCGCTTCGTGTCCTCTCCACCGTGTGGAAGGAACTCGTGCAGCGGCGGGTCGAGCAGGCGAATCGTGACTGGGCAGCCATCCATCGCCTCGAAGATTCCCTCGAAATCGGCGCGCTGCATGGGGAGGAGTTTCGCCAGTGCGCGCCGTCGCCCGCCCTCATCCCGGGCGACGATCATCTCGCGCATCCCGGTGATCCGGTCCCCTTCGAAGAACATGTGCTCGGTGCGGCAGAGCCCAACGCCCTCGGCCCCGAAGTGCCGCGCGACGCGCGCGTCCTGCGGCGTATCCGCGTTCGCCCGCACCTGGAGCGTGCGCGCCTCATCGGCCCACGAGAGCAGCCGCGCGTAGGTGACGTACACGCGCGAATCCGAGCCGCGCATCTGTCCGGAGAGCACGCGAACGACATCGCTCGGAATCGTGGGCAGGTCGCCGCTGAACACGCGCCCCGTCGCGCCGTCCAGCGTGATCCACTCGCCCTCGTTGATCGTGGTGCCGTTGACCTTGAAGCTCCGATGCTGCAGGTCGACCTCCATCTCCTTGCAGCCGACGATCGCGCACTTGCCCATGCCGCGTGCAACGACGGCGGCGTGGCTCGTCATCCCGCCGCGCGACGTGAGCACCGCGCGCGCCGCGACGATGCCATGGAAGTCTTCCGGCGTCGTCTCGTCGCGCACGAGGATCACGCGAATCCCTTCCGCGGCGCGCTGCTCCGCGACATCGGGATCGAAGACCGCCTGGCCGCTGGCGGCGCCCGGACTCGCGGGGAGCCCCGTCGCGATGTGCTCCGCGCTTGCCGATGGATCGATGACCGGATGCAGCAGTTGATCGAGCTGCTCGGCGTCGACGCGCAGCACGGCCTCGCGCTGCGTGATCAGGCCCTCGGAGACCATCTCGTCGGCGATGCGGATCGCGGCGGCGGCTGTGCGCTTGCCGGTACGCGTCTGCAGCAGATAGAGCGTGCCGCGCTCCACCGTGAATTCGATGTCCTGCATGTCGCGGTAGTGCTGCTCGAGACGGTTCTGCGTTTCGAGCAGCTCCGCGTACGCGCCCGGCAGCTGGGTGGCCATCTGCTCGATGGGAAGCGGCGTGCGTATTCCGGCGACGACGTCCTCGCCCTGCGCGTTCACGAGGAACTCGCCGTAGAAGCGCTTCTCGCCGGTGGAGGGATCGCGCGTGAACGCGACGCCGGTGCCCGAATCGTTCCCGAGATTGCCGAAGACCATCGACACCACGTTTACGGCGGTGCCGAGCGATTCGGAGATGTTGTTCTGGCGACGGTAGTCGACGGCCTTCTTGAGCGTCCACGAGCGCCAGACGGCCTCGATCGCGCCTTTCAGCTGCTCGCGGGGCTCCATCGGAAAATCGGCGCCGATGCGGTTTCGCACGAGCGCCTTGTATTCCTCAACGAGATTCCTGAGAGCATCTTCCGGGAGATCGGCGTCATTTTCCGCGTCATTCGTGAGACGCTTCGACTTGAGCAGATGCTCGAAGTCGGGCATCGGCACGTTGAGCACGACGTCGCCGTACATCTGGAGAAAGCGGCGGTAGGAATCGTAAGCGAAGCGGGCGTTCCCGCTCTGCTGCGCGAGTCCGATCACCGTGCGATCGTTGAGACCGAGGTTGAGAATCGTCTCCATCATGCCGGGCATCGATACCGGCGCGCCGGATCGAACCGAGACGAGCAACGGGTTCTTCGGATCGCCGAAGCCGCGGCCGGACACCTCCTCGAGGCGCGAGAGATTCTTCTCGATCTCGCTCTGGAGCTCGGCGCTGGTGCTGCCGCCGCGCAGATAGTCGAGGCAGGCCGAGCACGCGATTGTGAAGCCGGGGGGCACAGGAACGCCGAGATTCGTCATCTCGGCCAGATTCGCTCCCTTGCCGCCCAGCACCGCCTTCATCTCCCGCGTGCCGTCCGCGGTACCGCTGCCAAAAAAGTATACGAGCACGCGTCTGGTCCGAGCCTCGTGTCAGTTGTCCGGGTTGGGCGGCAGCATCAGCATCCGCAGCCGAACCGAAGCTTGTCAGGGTCCGTGGGTGGGGGCGTTGGATAGTCGCCCGAGAAGCAGGCATGGCAAAAGCCGTGCGGGCCTCCCGGAACCGACTTCAACATCCCGTCGCGGGACAGATAGCCGAGCGAATCGACACCAATATGGTCGGCGATCTGCTTGATCGTCATGTTCGCTCCGATGAGCTCTTCGCGCGAGGGGGTATCGATGCCGTAGTAGCACGGACCCGTCACCGGGGGCGAGGAGATCCGCATGTGGACCTCGCGCGCGCCGGCCTGCCGCACGAGCGCCACGAGACCGCGCGTGGTGGTTCCCCGAACGATCGAGTCGTCGACCATCACGACGCTCTTGCCGTCGAGAACCTCGCGAACCGGGTTGTACTTGACCTTCACCTTCTGCACGCGACCCGCCTGGCTCGGCTGGATGAAGGTGCGTCCCACATAGTGATTGCGGATGAGGGCGAACTCGAGCGGCAGTCCCGTTTCCTCGGCGAATCCGAGCGCGGCCGCGTTGGCGGAATCGGGGACGCCGAACACGAGATCGGCCGTGGGCGCAGGGCACTCGCGACCGAGCTGGCGGCCCAACTCGCGGCGCGCGTGGTCGACGGAGCCGCCATCGAAGATGCGGCTGTCGGGGCGCGCGAAGTAGACGTACTCGAAAACGCAGCGCTTCAGGTCCACGCGCTCGGGAAGCTTGATCGAGCGAAGACCGTTCGCATCGATGATCACGATCTCGCCCGGCTCGACGTCGCGCAGGTGCGTCGCGCCGACGATGTCGAGCGCGCAGGTCTCCGACGCGAACACGTAGCCGTCCGCGAGCGTGCCGAGGGAGAGCGGGCGCCAGCCGTGCGCATCGCGCGCGGCGAGGAGCGTGTCCCCGATCGTCACGGCGAGGCAGTACGCGCCTTCGACGCCGCGCAGCGCCTCCGCGAGCTTGTCCTCGGGGCGCTCGCAGCGCGATCGCGCGATGCGATGCACGAGAATCTCCGAGTCCATCGATCCGGAAAAGATCGCGCCCTGATCCTCGAGCTCCCGCCGCAACTCGGTGGCGTTGACGATGTTGCCGTTGTGCGCCAGCGAAATGTTGCCGTCGCGAAAGCGCGCGAGAATGGGCTGCGCGTTCTCGATGGTCGATGACCCCGCGGTGCTGTACCGAGTGTGGCCGATCGCGAGCATGCCGCTCAGCGCCGCGGTCTGCTCTGCGCCCAGCCCTTCGGAGACGAGTCCCATGCTGCGCACGGCGCGCGCCTGCCCGTCATCGTCGATGGCGACGATGCCTGCCGACTCCTGCCCGCGGTGCTGCAGAGAATACAAACCAAGATGCACG
Source organism: Gemmatimonadaceae bacterium (assembly GCA_036564355.1). Taxonomy (GTDB): domain Bacteria; phylum Gemmatimonadota; class Gemmatimonadetes; order Gemmatimonadales; family Gemmatimonadaceae; genus FEN-1250. Next base: position 449 of record DATCPC010000025.1, on the reverse strand, counting down.
AGCGCACCGGCATCCTGCACGCCGCGCACGCCGAATATTCCACACATGTTCTAGGCGCCAGATGGTTGGGGATGCTGCTCGAGCACCGCGACTTCCGCGATGGACGCGTTCATGATTCCTGGAATTGCACCGTGGTAGGCGTCCGCCAGCCGCTCGAGCGGAGCGCGCAGCACGCGCTCCCCGATGCGTATCGTGAGTCCTTCGTCACGCGCGCGCACCTCACCAATCACGCGCGCCGGAACTCCGTACTTGCGGGCGAGCTCGATCACCGTTGCAGACTCCGGTGTACTCACGATGATTCGCGCCTGCGCCTCGCCGAACAGCAGCGCGCGCAGGGGCTGCACGCTCCACTTACTCAACTCGATTTCCGCCCCGATCGTTTCGTCCTCATCGGCGATGCAGCATTCGGCCAGCGCAACCGCCAATCCACCGTCGCTGCAGTCGTGCGC
>DATCPC010000016.1:0-3926 GCA_036564355.1 Gemmatimonadaceae bacterium | reverse complement strand
GGTGAGCTCGACGCGCTCATCATGCCGGGAATCGTGCACTGGGGACATCCGGCCTTCCTCGGCTACTTCGGCAGCACGAGCAACGGGCCCGCGCTGCTCGGCGAGATGATCGCGGCCGCGCTGAACGTTAGCGCGATGACGTGGCGCACGTCGCCGGCGGCAACGGAGCTCGAGGGTGTCGTGCTCGCGTGGATCCGCGACATGATCGGGCTGCCGGATGCATTCATGGGCATCGTGTACGATACGGCATCGGTCGCGCTGATGCACGCGCTTGCGGCGGCGCGGGAGGTTGCCGGGAGCGAGATCCGGAAGCGGGGACTCGTCGGGCGGGCGGAGCTGCGGCCGTTACGAGTGTACGCGTCGGACCAGGCGCACAGCAGCGTCGAGAAGGCGATGATCGTGCTCGGGCTCGGCGAGGAGAACGTCGTGCGCGTGCGAAGCGATGAGCGGTTCCGAATGGACGTGCAGGCGCTCGAGCGCGCGATCGCGGGCGATGTCGCGCACGGCTTTCGCGCGATGGCCATTGTGGCGACTATCGGCACGACATCGACGGCCAGCATCGATCCCGTGGCCGAAGTCGAGAGGGTCTGCCGTGCGTACGACATGTGGCTGCACGTCGACGCGGCGTACGGTGGCGCGCTCGCGATGCTCCCCGAGCGGCGCGAGGTGATGGCGGGGGCGGAGCTCGCGGACTCGGTGGTGGTGAATGGACACAAGTGGCTGTTCGTGCCGCTCGACTTCAGCGCGCTGTACACACGGAGGCCCGAGGTATTGCGCTCGGTGTTCGCGCTGACGCCGGAGTATCTGCGCGGTGACGCCGACGCCACGGGCGCAGTGGACTACATGGACTACGGGATTCAGCTCGGCAGGCGCTTCCGCGCGCTCAAGGCGTGGATGACGATTCGGGCGTTCGGGCGCGAGGGAATGGAGGCGCGGATTCGCGAGCATTGCCGGCTCGCCGAGCTGTTTGCGGGGTGGGTGGAGCACGAGCCCCACTATAGTACTGCCGCCCCCGTGACGATGGCGGTCGTATGCTTCCGATTCCAGCCGCCGGGGCTGAGTGAGGAGCGGTGCGATCTGCTCAACGAGCAGGTGGTGGAAGCCGTCAACGCCGGCGGCGACGCCTATCTTACGCACACAACGCTGCGCGGACTGCGCGTGATGCGCATCGGCGTGGGGAACGTGCTCACCGCCGAGCGGCATCTCGAGCGCGTGTGGCAGCGGATTCGCGACGAGGGCGTGCGACTTTCCCGGACGTGAGGAGTGGTGCGATGGCGGAGGGACGACCGCGCGGGCCGGACATACGGATACCGCCTCCGCTCCTGTACGCGATTCCGTTCGCAACGGGGATGCTCGTGCAGCACTTCGTGCCGATTCGCATCGTCAACGGCGATGGTCTCGCGAGGATCATCGATCTCGTCGGAGTCGTCGAGATCCTCATCGGCGCATCGCTGGGGGCGTGGGCCGTGTCCACGTTCAGGCGGCTGCAGACGCCCGTCCTCCCATTTCATCCGGCGCGCGCTCTCGCGGAAGAGGGACCGTACGCGCTCACGCGCAACCCGATGTATCTCGGCCTCGCGATCGTCTATCTCGGGATCGCGCTCGTGATGAACGCCTTCTGGCCGCTTGTATTTCTGCCCGAGGCGATCGGGCTCACGTATCTGTTCGCGATCAGGCGCGAGGAGGCGTACCTCGCGCGCGAGTTCGGCGATGCGTACGTGGCGTACCGCGCGCGCGTACGGCGGTGGATCTAGCTGTTACGGTCTCCGCGCGCCGCGGTACACATTCTCGAGCAGCATGAGCACGACGGCGGCAAATAATATCGGCGCGCGCCAGTGCGCCGCGATGCCGGATCGCGGGATGACGAACGCCGCGAGCGCCACGCACGCGAGTGTGCCGATGGTGAGCGTCGCATCCTCCACGAACAATCCCCAGAGCTCGGTCAGCGCGATGCGGATCGCGTTCATCGAATCTCCGTCGCGCGCGCGCGGGCGAGGCGGACGCCGAGCGCGGAGAACACGAGGAGCGCGGCGATCATCGCGAGGAGTGCGAGATCTTCGCCCGGCCACGGGTAGGCGAGCCCCTCGCCGATCCAGAAGACTCCGAAGGACGTGAGCATGATGCCCACGGCGAACTTGAGCGTATTCTCGGGAACACGCGACAGCGGACGGTGGAGCGCGAGGCCCAGCAGGATGACGAGCACCGCCGCCAGGGCGGCGCCCAGGCTCGCGACGAGCAGCGATCCGCCGGCGCCGATCGCGATCACCGTGAACGAGACCTCGAGCCCCTCGAGCGCGACCGCCTTGAAGCAGGCGAGGAACGCGATCGTGTCGAAGGACGTGCGCGGCGAGCCGCTGCCGGTCTCGCGCATGAGCGCCGTCTCCTTCTCATAGATCTTCGCCTCATCGTGCGTCGCGATCACGCCCGCCGCGCGGAGGATCGCCTTGCGCAGCCAGCGGATGCCGAAGAGAAGAAGGAGAATGCCGACGATCAGCTGAAGCGTCTTGATCGGAACGCGGCCGAGGGCGGGTCCGAAGATCGCGACGAGAATGACGAGGAAGATCGTGCTGGCGGCGGCTCCGAGGAGGGAGGGGCGCCAGCCGCGCGTGGTGCCGACGGCGAGCACGATCGTGAGCGCCTCGACACACTCCACCAATGAGGCGAGAAACGCCGCGACGAACGCGGTACTGGCGTGCAGCCACGACATGTGTATAGCCCCCGAACGTAGGGTGCTCCGTGCTCTGACTCGGTCACGAGGAACTTAAGGTGGCTCGAGTCGCACGAAAGGGGGCTGCGGAACGAAGCGCGCGCGTCGAGATGGCAGGAGACCGGCTAGCGCTGCTCCTGCGTGTGCTGGTAGAGCGCGTTCACCCATTTCCCGTTGCGGCGCACGAAGAGTGAGCTCACCCACGTCGGGCTCGGCACCGCGACCACTCCACACGTCGTCCGCTGCTCGGCGCGGTACGTGAGGAGCGCCGTGTTCTGATCGAATCGCGTCGCGCGGAAGTGGTCTACGGAGTAGCTCTTCACCGCGCACGCTCCGCTGCTCACCAAGGCGACCACCTGCGCCTTGGTCGCGACGCCGTTGGTACCGACTTCCACGTGATCGTCGGAGAGAAAGTTCTCGAAGAAGTTGCCGTCGTGCGCCTGCCAGGCGACCCAGGACGCGCGTTCGGCGCGCGTGAGGGTTTTCTCGAGCGAGTCATCCGAATCGTCGCGAGCAACGTCGGCGCGCGAGCCATGCGCAGAGCTCGAGTCGTGACCCACATGAGTTGCGAGGCCGGCCGAGCGCGCGGCGAAGAGGCCGAGGAGCGCGAGACAGGGAAGCAGACGTGTGGCCATTCGATGCCTCCTAAGAGTGTTCGGTCCGAAGCCTCCGTGCATTCGAGATATCGAACGAGCGCGTCTGGATCAACGGCAAAACGAGTCGATCGCGCATTTCGCACGAAGTTCGAACACAACGCTGGCCAGAGAGGGGGAATGCGTAATCGCTCCCAGCCGCTCGCCGTGCGGGAACGGCAGTGGACGCAGGATCGCCGCGCTCACCACACCATAGATCGCGCTGGTCTCGCCGATGCCGAGCGCGGTGCACCGGGCGCGCAGGTGCGTTGGCTGGCGATCTCGCTGGGGCTGCGGCACCTGACGACCGTCAGATGTGGGCGAGTCGATCGAGGTAGGCGCGGAGGACGTCGCGCTGGAGGATGAGGTTGGCGAACTTGCCCTCGCGAACGATCTCGATGAGGCCGGCCGTCTCGAGCTCCTTGAGGTGATGCGAGAGCGTGGCGGCGGTGATGCGGTGGACGCGGTGCAGGGTGCTGCAGGGCATCGGCTCCTCCTGCGCGCCGATCTCCTTGAGCATGCGATAGCGACGCGGCTCGGCCAGGGCGCGGGCGATGAGCGCGAACTGCTTGTCGGAGATGCGGGTG
>DATCPC010000215.1:0-8997 GCA_036564355.1 Gemmatimonadaceae bacterium | reverse complement strand
TCAATCTTGCGCGGCGGCCCAGGGCAAGTCCACCCCTGTCGGGCCCGGCCAGCTGGGCGACCTCGGCGCATCGTGGAGCCGGCCCGGAGTCGGCATCCACGATGCGCCCGGTGACTAATTTCCGATCGGGAAATCGGTGGGAAGTGCGTTGCTGATCGTGGTCGAGGCGGGGAAGCACTCGGGATGGCCGAAGCCGCTCGCGCTGTGACCGTTTGCGTCGATATCGTAGATGATGTTGTCATCGCCCGTGGCGCTCACGCCGGCGGGAACGAAGTCCAGCTGGAGACGGTCGCGTGTCTTCCAGCCGATGTTGTGGTCGGCGCACGAGGCATCTCCGCTCACACCGATTCCGCCGATGAGCGTGCCGTCGCTTGCATACAGCGGGAAGCCTCCGCCGAAGACGTTGATTCCACCGATGCGCCCGCCGATCATCGGATCGTGATCGGTGCCGAAGTCGTTCACGTTTCCCCGATACGCGACGTCGGGATCGACGGGGTTGGATTCCTGCAGTCCGAAGAGCGTTCCGCCCGGCTGCGCGGCGGCATAGAGATTCGCGCTGGAGAGGGCGAGCCCGGGGAGGCTGAACGCATTCCCCGTATTGGCCTTTTGAGCGGAGATGACGCGGCTGCCCTGCCACTGGTCTCCTTCCTTCGCGCCGGTGTACGCGACGGCGACGACTTTGCCGCTTCGGTCGACGACCGTCGCCCACATGTCGAGATTGAATCCACCGTTGGCGGTGCCGCGCGCGAACTCGAGTGCGGCCTGGAGCTCGGCGTGGCTGGGGAGCCGTGCATCGGACCGAGTACGATCGATGGACGAGGCGACCGGCGAATCGCCGGAGCACGCGGCGGCGACGAGCAGTGCGCCACATGCGATGGCGGCGCGGGCGAGGCGCGAGGTGCGGTACAGCGTGAGTCTGTGCAGCATAAAATTCTCCTCAGAGATGTTCACGTGCGCGCGCGGGGGAAGGCGAGCGAGCGAGACCGCGAGCGCCTCCAGGGGGAAGCGCAGAGCTGCGGTCGTGCTGTCTTGAAATACGGAAAACGGTGCGAAGAAGCAAACGGTCGGCTCCGGCGTCGGCCGCCTGGTTACTTTCGTTCCATGTCACTGGCATCTCGGTTACTGGCATCTCGATTTCGCATTGGGTTTGGCGCAGTGCTGCCACTTGCGCTCTCGAGTGCGTGCGCGCACCCCACGCAGCTTCCGCCCACCGTCCCGATCTCCGTCGACGCCGCGCTGTCGATGCAGCTCGTGCCCGCATCGCGCACCGTCGACTCCGCCATCGCCGCCGGTGCTGCGCCGGGGGCCGTGCTCGCGGTGTCCGTGGGCGGACGGCACTACGAGCACGCGATAGGGCAGCTCGCCGTCGACGATCCGCGACCGCCCGACGGCCGCACGATTTACGACGTGGCGTCGCTCACGAAGGTGATCGCACTCACCACGCTCGCGATGGTGGCGGTGCACGAGCAGCGGATCGCGCTCGATTCGCCCGTCGTGTACTACCTCCCGGAGTTCGCGCGCGGCGGCGGTGAGAAGTCGCGCGTGCGCGTACGCGATCTGCTCCTGCACGACAGTGGGCTACCGCCCGATCCGGTACCGCCGCTCTGGAAGCATCCGGGGAGCCGGCACGACGCTCTCGATGAAGCGCTCGCCGCCAACCTCGATACCGTTCCGGGCGCGCACATGGTGTACTCAGACCTGGGAGCCATCGTCCTGGCGACCATCATCGAGAAGCAGTACGGCAAACGGATCGACGCGCTGTTTGCGGAGCGCGTGACGGGCCCGCTTGGATTTTCGAGGATGCGCTTTCTCCCGCCGCGCGAGTGGCGCACGGAGATCGCGTCCACCGAGATTGAGTCCGTGCCCGGAAGGCCGACCACCGCGCTTCGCGGCGAGGTGCACGACGAGAACGCATGGCGCCTCGAGGGCGTATCCGGTCACGCGGGGCTGTTCAGCGACGCCGACGATTTGCTCCGCTTCGGCGAGTGGGTACTGGCCGGATCACTGGGACGGAGCGCTCCCGGTGCGCCGCAGCCGCCGTCGGAGCTCGTGACCTGGACGGTGCGGCAGAACCAGCCCGAAGGCTCGTCGCGCGCGCTTGGCTGGGACACGCCGTCGGAAAATTCGTCGGCGGGGAGCTACACCTCCGCGCGCAGCTTTGGACATACCGGCTACACGGGCACGTCCATCTGGATCGATCCCACACGCGACATCGTCATCGTGTTGCTGACGAACCGCGTGAACCCGACGCGCGACACACCCAAGTTCGGCATGATGCGCGCCGTCGTCGCCGATGCGGTGATTCGCAGCCTCTTTCCGGATGCGCTGCCGCGATAGACGTTGAGCCAGCAAAGCAAACGTGCCAGCGCGAGAATCGCGCCGGCACGCTCACTCCGAATCGCCTGCCGCGCTCACTGCATGAGCGCCACCGTCTTGGGCGGACGCAGCTCCTTCGCCTGCGGAAGGATCGGCGGCTTTCCCAACTGCTGCAGCTTCGCGTTGACCTTCGGAATCTCCGTCGCCAGCACTCGCTTGTACGACGCGAGATTGCCCTGGAGGACCGGCGCAAACTGCCGGAACACGCCGATCTGCTGTGCCGTCGGACGCGCGCTCGTGGCCGACACGTGCGCCGAGAGCGCGCTGATCCGCTCGACGACCGCCGCGGGATAGTTGAGCGCATCCTCGTCGGCGCGAAGATGGACCTGATACAACCGTCGCTCGGCGGACGCGAGTGAATCGCGCAGCGCACCCGCCACCGTCGCAAGCGACGTGCTGTCTGCGCCGTGCACGGACGCGAGCCGGTCGTCGAGCTGCGCGCGCACGTTGCGAATCGTGATGATGGCGGTGGTGCCGGCGTTCACCGTATCCCGAACCTGCCGCAGAAAGGCAAACTGCGCCGCGAGGTCCGCCGGTGTGGCGTGTACGCGCGGATCTTCCTTCAGCACGAAGCTGGCGGAGTCCACCCAGCTTCCGACGTGCACGCGCACCCAGTACCGACCCGCGGGCGCGATCGGACCGTTCGTGAGAATGTCCATCATTCCAGCGAAGCCCTTCACGTCGGGATAGCGGAGGTTCCACGCGAAGCGATTGAGCCCGGGCTTGTCCGGCGCGCGAGGCGCAGGCGGAACGCGCTGCGGCCAGGGCTTTTCCTCTTCCTGGCCTTTACCCGCCTCTTCGCCACCGTACACGACCTTCGCGGTATCCGGTTGCTTGCCGGCTTTCGTCAACGAGTCGTTATGCACGCGGCGCGCGCTATCAGTCTGGAAGTGCATTACGCTGTCGCCGCGGATGCTGTCGGCCTTTGCGATGGAATCCTGCGCGCTCGAGAACGACCGTATCAACGAATGGTGCGCGTCGAGGATATCGACGGTAACAGGTTGATGCGCCTCGGCGATCGAGTAGTAGATCATCGCACCATCGGGTGGATTCAATCCCACCGGACGCGCCGCGTCGAGCGGCTCCGGACTCCCCCAGAGCACCCGCCATGCGTCCTTCGGCTTGAAGAGGTGCGCCGGCGCACTCGCCGTCTGCTCGCTCATCTGCCGCAGCGGGGAGATGTCATCGAGAATCCAGAAGCCGCGCCCGTGTGTGGCCGCGATGAGATCGCCGTCCTTGATGGCCAGATCGTGCACGGGCACGATCGGGAGATTTCGCCGAAGCGATTTCCAGTGCGCACCGTCGTCGAAGCTCACCCACACGCCACGCTCGGTTCCCGCGTACAGCAGACCTTTGCGCACCGGATCTTCACGCACCACGCGCACGAACTCCGTTGCCGGCAGTCCGTTGTCGAGTCGCGTCCAGCTCTTCCCGAAGTCCGTTGTCTTCCAGACGTACGGCGCCATGTCCTCGAGCTGATATCGGTTCACCGCCACGTACGCCGTGCCTCGTGCGAAGTGACTCGGCTCGATGCTCGAGACGCGCGTGTACTCGCCGAACTGTTTCGGTGTGATGTCGGCCCACGTCGCGCCATTGTCGCGCGAGAGATGCAGGAGACCGTCGTCGGAGCCGGTCCAGATCTCGCCCTTCGCCGTCGGCGACTCGGCGAGCGCGAAGATCGTCGCGTAGTACTCGGCGGTCGTCTGATCGGAGGTGATCGGGCCGCCCGAGATTCCGAGCGTCGACGAATCATGGCGCGTGAGATCGGGCGAGACGGGCGTCCAGCTCTGTCCCTCGGTGAGCGTTCGGAACAGCCGGTTGCCGCCGGCGTACAGCACGTGCGGATCGTGCGGGGAGATCAGCAGCGGCGCGGTCCACTGGAAACGGTACTTCGCCTCGCTCGCCGGATGTCCATCGGGACTCTCGGGCCACACGTCCACGAGGCGGAAAAATCCCGTCCGGTGATCGAGTCGGCCGATGAAGCCGCTGTTGTCGCCTCCGTAGGTGATGTCCGGAGCATCGGGGCGCGCCTGCACGAAGCCAGCCTCGCCGCTCACATCGTACCATTCGCCTCGCGGAATGCCGCCCGGGAATCGACTCGGACCACAGACCCCGGAGTTGTCCTGCTGGGCGCCGCAGACGCGATAGGGAAAGTGATTCGTCGTCGTAACGTGATAGAACTGCGCCGTCGAGTAGTCCTGATCCGTCCACGACTCGCCGCGCGTATACGACACGCTCGCGCCTCCGTCGCTCGACTGAATCATCCGCGCACCGTCATTCGGTGCGATCCACAGATCGTGATTGTCCCCATGTGGCTCCGCCAACTTCGTGAAATGCTGGCCGCCATCGACGCTCTTCATCAGCGAAACGTTGGGAGCGTAGATGAGATTTGTGTCGACGGGGTCTGCCATGATCCGCGTGTAGTACCACGCGCGCTCGCGAATGCGGTGATCCCCGCTCACGAATCGCCACGTGGCGCCCGCGTCGTCCGACTTGTACAGCCCGCCCGAATCGGCTTCGATGAGCGCCCACACCAGCGACGGCTTGGCGCGGGAGACCTCGACGCCGATTCGTCCGAGTACGCCGGGCGGCAGTCCCTTGTTGTGAGTGAGCTCGGTCCAGTGCTCTCCGCCGTCCGTGCTCTTGTAGATGCTCGAGCCCGCGCCTCCCGATGAGAGTGCCCACGGCTTCCGGTACGCCTGCCAGAACGACGCGTACAGAATGTCGGGATTCGATGGATCGAGCACGAGATCGGCGGCGCCCGTCGAATCGTTCCGGAAGAGCACCTTGCGCCATGATTTTCCACCGTCGGTCGTCTTGAAAACGCCCCGATCCGGATTGGGACCATACACATGTCCGAACGCGGCGACCCAGACGACGTCGGGATTCGTCGGATGCACGCGCACGCGAGAGATGTGCTGTGTGGCGGCGAGCCCCGCGAAGCTCCACGTCTTTCCGCCGTTCGTCGTCTTGAAGACGCCGTCTCCGTGCGAGACGTTCCCGCGGATCGCGTGCTCGCCCGTTCCGACGTACACGATGTCGGGATCGGACATGCTCACCTCGATCGAGCCGATCGTCCCACCGAAGTAGCCGTCGCTTGCGGGGGACCAGGTATTGCCGCCGTCACTGGTCTTGAACACGCCGCCGCCGGTGGTGCCCATCCAGAACTCGAATGGGTGTTTCGCAGAGCCGGCGACCGCGATGCTTCTGCCACCGCGAAAAATCCCGATGTCGCGCCATCTGAGCCCGTGCCACGTCACCGAGTCTTCGGTGATCGAGCCGGGATAGGTGATGCGTTGAGCCTCGAGGGCTCCTGTCGTGAGCATCAATGCAAGCGAAACGCGCGCGAGCGTCGTCGCCCTCTGCTGAAAGCGATGACGATTGGAATGGAGCGACAACGGAACCTCGGCGAGTGGGGATGCTCGAAATAGCCTCGGATACGGGACGAAGCAAGAGGCGATGCGAGAGTGCCCGCATCGTGAAGTCGCTCACGATGCGGGCACGCCGTCCATTCGAGCCGGCCGAGCGCTCAGGATGAAGGGCGCGTCTCGCTCTCGGGGGTGCGTGGCGCCGACGAGGTAGTGCTCGCGCCCGCCGCCCGAGTGAAAGGGGCGCCGCTAAGCGCGCGCACCCGTTCGAGATTCTCTACGACACCGCGATACTGGCGCTCCACGATGGCGCGCGTGTCGATGGGCAGGTCTTTCTGGAGCGCGTCCTCGTAGACGTGCGCGGCGTGTTCCTCACCACGCTCGCACTCCATCACGATCGCCTCTTCGTTCTTTCCCATCACCGCGGCTTTCAGATCGATCCATCCGCGATGAAGCGCACCGGCGACGGTGCCCCGGCTGTCGGGATCGCCGCCCAACCGGCGCACTTCGGCCTTGAGCTCCGATTCGCCCCGCTGGATGTTCGGCAGTCGTGATGCGAAGAGTGCCTTCGCTGTCGGATTGTCTACCGCTTCACTCGCGGTCTCGAATCCGCGAATTCCGTTTTCGCAGGTCTCGATCAACTCGTTCAGAATCGATACGACCTCGGCGTTTTTCAGTGGCATGTGTGAGCTCCAGGGCCGAGTGTGTGCACGGTGCAGTCATGGCCGGGTGGTTCCTGCATCCGCTCATGGATTCAAGCTACTCGGGGTGCACGCTCCGTGCCCTGACGACACACGACCGCACGAACGGTGGCCGCGTCGAGCTGCTGCTGCCGAGCTCGTTGCTCGCTCGCGGTTCCGTGCTCCGTCATTCCGAGGATTCTCAAAAGGCGTACATTATCCGCGGCAATCGAGATTCCTGGTACATCGCGCGCCCGCCAACCAGCCGGAGACTGCCAATGCTCAAGGATTTCAGGACGTTCATAATGCGTGGCAACGCCATGGATCTCGCCATCGGTGTCATCATCGGTATTGCGTTCGGAGCCGTGGTGAAATCGCTCGTCGACGACGTGATCATGCCGCCCATCGGTCTCGCGACGGGAGGCATTGATTTCTCGAACAAGTTCGTGGTGCTGAAGGACGGCGCGGCAGCGGCGGCTCCCTATGCGTCGGTCGCGGCGGCGAAGGCCGCGGGAGCGACCACGCTCAATTACGGCGTGTTCGTCAATAACGTGGTGTCGTTCTTGATCGTCGGCTTTTGCGCGTTCCTGATCGTGCGTGCGGTGAACAAGCTCGTTCCCGTGAACGAGCCGCCGCCGGCGCCGAAGACGAAGCCTTGTCCCTACTGTGCGATGGAGATTCCATTGGCGGCGACTCGCTGTCCGAACTGCACGTCGCAGCTCGCGGGGGCGGCGACCGCCTAGAGTAGGCGCGCCGCGCGGGTGCGTCAGCCCGCGCGCTCGATGCGGGGCTCGCGTCCGAGCACTGGTGTTCCGGGCAGCGGCGTCGACTGGCGCCATCCGCGCTCGGTCTTTCGCCACGTCGAGCCATCGTCGCATACGACGATGGTCTCGTTCCCGACTTTCACCGTGCCGACCGGCTTGCGTGCCTTTCGGTTCCGCACGAAGCTGCGCGCGTCGAGATCCTCCGCGATCGCGTCCGCGAGCTCCGCCTCGATATCGTAGTCGGAGTGCTCGTTGAGAGGCGACGACGCGGTAGCGGATGAGGGGGCGGGTGATCGGTCGGCAGATGGCTCGACCTCGATTCGCGTCTCCGACTCCGTGTGGCGTCCCGAGGGCTGCGGCGTGTCGTCGCGCGCCGATGCGGCTCGCGCCTGGGGGCGCGGCCACGATTCGGGGACTCGCGGATAGCTCTGCACGTAGCTCCACGCGCGATCGAGCAGCTCCATCGCCGCGCGATGCTCCTCGTCGAGCGCGAGCGCGAAGTCCGCCCGTGTCTGCTCGATGATGCGCGCGTTCTCCTCCGCGCGTTGACGCTGCATGGTGAGCTCCTTCACCATCGCATCGCGCTCGGCCGCCGCAAGCAGATATTGCTCGCGCATCGTCGCGATGAACGGCTGCGTTGCGGCGAGCTTTTCGGCCAACTCGCGACGGATGTCCTGTAGCTCGATCTCCGCGCGCTGTCGGTCCCAGTCGACGCTCGCGATCTGCGCGCGGAGCTCGTCGCGCATCGCGGCCGCCGCCTCGCGCTCGCCCCGCAGCGATTCCGATGCGTGACTCAACATGGCTCGGGTGGTGTCGAGATCGACTTCGAGGCGCTCGATCGTGCGCTGCGCATTCGCGCGCACCGCGGTGAGCTCGTCCTGCATGTTGAGCATCGCGTCGCGCGCGCCGGCCAGCTCGGACTCCACCTGGTGACGGCGCTCGGCGCTGTCCAGGCGTTCGGACTCGAGCTGCGAAGCGAAGCGGGCCTCGGCATCGGCGTAATCGGCGCGCGCAATCTCGAGGGCGCGCTGCCCATCCTCGTGCGTCGCGCGCGATTGCTCGATCTCGACGCGAAGTGCCGCGACTTCGCGGCGCGCCGCGATCAGCTCCACGCCTTGTTCGTCGTAATGACGCAGCTTCTCCTGCAGCTCGCCGAACTGGTCGCGCAGCTTCTCGGTCTGCGTAGCGCGCCGGCGCATCGAAGAGGAGAAATCCTGGCGTGTCCGGCGCGCACGCCGCCACCATACGAACGACGCGATCGCGACGCCCGCGAGCGCCCCGATCCCCGCCGCGAGCAGCGTGATCCAGGCAACCACCATCGACCCGACTTGCACGTGCGCTCCGCGTTCGAGTGAATCCACCGATAATGGGGATATCGCAAGCCCCGTGCAAATCTTCTTTCTGGTGCTGTAACGGGATGAGCCCTGTATCACACCGTTACGCGTGTTGCGCGCGCGAGGAGATGACGTCCTCTCAGAGGTGGGAGAGTGCGTGTTTTGGGGAGACCCGAGGAGCGGCATGAAGGGACGAATTCGAATCGCGATCGCGTGTGCGGGGCTGCTAGCGACGTCGGCTGCCCAGGTTGGTGCCCAAACGACGTTTCGCGAAACCGGTTCGGTGACGGTTGGCGGCTACATCGTGTGGGTGCGCGGAACGAGTGCGAACGTCGTGGAGCTGTTCGTGGGACGTGGCTTCCGGGACGCGTTTGCGCGGGCGCACGAGATAAATGCGGCGCGGCTGCAACACTGGATCGACAGCGTACGCGCGATTGCGCCGCTGCCGGCGGAGGACTCGAGTGCCGTCGACGCA
>DATCPC010000213.1:0-11342 GCA_036564355.1 Gemmatimonadaceae bacterium | reverse complement strand
GGCGGAAAGTGCACTACCTTCGCTTCTCGGGGGGGGCCCCCCAGCCGACGATCCCGCCGCAACCGGCGCCGCCGGCGCCGCAGCCGCCGACGCACCGGCCGGCGCGCCCGCGCCCGCCGACGCATACGCCGCCTTGTCCGTCTCCAGGCGCGCGACAACGGTCTGCACCGCCACCGTCTGCCCCTGCGCCACCAGAATCTCCGCGAGAATGCCCGCGGCAGGCGCCGGGATCTCCGCGTCCACCTTGTCCGTGGAAATCTCGAAGATCGGCTCGTCGCGCCTTACCTCATCCCCTACCGCCTTGAGCCATCGCGAGAGCGTACCCTCGGCAATCGACTCGCCCATCTGCGGCATAATCACATCCATCCGAGCCACGGATCACCCTCGCTGTGAATGTCGATACGCGGCGTCACTCTGCCAGAGCCGCCACACCAGAATCCCCGGGAGGATCAACAGCCCCACCAGCGAACCGACCTGCAGGTACGGCTCAAAGTTACACGCTGGGAAACCTTCGGCGGGCGTACACTTGGTGAACCCGCCCACCGCCTTCGCCACCGCCACGCCGAGCATTCCTCCCGAAAAGTACCCGACAAAGGCGAACGGGAGCGCTACCAGATAGCGCCACCGGCTCGGCGGTAGCTCGTTGGGATCCTGCATGGCGGCCATGCTCAATACGCGGCCAGCCGTCGCGCGACCGACACGATGTCCGCCACTTGCGGCAGCACGTAGTCCTCGAGCGGTGGGGCGAATGGGAGCGGCACATCCGCGGCAGTGACGCGCAGAATCGGCGCGTCCAGCCACTCGAATGCGTGCTCGTTGATGCGCGCGGCGATCTCCCCGGCGACGCCGCCCGTGCGCGTGTCTTCGTGGACGATCAACACCCGATTCGTCTTCTTCACCGTCGCGACGATCGCCTCGTCATCCATCGGCAACAGCGTGCGCAGATCGAGCACCTCTACAGACAGCCCATCCTCCTTCGCGAGCTGCTCCGCCGCCTCGAGCGCCTTCCACACGGTAGCGGCGTACGTGATGATCGACAGATCCGTTCCCTCGCGTGCGATCCGCGCCTTGCCGATCGGCACGACGTGATCGCCCGCCGGCATCTCTTCCTTGATGCGTCGGTAGAGATACTTGTGCTCGAAGAAGAGCACGGGATCGTCGTCGCGGATCGCAGCCTTCAGCAGCCCCTTCGCGTCCGACGCCGTCGCCGGATAGACGATCTTGAGACCCGGCGTGTGCAGAAACGCGGCCTCCGGATTCTGGGAATGGAACGGGCCGCCGCGCACGTAGCCGCCAGACGGTCCGCGCACCACCAGCGGGCACGGAAGAAAGGCGCGATAGCGCGCGGTCGCGATGTAGTTGGTGAGCATGTCGTACGCGCACGAGATGAAGTCGATGAACTGCATCTCGACCACCGGGCGCATGCCCATGTGCGACGCGCCCGCCGCGGCGCCGACGAACCCCGCCTCGGAGATCGGCGTGTCGATCACCCGCTGCTCGCCGTACTTCGCCATCAGCCCGTCGGTGACCTTGAAGGCGCCGCCGTACGCGCCGATGTCCTCGCCCATGCAGAAGACGTTGCTGTCGCGCTCCATCTCCTCGAAGAGCGCCTCGCGAATCGCTTCGAGATACGTGATCTCAGCCATTGAACGTCCCCCATCCCGCCGCGCGTTCGTTTTTCTCCACCGCGGAGCGGACGCCCGCGCGATACCAGAGCGGTTCCACCGACGCGGGATCCGCGTACACCCCGCGCAGCGCATCCGTCGGCTCGGCCGCCGGCGACTGTTCGGCCAGATCGGTGGCCTGATCGATCTCCGCGATCACACGGGCATCGATCGCGTCGAGCTCCTTTTTCTCGATCTGCAACTCCTCGAGCAGCACGCGGACGTACCGATCGATCGGATCGTTCTCCTTTTCCCAGCGCTCGATCTCGCCGCTGGGGACGTACGACTGATTGTCGTGCTCCGCGTGTCCCTTGCGGCGGTAGGTCATCAGCTCGATCAGCGAGACGCCCTCACCGCGCCGCGCGCGATCGACGGCTTCGCGCGTCACGTCGTACGTCGCGAGCACATCGTTGCCGTCCGCGCGCACGCCGGGAATGCCGTACGCCATCGCCTTGTCCTTGAACTCCTTCACCGCGCTCTGTCTCGTGTTCGGTGTGGAGTACGCATAGCCATTGTTCTCGACGATCACGACGAGTGGGCACCGCTGCACCGCCGCGAAGTTGATCCCTTCGTGGAACGCGCCCGTCGATGTCGCGCCGTCGCCGATGTACACCATGCCGACGCGCGGTTCGGCGCGCAGCTTGAACGAGAGCGTCACACCCGCCATCACCGGCACCATGTCGCCCAGGTGCGAGATCTGGCCGACGAAGCCGCGCACGGTGTCGCCGAAGTGGATGTTCAGCTCGCGGCCGCGCGTCGGTGAATCGCCCTTGGCCATGTACTGGCGGATGATCTCGAGCGGCTGCGCGCCCTGCACGAGCATCGAGCCGAGATTTCGAATGAGCGGACTGAGGAGGTCGCCCTTGCCGCGATCGAGCGCGAAGGCGCTGCCTACCGCGTCCGCCTCCTGGCCCAGCGAGCGAAAGAGTCCGCCCACGACCTTCGTCTGCCGGTAGAGATTCACGAGCCGCTCCTCGAGCGAGCGCGTGAGGCGCATCCAGTAATAGAGCTCGACCTTCTGTTCGAGCGTCAGCGCATCCGACGGACGCGATGGTGCGCGCGAGGCAGTGCGAGTGGCCATCAGTACGCCGCCGCGAGCTTGTGCGCCGGATCGGCCTCGCGATGCACCAGCACGAAGAAGCGCTTCACGTTTCGATCGAGCCGGCTCTCGCCCGTTTGATCCGTGACCGCCTCGATGAACGTGTAGTGACCGCCTTCCGGACGCGCACTGATCTGGACAGTGCCCAGTGGCCCCGTGAACGTGCGCGTTCGCGACGTGCCAGGCGCGCTCGTCAAGCCGATCGTCGGGAAAAACTTGTCCGCGAGCGCGAGCACCTCGTCGCTACGCAGATGAGTTCGATGAAAGTGTTGCATCAGATCAGTGAGTGGCCGGTCGTTCGGGTAGTACCTGCTGATACCACGTGTCGACCTTCTCGAGCGACTGCGTGGAATCCTTTCGAAACTGCAGGGCGAGCCCCCAGTTGTTCGCGACGACGAACTGCAGGTTGGCGGTGTAGGTGCCCGGCGCCGGGGCCGGCGTGAAGCTGTCCCATACCTTTCCGCTGCCGTCCTCGGTATTGCCGTAGATGATGCCCTCGCCGCCTTCGATGGGCTGCGAGGTGTTCTTGTCGCGCACGCGAATCTTGAACACGGTCTTCTCGCGCGCGTGCGGCGGCGAGGGATCGCTCGTGATGTTGAATGCGTAGTGCTCGGTGAACGCACGATACTCCGCGGTGTTCGTTCCCGCCGCCTTGGGGCCGCATGCGGCGAGCGACCCCAGTGCGAGCGCGAGACCAGCCGCGACTGCGAGCGCGTGTCTCACGACGAGTAGTATTCCACGCCCAAATGCGTGATCTGATCCTCGCCCATGTAATGCCGCAGCGTGTTCTTCAGCTTCGTCTGCTGGATGAACAGGTCGTGCTCGGGCTGGAGACCGGCGGCCGCCATCGGGCTCTTGAAGTAGAACGAGAGCCACTCCTGAATGCCCTTCATTCCGGCGCGATGCGCGAAGTCCATGAACAGCGCGAGATCGAGCACGATCGGCGCGGCGAGAATCGAATCGCGGCAGAGGAAGTTGATCTTTATCTGCATCGGATAGCCCATCCACCCGACGATGTCGATATTGTCCCACCCTTCCTTGTTGTCGCCCCGCGGCGGGTAGTAGTTGATCCGCACCACGTGCGCGAAATCCTTGTACAGGTCGGGATACTTTTCGGGCTGCAGGATGTTGTGCAGGACGCTGAGCTTCGACTCTTCCTTCGTCTTGAACGACGCCGGATCGTCGAGCACCTCGCCGTCGCGATTGCCGAGGATGTTCGTGGAATACCATCCCGCGAGTCCGAGCATCCGCGCCTTGAGCCCCGGCGCGATGACGGTTTTCATCCACGTCTGCCCCGTCTTGAAATCCTTGCCCATGATCGGCACGCCCTTGTCGTTGGCGAGCTGAATCAGCGCGGGCGTGTCAACCGCGAGATTCGGCGCACCATTCGCGTACGGCACCCCTTCCATGATCGCCGCATAGGCGTACAGCATCGACGGCGAGATCGCGTCGTCGTTGCGCTCCATCGCCTTCTCGAACTGGTCGATCGTCGCGTGCTGCGGGCCGGCCTTGATGAAGATCTCGGTGGACGCGCACCACACGATGACGACGCGGTCGAGCTTGTGCTTCGCCTTGAAGTCACGAATGTCCTGCCGCAGCTGTTCGGCCAGATCGCGCTTGGTCTTCCCCTTCTTCACGTTCGTGCCGTTGATGCGCGTCACGTACTTGTTGTCGAACACCGCCGGCATCGGCTTGATCGCCGCGAGAAAATCCGCGACCTGGGCGAGATGCTTTTCCTCGAGCACCCCCGCCTTCCGCGCGGCGGTGAGGGCGTCGTCGGGGATGGGATCCCAGGCGCCGAAGACGATGTCGTCGAGGCCAGCCAACGGAACGAAGTCCTTGATGAGCGGCGAGCGCTGCTCCGTGCGCTTGCCAAGGCGAATTGTCGCCATCTGAGTGAGCGAGCCGATCGGCTTCGAGTGCCCCTTCCGGATGCTCTCGACACCGGCCATGAACGTTGTCGCCACTGCGCCGAGTCCCGGGGTCAGTACACCGAGGCGGCCAGCAGCCGGACGAATTGCGGGCTTGTCGCCCGCGGGGCGCCCACTCCCCGAGGTCGTACCCTGCACGACTTATTCTCCTTTCGCGATGAACCGCCGCTGCGAGCGTGCCCCCAGGGGTCGCGCTCGCGTCGTGTCGTGCAGCACGCGTACCGGCCCCGCGGGCTCCATCTGCAGCCCCTGATGCACGGCCTTGACGCGCTGCGCCGCGGTAATCCACGCGGTAACGGTCAACAAAACGATGATTGCGATCAGAACGAGCCCATGAAACGCCAACCCGAAAAACGCCTGCGGTGCCGACAGCAACACCACCCGCTCGGGACGCTGCAGGATTCCCACGCGTGCATCGATCCCGAGCGCCTCCGCCCGCGCCCGCGTGTACGAGGTCAGGAACGACCCCACCAGCGCCAGCACGCACAGGCCGACCATCGGTACTCCCCACCACTCCGAGCGCGTCGCGAAGAACACGGCGAGCCCGCCCAGCACGAACCCATCCGCCACCCGGTCGAGCGTCGAATCGTAAAACGCGCCGAACACAGAGCTTCGCCCGGTCCGACGCGCCACCATCCCATCCAGCACGTCGAAGAGCGCCGTCACGCCCAGAAGCCAGCCGCCGAGCCTGATGCGGCCAAGCCCGTACAACACGCCGCCCGCGATCGTGCACAGCGTGCCAACCGTCGTAATCGTGTTCGGATGAACGTCGTAGCGAACCAACCCGTCCGCCACCGGCTCGATGAGGCGCAGGTATCCAGCTTTCAGCCAGTCCGGCAATATTTTCATCCGTCCCCGCGCGGTGCCGCTGGCACCACTGTCCCCGCACGTGCGACGAGCCGGAGGGGGATGCTCCGGCCCGTTAAGTTATCCCGTCGTAACATGCGGTGCAACCCGCGTTTACGCGCTCATCACGGGACGGTCCAGTCGGTGCTCGACGTGAGCGACACGTTGTCTTTCGTGTACGTCCGCGAGCCGTCGACCGTGCGCGCCTTCAGTGTGACCGAGCTCCCCGACGCGACACCGGATACCGTCAGCGTTTTCTCGCTGTTGGCGGCAACTTGTCCGATGAAGACGTCGCTGCCGCTCGACGTCACGTAGGCATTCACGGCCTGGCTCGCGTTGTTTTTGAGATGCACGGCCATGCCGCTTGCAGGGGACGGCGCACTGCCGACTTCGACCTTGCGTGAGCATGCGGCCAGCGTCGCTGCGAGAAGGACCGCGGTAATCATTCGCATTTGTAACTCCTGTGTTCGGGACGAGTGATTCACGCCACCCGTGCAAGGTGCGTGCTGAGCCGTCGGAAATCGTGCATCTCGCCGCAGATTGCAGTCGATGTGCGCGGTCACGATATTCCCTCGATCGTCGGTGGATCGTTCGCGAGAGCGTTCGACCGGCACCATCTCCATACCGCAATTCCCCCTCTTCCGCGAGACATGTCCTCGACCGCTGATGACCGCCCCGACGCAGGCTTCGCGTGGACAGCCGCGGAGACTCGACGGGTCGGCCACGACGTGGCCGACTGGATTGCGACCTACCTCACATCGCTCCCGGCCGCGCCGGTGTTCGAGCCGGTGCCGACCGAGTCCGCGGCCGCCTTCATTGCCGCTCCGGTTCCCGAGCTCGGCGAGAGTGTCGACGCGATCCTGCGCCGCTTCGCGACCGAGATCGGACGCTACCCCTTCGGCAACGGACACCCGCGCTTCTCCGCGTGGGTGAACTCGCCGCCCGCAACGATCGGCGTGTTCGCGCAGGCGCTCGCGGCCGCGATGAACCCGAGCGTCGCCGGCGGCAATCACGCCGCCGTGTGGGTGGAGCGAGAAGTCATCCAGTGGTTCAAATCGATCTTCGGCTTCCCGCCCGACAGCATGGGATTGCTCGTGAGTGGAAGCTCGGCCGCCGCCATCACGGGGCTCGCAGTCGCACGACACGCGGCCGCATCGCGGCGCGGATGGGACATGCGGAGCGCGGGAGCCCACATTGTGGATGCGGACGGCAAGCCCGTGCGCATGCTGATCTACGAAACTGCCGAGGCACACTCCTGCCATCAGAAGGCGGTCGAGCTGCTCGGACTCGGCAGCGCGGCGATTCGCATCGTCCCGGGCGACGAGGCGCTGTGCATGAAGGCGGAGGCCCTCGACGCGATGCTCACCGAAGACATCGCCGCTGGCGCGCTGCCGGTAGCCGTCATCGCGAGCGCGGGGACGGTCAACACCGGCGCGATCGACCCGCTGAGCGCGATCGCCGACATCTGCGCGAAGCACGGCGTGTGGCTGCACGTCGACGGCGGCTACGGCGCGCCGGCGGTGCTCACCGCCGAGTTTCGGCCGCATCTCGCAGCGATCGGCCGCGCCGACAGCGTCGGCATCGATGCGCACAAGTGGATGTACGTCCCGGTGGATGCCGGCGTGGTGCTCGTGCGCGACGCGAAGCTCATGCGCGATACCTTCAGCCTCGTGCCCCCGTACCTTCGGAGCGATGACGACCGGCACGGCGTGCACGGGCCGCCGTGGCTCAGCGAGTACGGCTCCGAGCAGACGCGCCCCTTCCGCGCGCTCAAGGTGTGGATGGCGCTTCGCTACTTCGGCACGTCGGGATACGCGTCGCTGATCGCGCACGACATCGCCATGGCGCGGCGCCTCGCGGATCTCGTGCGCGAGACTCCCGGATTCGAGCTCTGGGAGCCGCAGGGGCTGAGCATCGTGTGCTTCCGCGCCGTCCCCGCCTCACTGCGCGGAGACGACGCGGCCATCGATGCGCTCAACCAGCGCGTACTCGCGTCACTGCAGCTCGGCGGCAAGGCGTTTCTCTCGAGTACCGTGCTGCGCGGCCGAACGTGGCTGCGCTCGTGCATCGTGAATCCGGGGACGATGCCCGAGGACATCGATGCCGTGTTCGCCGTGGTTCGCGGCTACTTGTAGAGACGATACCGTCGCGTAGCCAGCTGGAAGGCGATCGCCCCCGGGAGCGTGGCATCGATCATCGAATCCGGATCCGCGCCCCTCACGAACGCCTCCTGCGCCCCGCGCACGCCGTACAGCTGATTGAATCCCTTTTCCTGGAAGCGCACCGAGTCGCCGTTGGTCGAGATGATGGCCCACAGGAGCGAGGCGCCGAGGCGCGCGGTGCTCAATCGCTCGCGATCCGTGATGATGATGTGGATGCCATGCACGCTCACGCCGCCGTACTTGTCATCGCCGGGATGAACCGGGGTGAAGCGCTCCTCCTCGAATTTCACTCCGGGAAGGCTGTGCGATTTGAGCAGATCGATGGCCTTGGCCGCGTTGAGCCAGGGCGCACCGACGTGCTGGAATGCCTCGGGCGTGCCGCGGCCGACGGAGATATTCGTCGCCTCGAGCCACACGACGCCGGGATAGAGCGTGGCGCTCGTGAGGTTTGGCATGTTCGGCGACGGCTTGATCCACGGCAGCTTCGTCTGATCGAACCAGTCGACGCGACGCCAGCCGGTCACCGGGATCACCTTCAAATCCGCGTGCAGCGCAAGCACATCGTTGTAGAACAGCGCGAGCTCGCCCATCGTCAATCCATGCCGTGTCGGAATCGGATAGATCGCCGTTGGCGTGGCCGCGCGCGCCGTGCTGTGCGTGCCCGCGTACGCGTACTCGGTGTCGAGCATCGGTCCTTCCACATGCTCGCCCGTAATCGGATTGGGCCGGTCGAGAACGAGCACGCGCACGTGCAGCGCGGCGGCGGAGCGCATCGCGTAGACCATCGTCGCGACGAACGTCCACGGCCGGGCGCCGATGTCCTGCATGTCGATGATCAGCACGTCGAGCGTCTTGAGCACGCTGTCGGGCGGAGCGAGCGTCGTCGCGCCGTAGAGCGAATAGATCGGGATCCCGGTGCGCTCGTCGCGACTGCTCGCCAGATTCGTGCGATTCTCCGTGCCACGGATTCCGTGCTCGGGGGAGAAGAGCGCAATCAGTTGCGGCCCGTTGCCTCCCTGCCCCTTTCCACGGCGAACGAGGAGATCGATGTCACTTGTGCCGTGCTCGTCAACGCCGGTCTGGTTCGTGAGCAGCCCGACTCGTTTGCCCGCGATGAGCGCGGCGCTGTCCGCGAGCAGAACGGAGATCCCCGGGCGCACATGTCCGGCGCCGTGCCGCGCGTGCTCGCTACCCGCGCTTCCCATGCACGCGAGAAGCATTGCCAGTGTCGCGAGCGCGCCCTTTCTCGTATATCGATGCATTCCTTCTCCGGTGTGAGCCGATGACGCCACAAGATACATCGCGCGGGTGCCGCTGGCACAACCCAGCCACCCGCGCGCAGGGAGCCGACGCATGAAGCTCACCGCGATCGACTGGGCGATCGTCGCCGCGTACTTCACGATCTCCACGGGCATCGGCTTCTACTTCACGAAGCGAGGCGGCGAGAGCCTTACTGAGTACTTCCTCTCCGGCCGCGACGTTCCGTGGTGGCTCGCCGGCGCCTCGATGGTCGCGACGACGTTCGCAGCGGACACGCCTCTCGTCGTGACCGGACTCGTCGTCGCGAACGGGGTCGCGGGCAATTGGCTGTGGTGGGATTTCCTGATGAGCGGCATGCTCACGGTGTTTTTCTTTGCGCGGCTGTGGCGGCGCGCAGGCGTGATGACCGATGTCGAGTTCGCCGAGATCCGCTACAGCGGCAAGCCTGCGGCCGTACTGCGCGGCTTCCGCGCGCTCTATCTCGCGATCCCGATCAACCTGCTCGTGCTCGGCTGGGTCACGCGCGCGATGATCAAGATCCTCACGATCTCGCTCGGCGTGAATCCGTATGCGGCCGTCGGCATCTGCTTCCTCGTGACGATGTTCTACGCGGTGGCGGCCGGACTCTGGGCCGTGCTCTGGACGGACCTCGTGCAGTTCGTGATCAAGATGACCGCCGTCATCGTGCTGGCCGTTTTCGCCGTGCGCGCCGTGGGCGGCATGAAAGCACTGAAGGCGGGCGTCGCCGCGCACTTTGGCAGCGAGTCGGCAGGGCTCTCGGTTTTGCCGGTCTCGATCCACAACGGACATCTCTCCGCGTATCCCTGGATGCCGCTCACGGCACTCGGTGTTTTCTTCTTCATGCAGTGGTGGGCCGCGTGGTATCCAGGGGCGGAGCCGGGGGGCGGCGGCTACGTCGCCCAGCGCATCTTCTCGGCGCGCACCGAGCGCGACGGCGTGCTCGCGACGCTGTTCTTCCAGGTCGCGCACTACGCGCTGCGCCCGTGGCCGTGGATCATCACGGGACTCGCGACGATCATCCTTTACCCGAATCTCCAGGACAAGGAATCCGGATACGTGCACGCCTTCGTGGACCTGCTGCCCACCCCGTGGCGCGGCTTCATGCTCGCCGGCTTCGCGGCCGCGTACATGTCGACCGTCGGCACGCAGCTCAACTGGGGAGCGTCGTATCTCGTCAACGATTTCTACAAGCGGTTTCTCCGAAAGAACGAGACCGAGAAGCATTACGTGAACGTCTCCCGAACGGCGACGATCTTCCTGTTCGCGATGTCGCTCGTCGTCACCTGGCAGATCTCGTCCGTCGGACAGGCATGGAGGCTCCTGCTCGCGCTCGGTGCGGGTACCGGCCTCGTGCTGATCCTGCGCTGGTACTGGTGGCGCATCAACGCGTGGTCGGAGATCAGCGGCATGATCGCGTCGTTCGTGACCTCGCTGGCGGTGCTCGGCTACTTCGGGCCCGCGCTGGTGCCGAAGATCGTGTCCGCGGGCGGCCCGGAGGCGGACGCGTGGGTCATGATCATCACGGTGTGCGTGACGACGGTGGTGTGGGTGGTCGTGACGTTTGCGACCAAGCCGGAACCGGAAGCGGTGCTCGAGGCGTTCTACAAGCGCGTGCGCCCCGGCGGGCCGGGCTGGCTTCACATCTCGAACAAGCTCGGATACGGGCGCGAGGAGATCCCGGGGGGCCGCTGGGCATGGGCCAACTGGCTCGCGGGCGTGATTGCGGTGTATGCAACTCTGTTCGGGATCGGCAAGATCCTGTTCGGGGAGTGGGTTGCCGGTGCGGTACTCGTGGCGATCGCCGCCGTTGCCTTCGCCTGGATTGCCCGGTCATTCACCGGAGACCGTTTCGCCCCGGACCGTTGAAGGCCGGGAAGCTAGCCACTATATTTTCCATTGAGTTACGGCTTTATACCGCCACACATTTTTGAGGTAGCCATGGCCACCACCCAGGAACCCGCCGTCACCGTTTCCGTTACGCCTACGGCCGCCGTCGAGGTCAAGCGATTCATGGAACAGGAAGGCGTCGTCGAGACCGGCGGCGGACTTCGCGTGAGCGTGCAGCCCGGTGGCTGCAGCGGCTTCAAGTACGGGCTCCTCATCGAAGAGAAAGCCGCGGACGATGATCTCATCGTCGAGCAGGAAGGGTTCAAGGTGTTCGTCGACCCCTTCTCCGCCCAGTATCTCAATGGCGTGACCATCGACTACGTGTCGTCGATGCAGGGATCGGGCTTCACCTTCTCGAATCCGAATTCGACGGGCGGCTGCGGTTGCGGCAGCTCGTTCAACGCGTAGGAGCTGACGAACGGACGCCGGCGCATCACGTGCGCCGGACGAATCCCTGCCCGAGGCCCGCGAC
>DATCPC010000164.1:0-20275 GCA_036564355.1 Gemmatimonadaceae bacterium | reverse complement strand
CGTCACCCGCGACGACGCGCTCGCCAACGCGAAGGCGATCGTCGACGCAACGGATCTTCCCGTCGCCGCCGATCTCGAGAACGGCTACGGCGATGCGCCGGAAGCGGCGGCGGAAACCATCCGCCTCGCCGCCCAGGCGGGACTCGTCGGCGCATCGATCGAAGACGCCACCGGCGACCCGCACAAACCGATCTACGAGCTCGCGCACGCCGTCGAGCGCGTCGCCGCCGCAGCCGAAGCCGCGCGCACGCTCCCCTTCCCGTTCATGTTCGTCGCCCGCGCCGAGAATTTTCTGCACGGCAAACTGGATCTCGACGACACGATCCGTCGCCTCCAGGCCTTCGAGGCCGCGGGCGCCGACGTGCTCTACGCGCCGGGGCTCACGAAGGCGGAACACATCCGCGCGGTGTGCGCATCGGTGAGCAAGCCGGTCAACGTCATCATGGGGTTGAAGGGCGCGGCGTTCTCCGTCGCCGATCTCGCCGCGCTCGGCGTCAAGCGCATCAGCGTCGGATCCGCGCTCAGCCGCGCCGCACTCGGCGCCTTCGTCCGCGCGGCGCGTGAGATCCACGAGCAGGGCACCTTCACCTTCGCCGATCGCGCACTCCCGTTCACCGATGCGAACGATCTCGTAAGCGAGCGCTGACGAGCCCGATGACAGCCCCCGCGCGCGTCCTCGCGTCTTCTGATCTTTCGGCTTCTGTTCGTGAATTGAAGCTCCAGCTCGGCGCCATCCAGGAGAGCGTGCGCCCCGACCGGGCGCCACTCCCCACCGGCATCGCCGAGCTCGATGCATTGCTGGTGGGTCGCGGCATTCCGCGCGGGCGGCTCACCGAGATTACCGGCGCGAGCGGCAGCGGACGCACCTCGATGCTCCGCACGCTCGTCACCGCCGCCGCGAGCGGCGGGCGATGGGTCGCGTACATCGACGCCACGCGCACGCTCGCGCCGCGCGACTGGGCGCACGTCGGCAGCGAGCGCGCGCCGCTCTGGATCATCCGCCCCACCAACGCAGCTCGGGCACCATGGTGCGCCGATCTCCTCCTCCGCTCCGGCGCCTTCGCGCTCGTGGTGATGGACGGCGCGCCCCAGATCTCGCGCGTGCTCGCGGTGCGACTCACACGACTCGCGCGCGATGTCGGCGCGGCATTCGTCGTCACCGGCGAGCACGGTGGCGACGCAACGGGAAGCTCGGTTCGAATACGACTCGCCGCACGCGATCCGGCGCGCGCGGCGACGGGGAGCGGCAAACGCTCCGAGCGCACGACCACGATCACGCTGGAGAAGGGTGGAAAACGCCGGACGATTGAGGTGAGTTATGGCCGAGCAGTGGCGCGTCGCCTGTGTGCGCATCCCGAGGTTCCCGATCGCCGCGGTGTGGCGCACCCGGAGCGCCCGTACACTCCCGCTCCCTCCACTCCCATCATCACCTCCCACCCCGACAAGTCCGCCGCGGGAAAAGCAGCATCAAAACCCGTCGCGAAAAACTCCGTCGCATCCACATCTCCACGCCGTAAGCGCCGCTCCGCCTTCGTGGGATGACGAGTTGGTCGCGTTGGTTGATGCCGGCAAGCTGCGCGCGGTCTCCGGCGCCGCCGCGCGCGCCGGTGTGCGCAGCGGGATGACGGCGCTCGAGGCGCGCGCACACTGCGCCGCGCTCACCGCTCTCGATTGGGATGACACGGCGATCGCGCTCGCGATCGCCGAGCTCTCCGCGCACTTTCTCATCGCGAGCCCGCAGGTGACGCCGGCCATGCACGAGCCGGGGCTCTGGTGGATCGGCGCGCACGGACTCGAGGCGATGGGCGGCGAGCGGATGCTCGTGCGCGCGCTCGCGGAGATCGCGGGCGCGTGGCATCCGCGCGCGCGCGTCGCGGTCGCGAGCTCGTGCGTCGTCGCGCGCGCGGCCACGTGGGCCGCACCCGGCCGTCGCACCAGCGCAGACGCGGCCTTCATCGTCCCCGCTGGCGGCGATGCGGCGTATCTCGCGCCCGCGCCGCTCGCGCTCATCCCGATGGAAGGCGAGCTCCGCGCCACGCTCGCCGCCCTTGGCATCGGATCCGCTGGCGCCTTCGCCGTGCTCGACAGCGAAGACGTCGAGCGGCGTTGGGGCGCGATCGGGCTCGCCGCGTGGAGGCTCGCGCGCGGCGAAGACGTGCGTCGCCCCGTGCTCGCGACGGTCTCCGCGCGACACGCGGCCGAGGTCGAGCTCGCCGCGCCCGCGAGCACGATGGAGCCGGTGCTCTTTCTCCTCCGCCCCGCCATCGATCGTCTCGCCTCCGCGCTCGCGGCCGAGGGACGCGCGGCCGCGACGGTCGCGATCACGCTCACGCTCGACGATCGCCGCAGCGCGCGTCCGTCCGGCGCCGCGGCGCACACGGTCACGCGGCAGGTGCATCTCCCGCGCCCCGTCGCGCGCGCGGCGCCGCTGGTGGAGCACTGCCGCGCGCTCCTCGACACGTGGACGCTCACCGCGCCCGTGTGCGGGCTCGCCGTCGCCATCACCTCCACCGCGCCCGCCTCGAGCGAGCAGGGCGACCTCCTCGCGCTCGGCTGGCACGACCCCGCGGCCGCCGACGCCGCCTTCGCGCGCCTTCGCGCGGAGCTGGGCGCGCGCGCCGTCGTACGCCCCGCGCTGCGCGACGAGCATCGCCCCGAGCGCAACGGCGCGTGGTGCGAGAGCGCCGGCGCCGTGAGCATCGAGAAAGCGGCCGAGCCTCCGCGCGCGCCCGCGCTCCGCTTGCTCGAGACGCCGGAGACCGTCGACGTCGAGTGGGACGGCGACCGCCCGTGCGCGCTCTGGTGGCGCGAGCGTCGCGTCGCGATCGAGCGCGCCGCGGGCCCCGAGCGCCTTTCGGGCGACTGGTGGAAGGACGGCTACGCGCGCGACTACTGGCGCTGCGAATCCGACAGCGGCGAGCTCCTCGCCTTCCGCGAGCGCGAACGCTGGTTCGTGCAGGGCTGGTATGACTGAACGAGCTCCATACGTCGAGCTCCACTGCCACTCCGCGTTCTCCCTCCTCGACGGTGCGTCGCATCCCGAGGAGCTGGTCGATCGCGCGGTGGAGCTGGGCTACCACGCGCTCGCGATCACCGATCACGACGAGCTGGGCGGCATCGTCGCCTTCGCGCAGGCGGGCGAGGGCGACGCGCTCGAGTGCATCATCGGCGCCGAGATCACCGTCGAGGGCGATGGCGGCGTGCCGCACCACCTCGTGCTGCTCGCGGAAGATCGCACGGGCTACGGCAATCTCTCGACGATGATCACGCGCGCACGCATGGACTGCCCGCGCGGACGCCCCTCGCTCCCGCTCGACACCGTCGCCGCGCACGCGAAGGGACTGTTCGCGCTCACCGGCTGCCCGCGCGGGCTCGTGCCGCGCCGGGTGAGAGCCGGCGATGTCGCGGGCGCGCGCGAAGCGGCCGCGCGACTGCACGAGATCTTCGACGGACGGCTGGCGATCGAGTGCTGGGATCACGGACTCGCGGAAGAGCGCGCGCTGCTCGCGCCGCTCATCGAGATTTCACGCACGCTCGACGTGCCATGGGTCGTCACCAACGACGTCCACTACGCTCGGCGCGCGGGGCGCGTCGTGCACGATGTGCTCTCGTCGCTGCGCCACCAGCGCTCGCTCGACGAGATGGGCACGCGCCTGCGCCCCAACGCCGAGTGGCGCCTCCAGAGTCCCGCGCGCATGGCGAAGCGCTGGAGCCATCACCCCGAGGGCGTGCGCGCGACGCTCGCCATCGCCGAGCGCTGCGCGTTCCGGCTGCACGAGCTCCATCCCACGCTCCCGGCGTTCCCGCTCCCGCCCGGCGTCAGCGCCGACGAATATCTCGAGCGGCTCGTCGCGCAGGGCGCGGCCGAGCGTTGGGGCACCGTCAACGCGAGACAGCGCGCGCAGCTCACGCACGAGCTCGCGCTCATCAAGCGGCTCGGCCTCGCCGGCTTCTTCCTCATCGTGTGGGATATCGTCCGCTTCGCGAATCGCGCCGGCGTGCTCTGCCAGGGGCGCGGCTCCGCCGCCAACTCCGCCGTCTGCTTCTGCATCGGCATCACCGCCGTCGACCCGATCAAGCTCAATCTCCTCTTCGAGAGATTTCTGAGCGATGACCGCCGCGAGGCGCCCGACATCGACATCGACTTCGCGCACCGCGACCGCGAGCAGGTGCTGCAGTACGTGTACGAACGCTACGGCCGCGAGCACGCGGCGATGGTGTGCGAGCAGATCACCTACCGCGGCCGCTCCGCCGTGCGCGACGCCTGCCGCGTGCTCGGCTTCTCGGTGGAGCAGGCGGACACGCTCGCCGCGATGAGCGACCGTTTCTCCGCGCGCGCGACTGCGGAGGCGATGCAGGTCGAGACGGACGTCGCCGGCGACAACGGAGACGGCGACGGCAACAGCAACAACAGCGATGCGGCAAACGCCGAGCGCATCGGAAGCCACCTCGTGCGCGGAACGGAGGTGGTCAACCGCACGCGCGCGCTCGAGGAGAAGGAGCGCAACGTGCGCGAGAGCGCGCGTACGGAGCGGCGGAAGGAGACGCCGTGGGTCGACCCGCACGGGAGCGACGACCACACCGAGCGCCGCAATCCGAACACGGCCATTCGCCCCACCGAGCCGGGCACGCTGCTTCGCCGCGCCGGCCTCGATCCCGACGACGCGCGCGTGCGCGCACTGCCGCTCATCGTGCAGGGGATGCACAACATCCCGCGCCATCGGTCGATTCACGTGGGCGGCTTCGTGCTCACCGCGGAGCCGCTCTCCACCATCGTGCCGATCGAGCCGGCGTCGATGGAGAATCGCACCGTCATTCAGTGGGAGAAGGACGACGTCGAGGCGATGGGCCTCGTGAAGATCGACCTCCTCGGACTCGGGATGCTCACGCTGATCCAGGATTGTCTCAAGTACGTACGCACGATGCGCGGGCACACGATCGATCTGTGGACGCTCGACTTCGCGGACCAGGCCGTGTACGACGACCTGTGCGCGGCGGACACGATCGGCGTGTTCCAGGTGGAGAGCCGCGCGCAGATGAACACGCTGCCGCGGCTCAAGCCGCGCTGCTTCTACGATCTCGTCGTCGAGGTCGCGCTGATTCGGCCGGGCCCGATCCAGGGTGAGATGGTGCACCCGTATCTCCGGCGCAAAGCGGGCGAGGAAGAAGTGACGTATCCGCATCCCTCGCTCGAGCCCATCCTCAAGCGCACGCTCGGCGTGCCGCTCTTTCAGGAGCAGGGGATGCAGGTGGCGATCGCCGCGGCGGGATTCACCGCGGGCGAAGCGGATACGCTGCGGCGCGCGATGGGGCACAAGCGCAGCCGCGAGCGCATGGCGGACATCTGCAAGAAGATGATCGACGGCATGATCAGGAACGGATTCTCGCAGGAGGTCGCGCAGCGGATTTACAACCAGATCAATGCGTTCGCCGACTACGGCTTTCCCGAATCGCACGCGGCGAGCTTCGCGCTGCTCGTGTACGCGAGCGCGTATCTCAAGCACTACTACGCGCCGGAGTTCACCGCGGCGATTCTGAATGCGCAGCCGATGGGCTTCTACTCGCCGGGCACGCTCATCGAGGATGCGAAGCGCCACGGCGTGATCGTGCTGCCGGTGGATGCCTCGCGCTCGCGCTACGACTCGACGCTCGAGCCCGTGGGCGACAGCTTCGCGGTGCGGCTCGGGCTGCGGCTCGTGCGCGGAATCGGCGGAAAGTCGCGCGAGCTGCTGCAGCGCGCCGTCGAGCTGGGCGGCACCTTCGCGTCGATCGGCGACGTGGTCGCGCGCTCGGGACTCGAGCGGCGGGCGCTCCGCGCGCTGGCGGAGTCGGGCGCGCTCGACTGCTTCGTGCCGGATGAGCCGAGCGCGCGCAGGCGTCGCGCGGCGGTGTGGCGGATGCTCGAGGTGGAGCGCGGCGATGCGGGGCCGCTCGCGCCGTCGCGCATCAAGCTCGATGTGCCGGGCTCCGTTCCGGCGATGTCGGCGCGCGAGATCACGGCGTCGGACTATCGGATGACGGGGCTCTCACTCAACGGGCATCCGATGCTGCATCTGCGCGCGATGCTGCGCGAGAACGGCGTGCGCACCGCGCGCGAGATCTGCGCGCTCGAGGACGGCACGCACGATGTCGCGGCGGCGGGACTCGTGATCTGCCGGCAGCGGCCCGGAACGGCGAAGGGATTTGTGTTCCTGACGCTCGAGGATGAGACGGGGCTGGTGAACGTCGTCGTGCTTCCGAAGCTGTTCGAGAAGCAGGCGCTCATGATCTCGACGGCGCCACTGATTCTCGTGCGAGGGACGTTGCAGGTGGAGCAGACGGTGGTGAACCTGAAGGGCGTGGTGTTTCGCGAGCTGAAAGCGGGCGACGATCTGAGCGGGTGGAAGGGGCACGATTTTCACTGACCTCGACGGCCCGCAACGTCAGGAGCGTGCAAACACGCATGGCGTCCTGTTGCCCACCCCGCAGCCCAAGCGCAGTTTGGTGCCATGCGCCCACTCCTCGTCATCGCCGCCGCCGTCGCCCTGTCCGGCTGCTCGCACGCCGCTTCCACCACTCGCGCGACTCCCTCGCCACAAGCGGCCTCGGCGCCCGCCGCGCTCACTGTACCGCAGCTCGCCGCGCGCCAAACGCTCCTCGCCGCCGACTCCGCGCTCTCGACTGCGGCCAACCACTCCCTCCACGACGCCATCGCATCGGGCGCGTCCGAGGACGTCGTGATGCTGATGCCCGCGCTCGCGCGCATCGGCACGCGCGACAGCGTGCTCGCCGCCATCGACTCCCTCAACGCGGTCACGGTTCGCACGTTCAGCTGGCATCCCATCCGCGCCGAGCTCTCGGCCGATGGCACGCGCGGCTACACCTACGGATACGGACGTCGCGCCGCACACACCGACACGCTCACGTCGGTGGTGCCGATCCAGTATCTCTCCTTCTGGCGCCGCGAATCGAGCCAGTGGAAGCTCATCGCATGGTTGATCTCCGCCGGCGGCGCGGACGCGCCATCCACGGCGCCGCCCGCGTGCGCGCACCCTGGCCCGCCCACGTACATCGCATCGCACGACTCCACCGCCATCGCGACGGTGCGCGCCGCCGATCTCGACTTCTCGGCCCGCTCGGTGAAGTCCGGCGCGGGCCCGGCGTTCGGAGAGTTCGTCGCCGCCGATGGCGCATCGATCGGCACGGGTGCGAGCGAGGTCACCTGCGGCCGCGATGCGGTCGCGAAAGGCTTCGGCCCGCTCGGGCCCGGTGCGCTCACGTGGGCGCCACGCGTCGCCGACGCCGCTTCGTCCGGCGACCTCGCCTACACCTCCGGCGACGCGATCATTCGCGATGGCAACGACGTCTCGTACAGTAATTATCTCACGGTCTGGAAGCGCCAGTCGGACGGCAAGTGGCGCGTCGTCGCCGATGGCGGCAACTCGACTCCCGCGCCCGCGAAGCGCTAACCAGAGTTCGTCGCGAATTAACTCTTGTCCCCGGCTCCGTTCGACTCCAGGATGCATCCCATCACGAGAACTCCAATGCGCGCACGATGTCCGATGCGCGCATCGATCGGTATGCGGCTCGCGATATAACACATGTAGTGGGTTTGGATGATGACCTGAGTCAGCGGCAATCCCTCCAAACGAAATGCCCCGCCGCTATCCGTGGTCGTCATCACGACTCGCGGCGGCGATGATCCCGGCACCAGCACGGCAAGTTGAGCGTTCGTCAACGGAAGGCCGGTGTGTCTATCCACGACCGTTCCCACTACCACTCCCGCTGGTATTGAGGAGTCCGCAACCATCTCTGTAGCAACGCGAGTTGTTGTGTCTGCCGCCGATCTCGGCCATGAATTCGTGGCGCCTCTTCCGGCGTTCCCTCCACACTCGACCGCGGTAAGCGCACAGCAAGTCACGAGAACCGCCAAGAGTGTTACGCGCCCATTTGCGACCCAGATCTATCTGTATGTCCTGGAGTGGTTCTCGGAACACTAACCCGTTTGCATATGTTTCGAGTACAGGCGCTACGTTCCACTATGGCCTCGTGCTTTGAAACGATGAGCCGTACGAGGCGCGGTTCGCGCGCCGGAGTCGAATCACGCGTCCGGAGTCGCGACGAGCACCGGGCGCACGTTCGTTTCACTCACGCTCCCCAACGGTAACGGATGCAGCATCGGAAACTCGGCACGCAGGGACTCGATACCTCCGCCATGGGTCTCGGCTGCATGGGGATGTCGGAGTTCTACGGCGATCGAAGCGATCTCGGAGAGTCCGTCGCGACGATTCACCGCGCGCTCGAGCTCGGCATCAACGTCCTCGACACCGCGGACATGTACGGCCCGCACACGAACGAACAGCTCGTCGGCAAGGCGATCAAGGGGAAGCGCGACCAGTTCGTGATTGCCACGAAATTCGGCATCGTCCGTGACGCGAACGATCCGCTCAAGCGCGGCATCAACGGCCGCCCCGAGTACGTACGCGCGTCCGTCGAAGGCTCGCTCAAGCGGCTCGGCATCGACACGATCGATCTCTACTACCAGCATCGCGTCGACACCAACACACCCATCGAGGACACCGTTGGCGCCATGGCCGACCTCGTTCGCGAAGGAAAGATCAAGTACATCGGCCTTTCCGAAGCGGGCGCCGAAACGCTGCGTCGCGCGAGCGCCGTCCACCCGATCTCCGCGCTGCAAACGGAGTACTCGCTCTGGAGCCGCGAGCCCGAAGACGAGATCATCCCGACGTGTCGCGCGCTCGGCATCGGCTTCGTGCCCTACGCACCGCTCGGCCGCGGATTTCTGACCGGCGCGTACAAGAGCATCGAGGACTTCCGCTCCGACGATTTCCGCCGCAACTCGCCGCGCTTTCAAGGTGAGAACTTCGAGAAAAACCTGGAGCTCGTGCGCCACATCGGCGCGCTCGCGGCGGAAAGGGGGTGTTCGCCGTCGCAGCTCGCGCTGGCATGGGTGCTCGCGCAGGGTGACGACATGGTGCCGATTCCCGGTACCAAGCGCCGCCAATATCTCGAGGAAAACGTCGGCGCGATCCGCGTCACGCTCACGCACGCCGACCTCGATCGCATCGACGAGATCGCGCCGAAGGGCGTGGCCGCCGGTGACCGTTACGCCGCCGCATCCATGAAACTGCTCGGCCGATGATCCAGCATCACACGTCCTGCCACCAGTCCGGAGAACACCGAATGACCCGTCCGACCGCTTCATCTCTCACGCTCGCCCTCATTTTCGCGCTGATCGCCGCTCCAAGCGCGTGCACCTCCAAGGCCGCGAGGACCAACTCGCAGCCGCAGCGCATCTCGATCGTCGAAGGGCTCTCGCAACCCGAGGCACTTTCGTTCGACGCGTCGCAGAGCGTCTACTTCGTCAGCAATGTGAACGGTTCGCCGGGCGTGAAGGACGGCAATGGCTTCATCTCGCGCATCTCCGCCGACGGCGCGATGGACTCGCTGCACTTCATCCAGGGTGGCCGCGACGGCGTGCAGCTCGACGCGCCAATGGGCTCGCGCGTGCAGGGCGATACGCTCTGGGTGCTCGACGTCGACAAGCTGCGCGGTTTCGACACGAAGAGCGGCAAGCCATACGTCACGGTCGATCTCTCGCCGTTGAAGGCGCTCTTCCTCAACGACCTCGCGATCGACTCCACCGGTGAGTTTTACATCACCGACACCGGCGTACTGGTCGCTGCCAACGGCATGGATTCGCACCCCGGCCCCGACCGCATCCTGCACGTCGCGCACGATCGCAGCATCAGCGTCGCGGCGTCGACCGCGCTGTTCTCGAGCCCCGACGGCATCGCGTGGGATCAGCGCGCGAAACGATTCATACTGGCGCCATTCGCCGGCCCGTCGGTGCAGGAATGGCGGATCGGTGACGCCGGCCCGAAAGACATCGCACAGGGCAAGGGGATGTTCGACGGCGCTGAAGTCGAGCACGACGGTACCATCCTCATCACCAGCTGGAACGACTCGAGCATCTCGACGCTCGAGGGACAGAAGCTCGTTCCGCGCATCTCGAAGCTCGGCTATCAGCCCGCCGATGTGAGCATGGACGCGGGACGCTCGCGCGTCGGCATCGTGTCGCTCGTCGCCAACCGGTTCGAGCTGTGGGAGTGGCCGTTCACGAAATGAGTCGCACGCTCGAACACACACCGTTGAGGAGCTCCGAGGTCATGCACGCATACCGTATCAGCTTTGCTCGCACACTCGCGGTTGGCGCATTGATGCTCGCCGTCGCGTGCGCGAGAGGCGACAAGCCCGCTGCCGCCGATAGCACCGCCAAGGGCACCGTCGCTTCTACCGCCGCGTGCGCCGGTGACAACGGAGGGCTCACCCTCCCCGCTGGATTCTGCGCCACCGTCTTTGCCGACTCGCTCGGCCACGTGCGTCATCTCGTCGTTGCGCCGAACGGCGACGTCTACGCCAACTCCTGGAGCGGTCAATACTATCCCGACGGCACAACGCCGCCGGCTCCCTTTCTCGTCGCCATGCGCGACACGAATCACGATGGGCGCGCCGACGCCATCGCGCGCTTCGGCGACTCGCTCGCGAACGGCGGCGCCGGCGGCACTGGGATCGCGCTCTACAAGGGCGCGCTCTACGTCGAGTCGAAGGACAAGATCGTGCGCTACGCGATGGGCTCGGACTTTACGCCCAAGGGCGCGCCCGCGACCGTCGTGAGCGGACTTCCGCTGAGCGGCGATCACCCCATGCACCCCTTCGTCATCGACAGCGCCGGCCAGCTCTTCATGGATGTCGGCACGAAGACGAACTCCTGTCAGGTGAAGAACCGCACGCTGAAATCGCCCGGCATCAATCCGTGCACGGAGCTTCTCACGCGCGGCGGCATCTGGAGCTACGATGCGAACAAGACGGGGCAGACGTTCTCACCCGCGGGCCGATACGCCACCGGCATACGCAACGCCGTCGGCATCGCGTTCGACGCGTCTGGTCAGCTCTTCTCCACCCAGCACGGCCGCGACCAGCTCGGCGACAACTGGGCCGGCCTTTACACGGCGCAGCAGGGCGCGGATCTCCCAGCGGAAGAGCTGCTGAAGATCCAGAAGGGCGGCGATTACGGATGGCCGAAGTGCTACTTCGACTCCACGCAGAAGAAGCTCGTGCTCGCGCCGGAGTATGGCGGCGACGGCGGCAAGGCGATCGGCGACTGCGACAAGAAGATCGAGCCCGTAAAATATTTCCCGGCGCACTGGGCGCCGGACGCGCTGGTGTTCTATGATGGCTCCCAATTCCCCGCGTCGTACAAGGGCAGCGCGTTCATCGCGTTCCATGGATCGTGGAACCGCGCCCCGGAGCCGCAGGAAGGTTATCGCGTCGTCTTCCTTCCATTCTCGGACGGTGCGCCGAAGGGCGACTACGAGACGTTCGCGAACGGCTTCGCCGGCTCGCCGAATCCGCAACCGACCACCGCGAAGTATCGACCCGCGGGGCTCGCCGTCGCGCCCGATGGCTCGATCTACATCTCCGACGACGTGCACGGTCGCATCTGGCGCGTTACCTACAAGAGCGCCGCGAAATAGATAGTCTGAATTCAAGAGAATGTGGAGGCCGGGCGTTTCGATGCCCGGCCTCCATTTTTCATCGCGCGCCCGCCGCGAGATGTGACTCGAGATAGCGGGTGAGCAGCGAGAACAGGTGCAGCCTCGTTCCCCCGCCCTCGCAAATGCAGTGCGAGCGATTGGGGTACACCATCATCGTGAATGGACGGTCCGCCGCCACGAGCGCGTTGACGAGCCGTTCCGTGCCCTGGTAGTGCACGTTGTCATCGCCCGAGCCGTGCACCACGAGCAGGTCCCCTCGCAGATTTGCCGCATACGTCAGCGGCGAGCCACGCTTGTAGCCGTCCGGATTCTCCTGCGGGAGCCCCATGTAGCGCTCCTCATAGATCGTATCGTAGAGCCGCTCGTCCGGCATCGGCGCCACCGACATTCCCACCTTATACAGGTCCGGCGAGCGGAACATCATGTTGAGCGTCATCGACCCGCCTCCACTCCACCCCCACACACCCACGCGCGTCGAGTCCACGTACGACAGCTGCTTCGCGAGCGCGCGCGCCCCGTCCGCCTGGTCCTGACTCGAGAGAACTCCCACGGCGCCGTAGATGCTGCGCCGCCACGCACGGCCGCGCGGCGCAGGCGCTCCACGGTTATCGATGCTCGCAACGATATACCCCCGCTGCGTCAGCATCAGATGCCACAGGTAGTCGCCGCCGTGCCACTCATCGACCACCGTCTGCCCCGCCGGCTCACCGTACACGTAAAACAGTATCGGATAGCGCTTCGCCGGATCGAATCCCGGGGGCGTCATCACCCACGCATCGAGCGGAGTGCCGTCGCGCGCGGGCACTCGCACGAACTGCACATTGCCGCGCGCGAGCGACGCGAGACGGCCACGCAGCTTCGCATTGTCCTCGAGCGTCCGCACCACCTCGTGACTCGGCAGTCGCACGATCTCGTACACCGGCGGCGTCGTGAACGTCGAGTACGTGTGCAGCGCGAAGCGCCCTCCGGGTGCAACCTGGTAGAGGTGCGTCCCCGGCTGATTCGCGGGCGTGACGCGCTCGGCATTCCCCTTTCCGCTCAGACGCGACCGATAGAGATACAGCTGCGTCGGCGCGTTCGGCGAGGCCGTGAAGTAGATCCATCCCGCCGCGCTGTCGACGCCCACCACGAACGGCGCGCCGAAGGCCGCCTCGGGGTTTTGCAGATCGAACGCGCCATTGGTGAGCGGGCGAATCGATGAG
This sequence comes from Gemmatimonadaceae bacterium, assembly GCA_036564355.1. Classification (GTDB taxonomy): domain Bacteria; phylum Gemmatimonadota; class Gemmatimonadetes; order Gemmatimonadales; family Gemmatimonadaceae; genus FEN-1250. Next base: position 7,515 of record DATCPC010000164.1, on the reverse strand, counting down.
CCATCGCGCGAGACGCTGTACAGCCGCCGCCACCCATCGCGCTCGCTCACCCAAGTGAAGCGGCGGCCGGCGTCGAGCCAGCGCACGTCGTTGACCACATCCACCCACGTGCTGTCCCTCTCCGTGAGCACGTCGCGCACGGCGCCCGTGCGCGCATCGCCGAGCATCACCCGCAGCGTGTGCTGGCGGCGATCGAGCTGCTCCAGCACGACCTCATCGGAGCTCGCGGCCCAGGCGAGGCGCGCGATGTAGAAATCGCACACCTCGCCGGGCACCGCAATCCAACGGGTCGCGCCACCGGACGCGTCCACCACCCCGACGCGCGCGGACGAGTTGGTCGTGCCCGCCTTCGGATACTGCACGGGGATCGTGAACGAGTACGTCGAGTCCGTGTCGTCGATGAGCAGAAAGTCGCGCACGCCGGAGTCGTCGAGCTGCCAGTACGCGATGCGCTTTCCGTCGGGGCTCCAGCGAAAACCGTCGCGCAGATTGAGCTCTTCCTCGTACACCCAGTCGAACGTGCCGTTGATGACGGTGCGCGATCCATCACTCGTCAGCGGCGTGATCGAGCCGCTGGCGACGTCCTCCACGTAGAGATTGTTCGCACGGACGTACGCCACCCGCCCGCCGTCCGGAGAGAATTTCGCGAACATGAGCGACGACGGGGTCGCCGCCGCGCCACCGAGCTTGCGCGCTGCGCCTGTGCCCGCGTCGATCACCCAGTAGTCGCCCCTCGTGTTCTCTCTCCACACGCGCTTCGAGTTGGTGAAGATCAGGAAGCGCCTGCCGTCCGCAGACGACTGATAATCATTGATCTCCATGGGCGCGGTGGCACCCGTCGCCACGAGCCGCTCGGCTGCAACGACGATCTCGCTCTTCCCGCTCGCCGCATCGTGGCGCACCAAATCGCGCCCGCCGTGCGCGCCCTTCGCGGGCTCGAGTGAAGTGTATGCCCTGCCGTCCACCGTCCATCGAATGGATGACACGTCGCGATCAGCAAGATCGGAGCTGGTGAAGATGCGGTCGAGTGTGAGGCGCGATGTGTCCGCTTGCGCGCGCAGCGAAGCGGCGGGCAGCGACGAGATCGCCAGCGCGACCCACGCTGCCGCGAGGAGGCGCGAAAAGTGACGAGTGATAGGCATCCCGCGAGGCTATCGCGAGCGCGCTCTCCGCGCAACCGATGCTCGCCGCGATTTTCTTAGCGGAAGGTGCCTGGACTCACGTCGTACTGGATGTGATACGAACCAGCCTCCTCATCCGGCGACCAGAACCCCAGCTGCGCGGACCAACGCACGTTTTGCAGCCGCCGCCCCCCAAGAGTGAGGAAGCCGGCGGCGCGCGTCGTGACGACACCCATGGCGCGCAGATCCGCGAGTCCGCGTAGCTGCGTCGTCATCCGCTCCGTCACGATGCGGCGCGCGCTGGCCGGCCCGATACCCGGCACGCGCATCAGCTGTCCGCGCGATGCAGTGCGCGCCTCCAGTGGAAAATGCTCCGGATGCGCGAGCGCCCATGCGGTTTTCGGATCGTTCGCGAGCGGCAGATTTCCGTTTTCATCGTACACGACCTCGTCTGCCGCGAAGCCGTAGTCGCGAAGCAGATAGTCGGTTTGATAGAGCCGGTGTTCGCGCACCGCCGGTGTCGCGCGCATGTTCTCGAGCGGCGTGTTGCGGATTGGCCGGAAGGCCGCGAAGTGCGTGTGATGAATGCCGCGCTCCGAATAGAGCTCGGTGACCTTGCCGAGGATGGTCCGATCGGTGTCGGGCGTCGCCCCGACGACGAACTGCATCGTCATCCCGGCGGTGCCGCCCGGATGCAGCCCGTCGCGCGGACGTCCCTCGCGCTCCTCGTTCCGGCGCTCGTTCACCTGCGCGCGCACGCGCTCGAGCTGCACCAGCGCGGTTTTCAGATTCTTCTCCGGCGCGATGCGCACCAGCGTGTCGCCGCATGGGGCCTCGAGGTTGAGGGACACGCGCGTCGCGAGCGCGGTGAGCCGTTCGATCTGCGCCGTCTCTGCGCCCGGAACCATCTTCACATGGATGTAGCCCGCGAATCGATGTTTCTCGCGCAACAGCGTCAATACCTCGATGAGATCGTCCATCACCTTCACCGGGCGACCCGGGATACCCGTGGTGAGGAAAAGCCCGGTGCACCATTCCCGCTCCACGGCGGCGAGAAAAATCCGCACGAGCTCCGCGGGCTTGAGCAGCGTGCGCGGCATGTCGCGATCGCGGCGCATCGGGCAGTAGTGGCAATTGAAGCTGCAGGCGTTCGTCATGAGAATGCGCATGAGCGTCGCGCGCGGACCGCTGCTGCCGATGCGCACGGGCCGGAGGTTGAGCGGTCGCAGTGCCCCCACATCGTTCGCGTGACGCAGCCTCGGCGGGAGCCGCCTCGTTGGGAGTCCCTCCTTGTCGTCACCCGCGAGAGACATGAGAAGCTCGAGCTTCGCTTCGAGATTCGGGGTGCGCATCATGGGGAAACTCCGGCCGGATGAAGGCCAAGCATACCCGAACAAACACCGAAGTTCAAGGGGACAAAAAAGGGCTCGACAAGCCCAATTTTTCTAGCGAAGACTGCTCGTGGTCGCGTTTCGCGCACCCGGCTGCCAAAACACCCGCTGCTCATTCGAGGATAGCGACACTCGCTGCGCAACTACGGTCACCCCGGCATCGTCCAGCGCTATGAGCTGATACTCGCCCTGGTCGAGGTGCGACGAATAGGTGAGCGTGCGGGTGGAGTCCGACTGCACGGATCCGAGGCGCAGCCGCACGCCGTTCGGCCGCTCGAGGAAGACGACGACATCGCGGGCGGGGCGCACGTCGTTGCCGACGACCACCTGAAGTCCGGGCCGGCCAGCGCGCGCACCGTGCATCATCGCGCACGACGATGTTGCGACGACCAGCGCCAGCGCGCCCGCCGCCATCGCGCCATGCATCAGTGATCTACCACAATTCGTTACGCCGCTACGCCGCATTGATCATCCTCGAATTGGTGCTACAAGACATTGCACACCCCGCGCCATCGACGATTGCTACCCTATGAAGACACACGAGTGCCATACGATTGATGCCTTCGTGCGCACATCCGCGCAGGCACGGTTTCCTTTTCATCTGTCCGGCGTCTCTTGAGGCTAGCGCTCGTTCCTCCCACGCCGCGCCGCAACGAAACGTGCCGCCCTTCCTGTCGTACACCGTCGCGGCCATCGCCGCCCTCGCAGTCCTCTCCTCCGCCGAATCTTCGGCGACGATCGCGAGCGCCTCCGATGGACCCGTCGTGCGCACGCACGTTCGCTGGGGACTGTTCGCGACGACCGAGCCGGTGATCGCGAACGTTCGCTTTCCCGCGGCGTCGGGGAGCGATGGATGGACGGAGGCCGATGCGCCTTCGATCATCTCTTCCGAGGCAGATCTGTCCCACGTGATCACGGTCGCCGAGATCACCCCGTGCGTCGCGCGAGCGGTTCCGTCCGACGACAGCGCGAGCCGCACGCTCGTGCAGTGGACGAACGACGGCGGCGCGAATTGGCAGAATCTCACGAACGTGCCGGCCGTCGCCTCGCCGGTCGAGCAGGCGGGGAACCATCCCTCCGCGCTCACGCTTCGCTACCGCGCGCGCACCGCCGCCGACAGCTGCGCCATGCGCGTCGTCTACACCGCGATCCCCGCGCGCTAACGGCTACGGCGTCGCCGGCTTCGGCTTCGGGCCAGGCGGCAGCGCGTGCACTCGATCCTTGAAATCGTGAAAGGACCTGGAATCCTCCGTGAGCGTTCGCAGGAGCGCCGGGTCCTTCGCGTCGATCAGCTTCTGAATGTCCGCGATGCGATCCTGTGTGAGCGGGTGATCGCTGAACCACGCGTCCACGGGTGAGCCGCCGCCCTTGTCAGCCGCCATCAGCTTCTGGAAGAACGAGACGAGCCCGCGCGGGCTGATCCCGGCGCGAATCACGTTCTTGAATCCCTCCTCGTCCGCCTCCTTCTCGTCCTGCCGGCTGAACTTCGCGAACACGGCCGCGCCGCCCACCTGGATCGCCGCCTGCGAGGCGCCGCTGTCGCACACGTTGGTCAGCACGCAGGTGAGCGCGATGCCGATGTTCGCACCCTGCTGCGTCTGCATCTGCTTCACCGAGTGCCGCCTCACGACGTGTCCGATCTCGTGTCCCACCACCCCCGCGAGCTCGTCCATCTTGTCCGCGCGCTCAATGACGCCGCGATTCACATAGATGTATCCGCCCGGCAGCGCGAAGGCGTTCACGACGTCGGTGTTCACGACGAAGAAGTGCCAGTCGAGGTCGCCTCGGCCCGTGAGCTTTGCGATCGAATCGCCGAGCTGGTTGATGTACCCATCAATCGCCGGGTCGCCGACGACGGGCAAGGACGTATTGAGCTGCGACGAATATTGCTGTCCCATCTGCACTTCCTGCTGCGTCGACACGGCGCATCCGGCGGCGGCGGCGCAAATCATCATCAAGACGAATTCTCGCTTCATAAGACCCTCGGATCGTGATGCCCCACGCAAAGGCAAGACATATACCGTTCGGCCCGCTATGGTTTTTTTTACGCGCTCTTTTTTTTCTTTCTCGCAATCGTCGATCGCGTCTTCGACCGCGTCGCCGAGCGGGTCGCGGCGCCCAGGAGCAGAAGCGACGACGCGGCCTCGCGCTCGACCTGCTTTATGGTGCACCGTCTGGGGGCCTTGTCTGGCCGCCACCGCAAGAACCCGGTGCCGTGCCGGAATCGGCCGCCCGTGAAATGATCGTATTCGACTTCCACCACGAGCTTCGGTGTCAGCGGCTCCCACTCGCCCGTGCGCGCGGTGCTCCACCTGCTCGGCCCGCCCGGCGCCTGCCCCGTGAACCCCGGCGACTTCACCAGCGCCTCGAGCTTCGGTGTCAGCCTCGCGCGCTCCTCGGCCGAGAACGCCGAGCAGAAGCCGACGTGATCGAGCAGCCCCTCGTCATCATAGAGTCCGAGCAGCAGCGACCCCATGGATGACCCCTTCGACGCGTAGCGAAAGCCGCCGACCACGCAGTCCGCGGTGCGCTTCTGCTTGAGCTTCTGCATTCCCGTGCGATCGCCACTCTGGTACGGGAGATCGCGGCGCTTCGCGATCACGCCGTCGAGCGCCGATCCCACCGACGCGTACCAGCGCTTCACCGTCCGCTCGGCCGTCGTCGCCGGGGAAAGTCGAAGGGCGCCCGCGCCGGCGAGATGGCTCCTCGCGAACTCCTCGAGCGCCACGCGACGCTCGGCCAGGGGCGCCTTCACGAGCGACGCACCGTGATCGTTCACGAGCAGATCGAACACGATGAGCATCGCCGGATGCTTCGCCGCGAGCGCCTTCACCCGGCTCGCCGCCGGATGGATGCGCAGCAGCAGCTCGTCGAACGACAGCTGCTTGCCCACGGGAATCACGATCTCGCCGTCGAGCACGAAGCGCCGTGCATCGATCGCCTTTACCGCCGCGACGATGTCCGGGAAGTATCGCCCGAGCGGTTTCCCGCTCTTCGACATCAGGTCGACCTTGTCGCCGTCACGAAAGGCGATGCAGCGAAAGCCATCCCACTTCGGCTCGTACTGCCACTCGGGGCCGAGCGGCAGCTCACTCACCTGCAGCGCCTCCATCGGCGCGTAGCTGCGCGAGATCGGAAGAGTCACAGCACGCGCTCCAACCTGAAGCGCCCGCGCGCCGCGAGCAGCGGCTTCCAGAGATCGCCGAGCTTCTTCACGCGCGCGGGAACGTTGTCGATGCGGAAGTCTTCGATCTCGATCCCCTTCTCCACTTCGGCCCACGTGACGGGCGTCGACACGGCCGCCTTCGCGGTCGGCCGCGGTGAATAGACGGAAGCGAGCGTGCGCCCCCACGCGTTCTGGTTGTAATCGACGAGCACGCGCCCGCGCGGACGATGCGCGATGCGGTACTCCGCCGTGATGAGCTTTGGCGCGCGCGCCTCCATCACGCGCGCGAGCTCCTTCGCGAACGTCCACACCTGCTTCTGGAGCGGGCCGCGCACGATCGGCACGTAGAGATGGATGCCGCTCGAGCCCGTCGTCTTCGCGAGCACCGTCATTCCGAGCGCCTCGAGTGCCTCGCGCACGAGCAGCGCGGTCTCGCGCACGCGCGCGAACGACGCGCCGACGACCGGATCGAGATCGAAGTGCAGATAGTCGGGGCGATTCACGTTGTCGCAGCGCGCGTACCACTGATTGAGATCGATGCAGCCGAGGTTGACGACCCAGAGCAGCGACGCGAGATCCTGCACCATCGGAAAGTCGATGATGCTTCCCGATCCATGCTCGATCGCGCATGTCTCGATCCAGTCGGGACGCGGCGACGGCGCGCGCTTCATGAAGAAGCATTTCCCCGTCGCGCCGTTGGGATATCGCTTCATCACCATCGCGCGATCGTGGAGATGCGGGAGCAGCGCGGGAGCAACGGACGCGTAGTAGCGGACCAGGTCGCCCTTCGTGATCCCGAGTCTGGGCCAGAACGGTTTCTCGAGATTCGTGAGCGACACCGCGTGGCCGTTCGCCTGCACGACGGCATCTCGCACGCCGATCGGAATGCGCACCGGCGCCGCGCGCGCGCGCGACCTGGTCGCCGCCGCCATTAGCGCAACGGCACGAGCTTGGGCGGGCGCGCGCCGCGACGCGTGGCGCCCGATACCGGGATGTACGTGAGCTCCGCGCACTCCCGCACGCTGCGCAGGAGCAGACCACCGCGGCTCATGTCACCGCGTCCGACAAACTCCACCGGAAAGCGAAGCCGGTCGCCGAAAGCAGCCGAGAGCGTGCCGACGTACTTGTCAGTCGCGATGCTGCCGAGCAGTATGGCGGGAGCGGCACGCGACGCCTTGGCGAGGGATTGCGCGTCGCGCGCGAGCGGCTCGATGAATCGATCCGACTGCGATGCAATGTTCACTTCGGCGAACTCGCGCATGTCGTCGAGCGTTAGTAGCGTATCAGGGTCGACCAGGCCGCGGGTGGGCGTGATCACGAGGAGCCCGGGTGCGCCGTGCGGCGGTCGGTCGAACGCTCGAGCGTAGGCCAGCTTTCCGCGGAAGTAGAGACCGCTCAGGAAGGCGAACAGCTCGCCGATGGGCACGCCCCCGCTTCGAAGGCGAACAGCGAGTGGAAAGTCGGCGTTCGGATTGAAGAGGAGCTTCGCTCGCTCGCCACCGCAGAAGGCCGGTGAAAGGAGAAAGATTCGCGAAGCGGTCATGGGCAGGGAGGGTGCAAGTCGTCCGCCATGGGAGCGAGCGCTTGCAGCGCGTTAGCGGTGGGTGTCGAAGTCGTCAGAAGGCTGTCCCACGGGGCGTACACCGATTGTCCGCGAAGGGTGACATTTGCAACGGTATCCGGAAGTGAAGCGTTTGAAATACAACGACTTGGAACGCGGCACAAAGATCGCCTAAGTAATATCGCAGTGAGTCGGGCTTTCCGCTCCGGCAGCGGGCCCCGGACTTGGAATGCTACAGGAGGATCCATGATTTCCGCCATTCTTCCGCTCGTTCTC
>DATCPC010000150.1:0-9924 GCA_036564355.1 Gemmatimonadaceae bacterium | reverse complement strand
GGATCGAGCGAGATGAGCGTCGTGCTGGCAGTGGCGAGGCGCTGCGAGCTGTCGGCATTCAGTATGATGTAGTCGAAGATCATGGTACGGGAGGTGACGCGGCTGAGCCGCGTCTCTACGCGAATGCGGTCGTCATAGCGTGCTGCTGCAATGTACCGCACGGATGCCTCGGAGACGGCGAGGCGGACGCCTCGTTCCTCGAGCTCGCGATAGCTGGCGCCGAGCGCGCGAATGAGATCGGTGCGCGCGATCTCGCACCAGATGAGGTAGTTGGCATGGTAGACGACCCCCATCTGGTCGGTTTCCGCGTAGCGCACGCGAAGCTCCGTCACGGATTCGGGGATCATCGTCGTTGCCCGACGAGCGCGATCGGTTTGTAATGCACGCCGACGGCGACTAGAATGTGCGCATGCTTCCCGCGCCATGTCTGCTGATGTCCGACGCGCATCTTGGCGCTGCGCCTTCGGAGCGTGAGCGGGACATCGCCGCGTTTCTGGATTTCGCGCGCGGCAGCGCGGGCTCCGTCGTGATCAACGGCGACCTGTTCGATTTCTGGTACGAGTGGCGAACCGTGATGCCACGAGGACACGTTCGCGTGTTGGGCGCACTCGCCGCGCTGGCGGACACCGGGAAACCGGTGCTCATGGTCGCCGGAAACCACGATGCGTGGGGCGGCGAGGTGCTCACGCACGAGATCGGCGCGCAGCTCGTACACGGCGAATGGAACGGAGAGCTCGGCGGATGGCGCGCGCACGTCGCGCACGGCGACGGGTTGCGCCCGCACGAGGATCGGCGGTATCGCGCGTTCAGGCGCGTGATGCGCCATCCCCTCGCGATTCGAGCGTTCGGCGCGCTGCATCCGGACCTCGCGACGCGCATCGCGAGCGGCACATCCAGTCACAGCCGCGCGCGCCGCGCAACGGATGGCGGGAGCGGACTTCGCGCCGTGGCGCACGAGTATCTCGCCGCGCATCGCGACACGGAGCTCGCCGTGTTCGGTCATTCGCACGTCGCCACGCTCGAGCGCGTGCCTTCCGGCGGCGTGTACGCGAATCCGGGCGCGTGGGTAGACCGCCCCGCGTATCTCGTCATGCGCCCCGAGCGGATCGAGCTGCGCGCGTGGACCGGATCATCCGAGGGTGACCTTCTCGACGCGATCGATCGCCGAGCCGAGGAAGCGCTGGCCCACGCGTAGAAAGTGAGCGGGATCGTCGGAGGCGACGAAGCGGTGCGCGGGCATTCCTGTGACGTTCGGGCCGACGAGATCGCGGTCGATCAACGTGCGGCGAGTTTCGGCCGCTGTTTCCGCCGCGCTGTCGATGAGCCGCACGCCGGTGCGGGCGACCTCCGCGAGCATCGGCACGAGCAACGGATAGTGCGTGCATCCGAGCACGATCGTGTCCACGTGCGCCGCGGCCAGCGGCTCGAGGTATTCGCGCGCGATGAGGCGCGTCGCTTCGCGATCTGTCCATCCTTCCTCGACCAGCGAAACGAAGAGCGGGCATGCGCGCGCGACGACGCGGGCGCTCGGCTCGATCGCGTGGATAGCGCGCTCGTACGCGCCCGAGGCGATTGTTCCCGCCGTGCCGATCACTCCGATGACGCGCGATCGCGTCACCCGCATCGCCGCCCGCGCACCCGGCTCGACGACGCCGATGACCGGTATCGTGACATAATCGCGGAGCATGGGCAGGGCGTGCGCCGTGGCCGTGTTGCACGCGACGACGATCGCCTTCACGCCTTCGCCCACGAGCCAGTCCGCGATCTCGCGGCTGTAGCGCTGCACAGTCTCCGGGCTTTTCGGCCCGTACGGTACGCGCGCCGTGTCGCCGAAGTAGATGATGCGCTCGTGCGGGAGCTGTCGCTCGATCTCGCGCACGACGGTGAGCCCGCCGATCCCCGAATCGAAGACGCCGACCGGGGCGCTGCTCCCGCTCAAAATGGAATCGTCGCGGAGATGCCCGCGGCGCGCATCGCCTGCCCGCCTTGGACCTGCACACGCACGTCCCACAGGTGCGCCGAGACGAACGCATCCGCCGCGGAAAAGAGATGAGTGAAGAAGATCAGGGCGGCCCAGTCCTGCACCTGGAGTCTGCGCACGCGAACGCGGGCTCCCAGGTTGGGTGGCGGGCCAAGGGTCGAGTCGTTGACGAAGGTGCTGTCGAGCGCGGCGCGCTGTGCGGTGGCCAGCTCGTGCTTTGCGAAGATCAACATCGCGATCGAGCCCGCCTCGAGCGCGAAGTAGGTCGCGCCGGCGGTGCCACGGTCGAGCGACGCCTGCCCCCATCCGGGAATGAGAAGCGATCGCAGCAGCGCAGTCTTCGGGCGAATCGGCGGCCCTGCGAGGAGCATCGAATCGCGCCGGTCGATGAGCGAATCGGCAACGGCGCCTACGCGTGGGGCTGCAACCGTGCGCGCACTGTCGGTTTGCGGCGAGATGCCGACGCGCGCGCTGTCCGCAACCTGCGCGCGCGCGCTTGCGGCGGCGAGCGACAGCACGCATGCGATCGCGGCGCTCAGTCCGAGCGCCCTACTCACGGCCGCCGCTCCCGTTCGTCGAATAGGTCATGCGGGGATCTGGGCGATGAGATCGATCTCGATCAGTCCGCCCCTCGGCAATGCCGCAACCTGGACGGTGGAGCGAGCGGGGCGCGCACTCCCCAAGTGCTTCCCGTAGATCTCATTCACCACGGGAAACTCAGCGAGATCGACGAGATAGACGGTGCTTCGGACGACGTCCGTCCATGTCGCTCCGGCCTTGGCCAGTACTTCGCGGAGATTCGCGAGCACGCGAGTGGTCTGCTCCACTATTCCACCCTCAACCATCTTGCCGGATGCCGGATCGAGCGCGATCTGTCCGGCAGTGAAGAGAAATCCGCCCGCCACGACTCCCTGAGAGTATGGGCCGATCGCGGCAGGAGCTGTCGCAGTTTCGATACGGTGGTGCGCCACACGTCCCCCTTGCGGTAGAAAACAACGCGCTGCCGGCCCGCAGAGCTAAAACAGTCCGGTAATCGTGCCGTCCTTCGTGATACTCATCTTCTCGGCGGAAGGCTCCTTCGGCAATCCGGGCATCGTCATGATGTCTCCCGCCTGCGCGACGACAAAGCCCGCGCCGGCGGCCGCATACACCTCGTTGACGTTGATTCGAAAGCCCGTAGGGCGTCCCAATTTCGTCGCGTCGTCGGTGACCGAGTACTGCGTTTTCGCCATACACACCGGCGTTTCGCCGAGTCCGATGGACTCGAGATACTCGATCGCGCGATCCGCCTTCGCGGTGTAGTCGGCGCCATCGCCGCCGTAAACCTTGCGCACGATCGTGTCGATCTTCGTCTTGATCGGCTGCCTGACGTCGTAGAGTGGCTTGAACGCGGACTTGTCCTTCTCGAGCGCATCGAGGACCTCGCGCGCGAGCTCTTCCCCGCCCTCACCGCCCTTCTCCCACACCTCGTTCAACGCCACGCGTACTTTGTGCTTGCGCGCGTAATCCGCCACCATCGCGAGCTCGGCATCGCTGTCCGTCGTGAACCGGTTGATCGCGACGATCACGGGCACGCCGAACTGCGCGACGTTCTCGATGTGCAACGCGAGATTCGGCAGTCCCTTTTCGAGCGCGCCGAGATCCTCGGTGGCGAGGCTCTTCTTGTTGGCGCCGCCGTTGACCTTGAGCGCGCGGACGGTCGCGACGAGAACGGCGACCTCGGGATTCAAGCCCGCGGACCGACACTTGATATCGAAGAACTTCTCGCCCCCGAGGTCCGAGCCGAAGCCGGACTCGGTGAGCACGATGTCGGCAAGCGCGAGGCCGGTTTTCGTCGCGATGACGCTGTTGCATCCGTGCGCGATATTGGCGAACGGACCCGCATGCACGATCGCCGGTCCACCTTCGAGCGTCTGTACGAGGTTCGGACGAATCGCGTCCTTGAGCAGCAGGCTCATCGCGCCGACGGCCTTGAGGTCGCTCGCACGAATGGGTTCTCGCTTCGCGCCCGCGGTCGCACCGACGACGATGCGCGCGAGGCGGCTCTCGAGATCCTCGCGGCTCGACGCGAGCGCCACGATCGCCATCACCTCGCTCGCGGGGATGATCACCCATCGTTCTTCGCGCACGACGCCGTTCGCGACACCACCGAGACCGATCACCGCATCGCGAAGCGAGCGGTCGTTCATGTCGATGGTGCGAGGCCAGGTGATGCGGCGCGGATCGGCGTTGAGTGAGTTCCCCTGCGTGAGGTGATTGTCGAACATCGCCGACAGGAGATTGTGGGCCGCGGCGATCGCGTGAAAGTCGCCGGTGAAGTGGAGGTTGATGTCCTCCATCGGGACGACCTGCGCGTAGCCGCCGCCCGCCGCACCTCCTTTCACGCCGAACACCGGGCCCATGCTCGGCTCGCGCATGCAGAGCACGGCATTCTTGCCCAGTCTGCGCATCGCCTGCGTGACACCTACCAACGTCGTGCTCTTTCCCTCGCCGGCGGCGGTTGGATTGACGCCCGTGACGAGAACAAGACGTCCTTTCGTGGGACGCTGGGAGACCTCGAGATCTATCTTTGCTTTGTACTTGCCGTAGAGATCCAACTCGCCCGCCCTGAGTCCGAGATCGGCTGCGACATCCACGATGGGGCGCAGCTTGGCGTGTTGCGCGATCTCGATATCGGACGGAACAGTGGCCACACTTGCCTCCACGGCGCGACGGGAGAATTCACGGCTGATGATAGCTATCCCAAGATAACGGAGCTAGGTGTTCCGCGGGTGCGTCGTGAAGCCGAACAGCCGCTCCGCATTCTCGCGACATCGATCGGCGAGAGAATCGGGCGCAACGTCGCGCGCGTCGGCCAGGCGCTCGATCGTGTGCACTACCCACGCGGGCTCGTTGCGCTTGCCGCGCCGCGGAACGGGGGCGAGATAGGGTGCATCGCTCTCCACGAGTAGCCGGTCGTCGGGGATGCGTCGGAGGAGCTCCATATCCGTCCACGTCTTGAACGTGATGATGCCGCTGAACGACACGTACCATCCATACCCGAGCGCGCGCTCGGCGAGCGCCATGGAGCCCGTATAACAGTGAAGGACGCCGGTCACGCCGTCGCGGGCCGCGCGGTCGATCATGATCGCGGTGTCGGCTTCGGCATCGCGCGTGTGTACGATCACCGGTAGCGAGCGCTCCGCCGCAAGCGCGAGCTGCGCATCGAAGGCGCCGTGCTGGCGAGCGCGCCGCACGTTGTCGTAGTGGTAGTCGAGCCCGCACTCGCCGATTCCGACGGCGCCGGCATCGAGGAGCGCTTCCAGCGCGGGGATATCGGTGTCCGCGTTGAAGGTGGCGGACTCCTGCGGGTGGATGCCCGCGGTCCAGCGCAGCAGCGGGTAGTGCGCCGCGAGCTCCCGCGCGCGCGCGGCGTCGGCGAGCGAGGCACCGATGCAGACGACGGCGACCGCACCAGCGGCCGCCGCCCGTTCGATCACGCCGTCACGATCCTCATCAAAGACCGCATCCGCGAGATGGGAATGACTGTCGATGAATCGCATCGGCGCCGGCGACGCGCGCCGATGGCGTTGCTATCGGCTCATCGTGACGGGCGCCCCGCGAGGCGCCCGCGCGCGCGAACCGGCGCCGCCCTCGGTTGCCGTGCGCGGCCACTTGGATTCGATCCAGAGCAGGAGCGGCGGCGCAACGTAGATCGAGCTGAACGTACCTGTCACCACGCCGAACAGCATGACGAGCGCGAACGGCCGCAGCACCTCGCCGCCGACGAACGCGAGCGCGAGCAGCGTCGCGAACACGGTCGCGTGCGTGAGGACGGAGCGAGGCAGCGTCTCGTTCACCGAGCGGTTGAGCGTGTCGTACAGCGAGACCTTCTGCCGGCGCCGCAGATTCTCGCGCACGCGGTCGAAGATGATGATCGTGTCGTTGAGCGAATAGCCGATCATCGTGAGGATGCCGCCGACGACGACGAGCGAGATCTCGAGGTTCGCGTACTTGATGAAGGCGAGCGTCGCGAGAATGTCGTGCGCGGTCGCAACCACGGCGGCAACGCCAAATCGCCACTCGAAGCGCCACGCGAGATAGAGGAGCGTCGCGAGGAACGAGATCAGAATGGCGTAGATCGCCTTCTGCCGCAGCTCACCGCCGACCTTCGGACCGACCGCCTCGGTGCGCTGCACCGTGAAGGCAGATGGGCCGAATCGCTTGGTGAGCGCCGCCTGAATCTCCGTGGCGATCGATTCCGCGCCGCGCGTCTGCTGCGCGACCGCGCGCGGATCCTGAGCCCGGATCAGGTAGTCGACATCGCTGCCGAACTGCGTGATCTCCGCGCCCTTGATCCCGGCGTCATCCAGCGTCGAGCGCACGTCGGCAATGTTCGGTGCCTTCGCGAATCGCACCTGCATGAGCGTGCCGCCGGTGAACTCGATGCTGTACTTGTATCCGCTCACGGCGATCCACAACAGCCCCGGCAGAATGAAGAGCAGCGTCACGACCGTGGTGATCTTCCACAGCCGGATGAAATCGATCTTGGTGTCGTGCAGAATACGCAGCATCAGATGCTCAGCGTCTGGGCGCCGCGGGTGCGGTTGAGCCACAGGAGGAAGAAGGTCCGAACGACGAAGATCGAGCTCACCATCGATGCCGCAATGCCCGCCATCAGGGTCACCGCGAATCCCTTCACCGGACCCGTGCCGACCTCGAACAGAACGAGCGCGGTGAGCACGGTGGAGACGTTCGAGTCGATGATCGCACTCATCGCGTGCTTGAATCCCTCATCGATGGCGGCGCGCACGGTTTTCCCGTGCACCATCTCCTCTCGTATTCGTTCGAAGATCAGCACGTTCGCGTCGAGCGCGATGCCGACGGAGAGCACGAGCCCCGCGAGTCCCGGGAGCGTGACCGTCGCATCGAGTCCCGCCAGGAGCGCGAGCGTGAAGAGCAGATAGAGCAGGAGCGCGATGACGGCGAGCATGCCGGAGAAGCGATAGTACAGGAGCATGATCAGCACGACGAGGGTCACGCCGGCGATACCGGCATGGATGCCGTCGCGAATCGAGTCCGCGCCGAGCGAGGAGCCGATCGAGCGCGACTCCACGATCTTGAGCGGCACCGGAAGCGCGCCGGCGCGCAGCACGAGCGCGAGATCCTGCGTCTTCTGCAACTCCGCGCCGCGCATCGTGATCTGCCCGCGCGTGCCGATCGCGCTCTGGATGACCGGCGGCTTTCCCATCACGCGATCGTCGAGCACGATCGCCATGTAGTCGCCGATGTGCTTTCCGGTCTCCGAGCGAAAGCGACGTCCGCCTTCGTTGTTCAGTGTGAACGAGACGAACTGGCCTTCGGTGGGATCGTTGCCGGGCTTTGCGTCGGTGAGATACTCGCCGGTGATGATCGGGCGCGAGTCCACGAGATACAGTGTGGCATACACCGTATTTCCCGCGCTCAGATCCTCACTTCCCCAGTGGAGCGATTTGCCCGGGGGCAACGCCGCCTGAACTTCCTTGCGATCGAGATAGCTCTGCAACGTCGCGACATCCGACTTGGCGACGAGATACTCACCCGGTATCTGGCCGGGCTGAATCAGCTTCGAAAATGGGCCGCCCGTAACGGTGGCAACCGTCGTGTCCTTCTGGGTGCTATCGCTCTTCGCCTTTCCGCTGTCCGCGGCGGAGAAGAGATTGAGCGGCGACGCCGTCTTGCCGGTATCCTTGGCCGCCGCGAGCGTCGCGCCACCACTCTGCTTCACCGCCGCGTCGAGCCGCCCCAGCGCCTTGTCGAATGCCTGCGTCTTGTCGGTGATCTGGAACTGGAGGAAGGCGGAGCTCTGCACGAGCCCCTCGGCGCGCGCCCGGTCATCGACACCGGGGAGCTCTACGACGATGCGATCGGTGCCGACCTTCTGCACCACCGGCTCCGACACGCCGAACTCATCGATGCGATTGCGCACGACCTTCAGCGCGCGATCGATCGCCTCCGCCTTGTTCGCGACCACTCCCTTGGAGTCGTCCACCTCGAGCGCGAGATACATCCCGCCCTGCAGATCGAGTCCCTTCTTGAGCGGCACGCTCTTGATCGTCGTGTCGTGAAAGAGACCGGTCCTGGGGTTTCGCTCGCGAACGGTGACGGTCCGGGGCCAGAGTGCCCAGACGGACGCGACCACGAGAACGAGGATGACGAGCAGGCGATTACGGATATTGTTATTCATGTTGCAAAAAGGCGGAATTAAGGATATTGCTCAGCTCTTAACGTTATGGCTGGACAACGGTTGAGTCAACGCGCGGCGTGCCTGCAGTTCATCCTCGCGGAGCTGCGCCACGAGGGGCTCGACGCCGTCGAATTTGCGGGTGTCCCGCAGCCGCGCGAAGATGTCGATCCGCACGGCGCGGTCGTAGAAATCACCATCGGCATCGAACAGATGGACCTCGATCGCGACGGTTTCGTCGCCGAACGTCGGGCGAGCGCCGAGGTTCATCATACCCCCGAAGGCCCCGAGATGTGTCTGCGCGCGAACCGCGTAGACCCCCGGAGGCGGGAGCAGCTTCCTCGGCGACGGCGCGCCGAGGTTGATGGTCGGAAAGCCGAGCAGCCGACCGCGGCGGTCGCCGCCCTGCACCCGACCGGCAATGGAATACGCGCGGCCGAGTAGTCGCGCGGCCCGCTCGAGCTCTCCCGCCACGATGGCCTGGCGGATCGTCGTCGACGAGATCGCGACGCCATTTATTCCTTCCACGGCCGGCACGACCTCGACGGTGAACCCGCGCGTATCACCGAGCCGTCGCAGCACCTCGACATCGCCGGCGCGGCCGCGCCCGAATCCGTGATCATGGCCGATCACGAGATGCCTCACATGGAAGCGCTGCCGCAGAATCTGATCGACGAAGGCCGCCGCGTCGTAGCGCTGCAGCGTCTTCGTAAAGGGGACGATCGCGACGTAGTTGATGCCGCTCTCGGCGATCACCTCGAGCTTCTCGGGCGCCAGCGTGAGCAGCGCCGGAGCAGCCTCCTTGCGCACGATCTCGAGCGGATGCGGATCGAAGGTGACGAGCACGCTGCTCAGGCCGAGCTCGTCGCCGCGGCGCGCGATGCATTCGAGCACGCGCTGGTGGCCGCGGTGGACGCCGTCGAAGGTGCCCACGGTGAGCACCGTTCCGCGCGCGGTTGGCGGCAATCCCGAATCATTCCAGGTGCGAAACTTCTCACTCATGCGCGAGCACCACGCGGGGCTGCCACTCCTCTCCGCTCCGCTCCGCGATCGCGAGCAGCGCACCGGCATCGTCGAGGAGCGCGGCCCGCTCACCATCGATGCTCGCGCACACGCGCATCCCGCGCGCGAGCTTCGCTGCATCCTCGGCGTTCACGCGCTGTTCGGCGATCGACGGGATCGCTTCTCGCGGCGAGCGCAGCGACGCATGCTGGTCGCGGAGATCGGCGAACGAGGTGGCGCCCGCGACATCGAAGGGGCCGCTGCGCGTGCGGCGGAGCGCGGAGAGATGCGCCGCGCCGTTTGTCGCGCGGCCGAGGTCGCGTGCGAGCGCGCGGATGTAGGTTCCGGCGCCGCAGCGGATCGTGACGTCGGTTTCCCCATCGCGCTCGCGATGCGCGCGCACGACCCAGCTGTGCACGTGCACCGGAACCGATGCGAGCGTGAGCGGCGCACCGCGGCGCGCGGCGGCGTGGGCGCGACGGCCGTCCACCTGCTTCGCGGAATAGTTCGGCGGCAGCTGTTCGATGCGCCCCGTGAGCGCCGCGATGCCACGCTCGATCGCTTCGCGCGTCGGCATCGCGAGGGTTGCCTCGCGCGCCACGGTACCGGTGGCGTCATCGGTGTCTGTCTCCGCACCCCAGCGAATCGTCGCCTCGTATTCCTTGGGGTCGCCTTCGACATACGGCAGCACGCGCGTGGCGCGCCCGGTGAGCAGCACCAGCAGCCCGGTCGCGAACGG
>DATCPC010000147.1:0-11834 GCA_036564355.1 Gemmatimonadaceae bacterium | reverse complement strand
GAATTCGCGGTAGCGCTCGAGCCACTGCGTCGCCTCGGCGAGCGGCTCGGCTTCGAGTCGTCGGGGGCGTCGTTGGGCGCTTGCGGTGTGCGAGATGAGGCCGGCGCGCTCGAGCACCTTGAGGTGTTTCGAGATGGCGGGCTGGCTCATGGCGAATGGCTTCGCGAGCTCGGCCACCGAAGCCTCACCCGCCGCGAGCCGCGCGAGAATCGCGCGACGCGTGGGATCGGCGAGGGCGGCGAAGGTGGCGTCGAGCCGCGCGGGGGTCATCTGTCCATAACCATGTGGTTGCATAACTTATAGGTTATACAACGAACCGCAGCCCGTCAACCCCCCTTTTTCACGGGCTCAACGGCGCGTGTGCAAGTCCGCACGCGGGCGACGTCTCCTTCTCGACCCAGAGGAGACCACCAATGCGCGCCCCAACCCTGTTTCTGCTGCAGCTCGCCTTCCCCGCCGCCCTCGCGGCGCAGGGGTGGATCATTCCGCGTCCGCCCATCGCGCCGCCCGTGTGCTTCGACAAGTGCATCGCGCCGCGCGCCGTCGCGCTCGAGCGCACGTCGAGCAACGTCCGCGCGACGCTCGCCGATCACGTGCTCCGCTACGAGGTAGAGGAGACGTTTCGCAACAATGGCGGCACCGTGCAGGAGGCGGACTACATGTATCCGCTCCCTGCGGGCGCCGCATTTCAGGAGCTCCAGCTCTCGATCAACGGGCAGCTCGTCTCCGGCGAGATCATGGACGCCGGGCGCGCGCGCTCGACGTACGAGGAGATCGTCCGACGCCAGCGCGATCCCGCGCTCGTCGAATGGATGGGATACGGACTGCTGCGCGCGCGGATCTTCCCGATCAACCCGGGCGAGGAAAAGCGCGTGCTCTTGCGCTTCCAGGTGATCGCGCCGCGCGAGGGTGACGCGATCCGCGTCGACTACCAGCGCGGCAGCGGGCACACCTTCGTCGCAACCGGCGCGCACGACACGCGAGAGTCGTCGTTCTCGCTGCGCTATCCGAAATCGGGGCGCTGCAACGCCTATTCCCCGACGCAGGAGCTGCAGTCGCGCTCGAGTGGCAGCGAGTGCACTGTCGACGTTGGCGGCGAGGGCGCCGCGGTCACGATTCTGATTCCGACGCCAAGGAGCGATCGCGCCGCCATCTCGATGCTGGCGAACGCGCCCGGCTCCGAAGACGGCTTTGCGCTCATCACGCTCACGCCGCCCTCGGGCGGTGCCGCCACCGTGCCGCGCGACATCACCTTCGTGCTCGACGTGTCGGGCTCGATGAGCGGGCGCAAGATGGAGCAGGCCCGCGCCGCAGGACGGCAGCTCCTGGGCACGCTCACGAGCAACGATCGCTTCCGGATGATCGATTTCTCGAGCGACGTGCGAACCTTTCGCGATGACTTCGTGAGCGCGACACCGGCGAATCTCGACGCGGCGCGCAAGTACCTCGAGCAGCTCCAGGCCAATGGAGGAACGAACATCGACGGCGCGCTCGACCGCGCGCTCTCGCAGCCACGCAATCGGGAAGGCGACGAGGACGAATACGCGCACGGACGCGCGCATCGGGACGAGGGGCGGCTGTCGCTCGTGCTCTTCGTGACCGATGGCGAGCCGACCGTCGGCGAGCGCAACCCCGCGGCGATCGCCGCCCACGCCGCACGACTGCGCGGGACGCAGCGCGTCTTCACCTTCGGCCTCGGCGCCGACGTCAACGCGCAGCTCATCGAGCAGCTTGCGCTCGAGGGGCACGGCACCGCGCAGTTCGTGCGCCCCGAGGAGGATGTCGAGCGCGCGGTGGGCCTGGTCGCGTCGCGGCTCACGAGTCCGATCGCGAGCGATCTCCGCGTGACCGTCCAGTGCAGGGGCGATGGCGGATGCGTGCAGCTGGCGCACGCGCTGCCCGATGGCCCGGTCGATCTCTTCGCGGGGCAGGATCTCGTGTTGCTCACGCGCTATTCGGGAAGCGGTCCCGCGCGCCTGAGTTTCGATGGCCGGAGCGCGCGCGGACCCGTGCACTGGGAGACGAGCGTCGACTTCCCCGATCGCGATCGCGACAACGCGTTCGTGCCGCGGTTGTGGGCGACGCGCCGGATCGGATGGTTGAGCGCCGCGCGCCGGCAGAACGGCGCATCGCCGGAGGTCGACGACGAACTGCGCACGCTGGGCGAACGCTATGGCATTCCGACGGAGCTCACGTCATATCTGGTGCAGGAGCCGCGGATGGCGATGAACACGCCGCGCCGAACGGACGGCGCCCCTCTATCCACAAACGGCCTCGCGGGGCAGCCGCCGAATGCACCAGCAGCGCTGTTCGAGGCGGCGCGAGCTGCGACCGCACAGCGCGATAGCAAATCGGTGGGCGAAATGGACAAGGTGCTCGCATTGAGTCAGGTCGTCGTCACCGGCGAAGGCACGACGTCGTCCAATGAGAAACTCGGTATGGCGGACGCGAAGGATCGCGTCGACGCCGTCAAGCGGGGCGGCGATCATCTCTTCGCTCATCGCAACGATCGATGGACCGACGTTGGCTTCAAGGAGGGGACGAAGGTGGTGAAGGTCAAGCCGTTCTCCGCCGCATACTTCGCAGTGCTCGATGCGATTCCGGATTTGCGCGCCGCGTTCGCGGTCGGCGACAAGGTGGTGGTGGCCGGCAAACATGTTGCGATCGAGGTGAGCCCTGACGGCGTCGACACGCTCGATGGCGCGGAGCTGCGCTCACTCAAGGAGCAGTGGTAACGGCGTGCACGACGTCGACCGCCTCTTCCGTTCCTACAACGAGATGCTCGTGCGGTATCTGACGCGCAGGCTCGGCGATCGCGACTGGGCGGAAGAGGTCGCGCAGGAGACGTTCGTGCGCGCGCTGCGACAGGAGACGATGACGAACGAGCGCGCGTGGTTGTTCACGGTTGCGAACAATCTCGTGCGCGACGAGGCGAGAAAGGATTCGCGCAGGCGGAAACATCTCACGATGCTCTATGAAGAGGGAAAGGAGCGCGTGGTCGAGCCGGAGGAAACGACGATCGAGCGCGCGCAGGATGCGGCGATGGCGCGCGCCGCGGTGGATGGGCTCGCCGAGCGTGACAGGCTCGCGCTGTTGATGAAGGAGGAGGGGCTGGATTATTCGGAGATCGCGTCGGCGCTCGGGATGTCCGTCGGTTCCATTGGAACGACGCTCTCCCGGGCCCGTCGCCGGCTCGTGGAACAGTACGAGCGGTTGCAGCAGGAGCAGCAGAGGAGGGAAGGCAATGCAGCATCTTGACGAGGGAACGATCCACGCGTGGCTCGACGGGGAGCTCCCGAGCGCGGAACGCGAAGCCGCAGAGGCGCACGTTTCGCAATGCGAACAGTGCGCGGTCGCGGTGGCCGAGGCGCGCGGATTCATCGCGGCGTCGTCGCGGATTCTGCTCGCCCTGGATGCGGTGCCGGGTGGGGTGCTTCCTTCCACCGAGCAATCACCGAGGAAAGCGGCGCCTCGTACCGACACGCGATTCACGCTGCCGCGCGCCATGCGGTCTCGCGCGTGGGTGGCCGCGGCTGCCGTGCTGGTGCTCAGCACCGCGACGGCGATCGCAATTCGTCCGGGGAAAGACGAGCCGCTCGCGAAGGTCGCGCTGCAGGATAAGTCGAGCGCGAGTCGCGCCGAGGCGCCGCTCGCGTCGCCATCTGTCGACGCATCGACTCGTGTGGCGCCAACGGTCCCCGCGCCCCTGGAAAAGCCGACAGCAGCGACGAGCGTAGCCGCGGCGGACGCGAAGGCCCGGACAGGCTCGAGCAAGGAGCTCGCTCGCGTCGCACCCGGACGAAAGGACACCGGAGGCGAGGAAGCCGACAGCGCGCCGATGATGGTAGCCGAGGCAGCTCCAGCGGCGCCCGTCGCGAAGTCCGACCTTTCGACCCGAGCGCCGGCGTCGCCGCGCAGCTCTGTGTCGACCGAGAACATGAAAGCATCGACACGTGACTCCTCTGCGGCGAACGCACTCGCTGGACAGGCACCCGCCGCGCTCCCGGATTCGACACGCATGCGACGGCCGCTCGCGCTCAACCAGGTGATCGTTAGCGGCGAGGGCATTGCTGCACGCACGGAAAAACTTGGAACCGTGGCTCAACTAAACGAGGCTCCGCAATTCGTGTCGCGGAACTCGGATGTCGAAGGCGCCGATACGACCGTGACCACGGTGTATACGGTGCGCGGGGAGTCGGTGACCCTCATCGATCGGCCGTCTGCGCACGATGAAGTGCGTCGTGAGACCGGTGCGAGCTTCAGCGATCAGGTGACGGCAAGGGCGCGCGATGCCGCGCCCGTCAACAGCATCACCTGGTCCGACTCGACGGGGCGTACTCGCACACTGCGCGGCGCGATGTCGCAGGCCGAGCTCCAGCGGGTGAAGCGGGCGCTCTTCGGCCCTACGCCGTAGCCGCCTCCGCTTCCTCCTCGTCCTCGTCCTCTTGGTCATCGCGCAACGCACGCAGCACCGTGTTCCCCGCCGCGAGCGCGCCGAGCAGGATGAACAGGTAGAACGTATAGAATCTCCACCACACGAGCGCGGCGCCGAAGATGCGCGCGGGAATCGCGTGGCCGAGTGCGGCCCTGAAGCCCACCTCGATCGCTCCTCCGCCGCCCGGCAGCGGCGCGAGCGCACTCCCCCACATCAGCGCGACGGGCCAGAGCACGAGTGGCGCGAGCGGCACGTGCGTCTCGCCCAGCGAGTAGACGATGGCGGGGAGTATCGCGATGCGCAGGCAGATGTGAAGCACCGATGCGAGCAGCGCGAGCGCCGTCATGCCAAGCCGCATGTGGCGGATGCCGGCGATCGCGGTGCGCAGCGTCGCGAGCGCATGCTGCACCTTCTTCCAGCGCGCGCCGCGCAGATTCAAGCGCCGCGCCCACTTCGGCGCCCGCCCCGTGGTGCGGTACTTCCTGGAGAGAAACCAGCCGAGGGCACCGGTACCGAGCACGAAGAACGCATAGAGTCCCACCGCGGCGGCGACGCCCAGCAGTGTCGAGCCCGCGTTGCGGAAGAACACGAACAAGCCGATCGCGACGAACGCGAGTGAGATCGTCTCGAGGAAAAGCTCCGCGTAGATCACGAGAAGGATCTGCGCGGGAGGCATCCCCGCCTCCGTCATGATGAGATAGCGCGCCGGCTCGGCGCCCGACTTGTTCGGAGTGATCGCCGCGCCGAAGTCGCCTCCGGCGCTCGCGCGCACGGCGAGCCGGTACGACATCGGAATTCGCATCGCGATCGCGCTCAGCCACACCTTTGCGCCGCGCGCGAGCAGCTCCGAGAGCGCGATGCCAAGAAGCATGAGGTGCGGGCCGAAGTCCATCGAAACGGCCGCGTGCTGCTTTGGCCACGACGAGATGACGATGTACAGCGACACCCCGATCGCCGCCACGAAGGAGGCGATCGCGAAGATCCAGCGCTTGACGCTCACGTCTGGTCCGTCAAGCGGCTACTCGCACTCCCAGCGGACGGTGATCGCGAGATCGGAACCGTGCCGCTTCCCGGTGGCGATGCGCGAGAAATGGCCGGCGGTGAGTGATCCGACGCGTCCGACCGGATCGGAGATCGTCGCGGTCCCGCTTCCGTCGCCGTACGTCTGGCTGTGCAATACGAACTGGAGATTCGAGATGCGCGGGCCCGGATGCTTCCCAACCGCGCCGCTCTTCACCGGGATCTTCCCAATCGCCGGCTTGACGATCTCG
The DNA here is from genome assembly GCA_036564355.1 of Gemmatimonadaceae bacterium. Classification (GTDB taxonomy): domain Bacteria; phylum Gemmatimonadota; class Gemmatimonadetes; order Gemmatimonadales; family Gemmatimonadaceae; genus FEN-1250. The sequence goes on along the minus strand of DATCPC010000147.1, from coordinate 6,128 downwards.
AACGCGACCTGCGCTTCGCGCGCGAACGCTTCCACCTTCGTCGTGGGCGAGCCACCGTCTCCGCCGTAGGTGCAGGTCGCGCGGCCGTTCAACGGGCCGCTGAACTTCTCCTTCCCGGTGACGGTCATCGAGACGGCGGTGCCCGCTGGTGCGCGCGAGATCTCCTTCGAGGTCGCGGTCGCCGCCGAGTCGCTCAGCGTGTCGACCTTCGCGGCTGGCTTCGCATCGCGTGCGCAGCCGGCCGAGAGGAGAGCGACGAGCGATGCCGCGAATCGCATCGTGCGAAGTGTCACGGAACTTCCTTGCGGGCAGGGATGGTGATGATCTCGACGCGGTCCTTGGTGAGCAGCGGCACGGCGATGTGCATTCGACGGGTATCGATGCCGATGTCCGCCGGCGATGGAAGCCCGCGTATCGCCGAGCGCACGTTGCCATCGCGAATCGAGACGGTCGAGTCGGCCCAACTGGTCACGATGAGGCGCCTGTCGGCGAGAATCTCCACGCCGTCGAACTGCCCCGAGCCGAAGCCGATGGTCACCGGCTGCGGTGTGCCCGGCCGCCACGCGAGAATCTGCGGCACCTTGTCGAAGGGGACGACGATGAAGCGATTCCCCGACTTGTCCCAGGTGATGCCGTTGGGCCAATGGAGCGAATCGGACGCGAGCGCGATCGTCGCGCGATGCGCGGCGTCGATGCGGAAGATGCGATCGGAGCCCGGCACGTGCGCCATCGCGTCGCCGCTCGGCTGAACCCCCGTATCGGTGACGTAGAGCGCGCCGTCGCCGCCGACGCAGATGTCGTTGAGAAAGCGCGCGTGGTACGACGTGAGGTCCACGGTCGCGACGGTCGCGCCCGTGTGCACGTTGAACGCGCGCACGGCGTCGATGTCCGCCACCCAGAGCGTATCGCCGATGAGCGCGAGCCCTTTCGGCGCGTTGAGCGTGACACCGCCCCGGCCGCCGGCGATGAGCGCGAGCGAGTCGATCGCACCGTCGGGCTTCATCCGCGAGATGAAGCCGTTGTTGTCTTTCGCGAAGGGGCTGCCGTTGATGTTCGAGACGTAGAAGACGTCGTTGGCGGAGTCGTAACGCACCGACTCCGGCGTCTTGAAGCCGGTCGTCGTCGCGGTGCGGCCAGGGGCCGTGCTGTCGACCACCGGTCCGTGCTCCGCCGTCTTCGCGGCGGCCTTGTCGCGCCCGCACGCCGCCGCCGCGAAAGCCACCGCCGCGAACGCCATCGCCGCCATGAAAGCGTGCTTCCCTCTGCCTCCGGCCATCATGTGCACCGCTCCACCTGTTGGTATGTGTGTGAGAAGTAGCGAGGTCCGCTCACGCGCGTCAAGCTTCCTCCATGCGCAATCGCATGGTCGTGCCGCTGTCGCTCGTGCTCGCAACATCCGTGGCGACGTCCGCCCCTGCACAGCAATGTCCCATCGCGCGCGACTACTGGCCAACGGCGGGATGGCGCACAGCCGGGCCCTCGGCGCAGGGAGCGGACTCGGCGTCGCTCGATTCCGCCCTCGCGCTCTTCGGGAAGACGACCTCCGACGTGTACGCCGTCGTCGTGACGCGGCACGGCTACATCGTGGCCGAGCGCTACTACCACGACAGGGATTCCACCGAGCGCTTCGATATGCGCTCGGCGACGAAGACCATCGTGTCGATGCTCACGGGAATCGCGATCGACAAGAAGTTCATCCATGGCGTGGATCAGCACGTGTCGGACTACTTTCCGGAGTACTTCGGCGCGGACAGCGTCGATGCGAGAAAGAAGATGATGACGGTCCGTCATCTGCTCACGATGACGTCCGGACTGTATTGGGTGGAAGGGCGCGGCTCGGAAATTCTGAATTACCAGCGCAGCTGGCCGGTCGCCATCCTGTCACAGCGGTTGATGGCGCCGCCCGGCGCGCTGTTCAACTACAGCTCCGGCAACGCGCATTTGCTCTCGACCATCGTCACGCGTTCGACGCACAAGTCGACGATCGACTTCGCGAACGAGATGTTGTTCGGCCCGCTCGGCTTTCAGCTGCCGCTGCTCGACTGGTCGACCGATGTGCAGGGCGTAAATTCCGGTGGCGCCGGGTTGAAGCTGCGTGCGCGCGAGATGGCCAAGCTGGGCTATCTCTTCCTGAATCACGGCTGCTGGGATGGTGCGCAGGTCGTTTCAGAGAAGTGGGTGACGCAGTCGACGCGGAAGTGGAGCGATCCGGGGAAAAATTCGGCGGGCTACGGATTTCTCTGGTGGCTGAGCACCGCGGTGCCCGGAGCGTACTCGGCGATCGGCGCGGGCGGGCAGTATATCTTCGTCGACCCGTCGCGGGACGCGGTAATCGCCATCGCCGCCGATCCGAATGGAGGCGGCGGTCATTTCGAAATCTTGAAGTCGGTGGTGATCCCGGCGATGCGTTGAGCGTTCTTCCCGCAGGAAGCAGCTACTATCCCGCCACCGGCAAGGTGGTACTCCCGCACGAGCGGGCATTCCTTCTCGCAACTCCGCAATCATGACGAAAACGACCTCCGACACCATCGACGCGCTCCGCTTTCCCATCGGACGCTTCGTCGTTCCCGAGAAAATCTCGGCCGCTGACCGGGCGAAGCTCATCGAGGAGATTGCCGCGGCGCCGGCAGCATTACGTGCTGCGGTGCGCGGGATGAGCGAGGCGCGGCTCGACACACCATACCGGCCGGGCGGGTGGACGATCCGGCAGCTCGTGCATCACGTGCCAGACAGCCATCTGAATGCGTACATCCGGATGAAGTTGGCGCTCACGGAGGATGAGCCGACGATCACGCCTTACATGGAAGACCGATGGGCGGAGCTGTCGGATTCACGCGAGGTCCCGGTCGAGACGTCACTGCGGCTGCTCGAGACGGTGCAGGAGCGGTGGGTGGCGATCATGCGATCGATGACAGACGCGCAGTGGCAGCGCGCCTATATGCATCCGGAGCACGGGCGCTATCCGCTCGATCGCCAGGCCGCGCTCTATGCGTGGCACGGCAAGCATCACGTGGCGCACATTACGCGCGCCACGTGATGCGGTGCGCTACGGTACGCGCCGACTGCCGCCGCGAATCAGCCGGATCAGGAAAATCAGGACGATCGCGCCAATGAAGGCGACGATGATCGATCCGGCGATTCCGCCGCCGGCAGAGATGCCGAGTGCTGAGAACAGCCAGCCGCCGATGAAGGCACCGACGATGCCGATGACGATGTCGCCAACGATGCCGAAGCCGACGCCGCCCACCACGAGCGAGGCGAGCACACCGGCGATCAGGCCAACAACGATCCACCAAATCAGGTTGTTCGCGGCCATGTAGAACCTCCAGGAGTTCGGGACGTGCTGAAAGGGGAGCAGGCAACTCGCGTGCCTTGCTCCGTCCCGAGAGCTCCCGCGTTCAGTCCTGTGAGGCCATCCCCATGGCGTGATAGCCTTTATCCACGTACACGACGGTTCCCGTGATGCCGCTCGCGAGCGGGCTGGCAAGAAAAGCAGCCACGGCGCCCACCTCGGATGCGACGAGGGGCTCGGTGAGCGGTGCGTTGGCCGCCACGTAGCCCACCATTTTCTCGATGATGCCGATCGCGCTGGCGGCGCGCGACGCGAGCGGTCCCGCGGAGATGGTGTTCACGCGAATGCCGAAGCGTCGCCCCGCTTCGTACGCGAGCACGCGCGTGTCGCTCTCGAGCGCCGCCTTCGCCGACGACATTCCGCCGCCGTACCCGGGAATCACGCGCTCGCTTGCCATGTAGGTGAGCGAGAGCACCGATCCCCCTCGGCGCATGAGCGGGCCGAAGCGACTCACCATCGCGACCAGCGAGTACGCACTCACGCTGAGCGCCGTGAGGTAGCCATCGCGGCTCGTGTCGAGCAGCGCCTTTTTCACCTCGGGTCCATTCGCGAGCGAGTGCACGACGATGTCGAGCGGCTTGTCGCCGTGATCCGCCACGAGCCTCGTGGCGAGCCCGTCGATGGAAAAGTCCCCGACCTCGGCGTAGCGCTTGTTCGTGCGAATCGATTCGGGAGCGCCGTCGAGCGTGGTATATGCGGCGTCGAGTGGATAAATCGACTCGAAGGCCATCTTGCCGCCGGAGGCGAAGGCCATCGACTCATCCATCTTTCCCCGCTCGAGCAGACTGCGGAAAATGTTGAGCGCCGGTGGCCAGGTGCCCACGACCACAGAAGCGCCCGCCTCGGCGAGCGTCTTGGCGATGGCGAATCCATATCCGGCGTCGTCCGCGACGCCGGCCACGAGAGCGCGTTTGCCGGCGAGATCGATGTTTAGCATGTCGCTGCGTCCATTGGCTGGGAGTGCGTGCGCAGCGTATCATGCCGCGGCGAAGTAGCTTACACCAGAAGCGACGAGTCTACCAGCAATGACCGCCATCACAACGACCGCAACGCCCGCGCCACTTTCGTCGACCATCGGTCCGCGTTTCGCGCGCGGACTCTGGCGAATTGCCGCGGCCGACGCGTCGTCCGGGAACGAGGTCGAGCTGATGCGCGATGGCGCGCGCATCTTCGACGCGATGATCGACGTGATCGATGGTGCACGGGAGACAGTCGTGCTCGAATCCTACATCGTGAATAGCGATAGCGTCGGGACGCGATTCGCCGACGCACTGATCGCGGCGGTCGCGAGGGGTGTGCACGTGCGCCTGATCGCCGACTGGGTCGGGAGCTGGACAACCGCGCGCGCATTCTGGCGAAGGCTTCGCGAGGGCGGAGTGGACGTTCGCATTTTCAATCGGCCCGGCTTTCGCGCGTGGCTCGGTCTCGTGCCGCGCGATCACCGGAAACTGCTCGTGGCCGACGAGCGGGTAGCGATCACCGGGGGGATCGGACTGTCGGAAGAGTGGTCGGGAATCGTGAAGCGGAAGAGGCGCGCGCCCTGGCGCGATACGGCGGTGCGCATCCGCGGTCCGGCGGCCGTCGACATGGCGCGCGCGTTCGAGACAATGTGGAAGCGCGCTCACTTCGAGGAGCGCCGGGCAGCGCGGCGGCACATGGTACGTCGCGCGCGCAACACGGAAACGACTCCCGAGCAGTCCAGCGGAGCGGTGGTCGGCATCATTGAGGGCGAGCCGTGGCGCCTGCGCGTCGCCCGCGCACTTCAGATCCAGTCGGTATCCGCGGAAAAGGCGATCTGGATCGCGAGCGCCTACTTCTATCCGTCCAGCGCGGAGATGGAGGCGCTGTGTGGCGCCGCACTCGACAATGTCGACGTACGGATTCTCGTGCCGAGCACCTACGACCATCCGTGGGTACGCGCACTCACGCGAAGGGTGTACCGCCAACTGCTGCGCAATGGCGTACGGATCTGGGAGTGGAACGGAATCATGATGCACGCGAAGACGAGTGTAATCGACGGACGATGGGTGCGTGTCGGGTCGACCGACCTCAATCCGCTCGGCATCGCAATCAATTACGAGCTCGACGCAGTGATCGAGAGCCAGGACCTCGGAAAGGCGGCGGAGGCGATGTTTCTGCGAGATCTCGAGGAGTCCACGGAAATCAAAAACTTCTGAGCTCGCGCGCCGTGCGCATACCGGCGCCCTATCTTTCTCCCCATGAAGGCAGGGATTTTCGTGGTCGCGGAGCTGGGCGAGCCGGTGCGCGGGAAGATACTCGAGGTGCAGCGGTGGGCAGACCCGCGCCTCGCCGCGGGAACGCCGCCGCACGTGACGATGGTCGGTTCATCGGGCGTGGGGCCGCTGCCACTCGGCACATCGGTGGAGCTGCTGCGCGAGCGGATCGAGCCGATCACGCGCGAGACGGCGCCCATCACGATGCGCTTCGAGCGTCCTCACCGCTTCATGCAGACGGACATCATCGTGCTCCCGCTCGATCCGCACGGGCCGCTGCGCGTGCTCCACGAGCGCGTGGCCTCGAGCGGGCTCCCGTTCGAGCGCGCGCGATTCCAGTTCTCGCCGCACGCGACGCTCAGCTTCTATCCGCAGATGAACCCGGAGATGCTGAAGCGACTCCTCGCGCTTCGCTTCGATGATGATGTCGTGATCACGGGGCTGCAGTTCTACTCGACGCCGCATCCGCAGCCCAGCACGCGGGTGCTGGATTTGAGGTTGGGAGGCCGGTGAGCGCCTGGCGTCGCACGCCCGCGATCACA
>DATCPC010000128.1:0-4585 GCA_036564355.1 Gemmatimonadaceae bacterium | reverse complement strand
TACATGAAAAGTTGGCGCGGGCATCAGAACGTCTTCGTGCGCCGCGTAGGGTCGGAGCGGGAGCGCCTGGTCACGCGAGACTCCGTGCGCTCGATCGGCACGTATTGGTGGTCGGGCGACGGAAAGCGAATTCTCTGGCTTCAGGATCGGGGCGGGGATGAGAACTATCATCTGTTCGCGGCCGAGATCGCCGACACGGCTGGGCGGGTTCGCGACCTCACGCCGTTCAAGAACGTCGAGGTCGAGGTTCTCGCGTTCCCGAGCGCGTTGCCAGGGATCGCGATCATCACGCTGAACAAGCGCGATCCTGCACTGGCCGATGCGTATCGCGTCGATCTGGCCACCGGAGCGCTGGACAACGCCGCGCAGAATCCCGGCACCTTCCTCGGCTACGTCGCGGACAAGCGCGGTCAGGTGCGAGCCGCGTATGCGGTGGATTCCGCGGGGCATTACCAGCTCTTTGCGCGCGAGTCCGAGAACGCGACCTGGCGAATGGTCAAATCGTACGGGGTGGAGGACAAGATCACGCCGTTGCGATTTGCGTCCAACGGCAGCCTCTACATGACGAGCAATGCAGGCTCCGATCTCACTCGGCTGGTGCTCGCCGATCTCGAGACGGGAACGGAGATCGTTGTCGACGGCGATCCATTGGGCCAGGTCGACATCGACCAGATTCTCTTCGACGATGCGACCGGTGAATTGTTGATGACCCGCTACATCGGCGACACCGCACGCCTCTATCCGAAAACGCCGGACATGAAGCAGCTGCTCGGCGCCACAGGGCGTGCGGGCGGCGGAGTCGTCGAGATCGGCAGCGGAACGAGCGACAGATCGCGGTGGGTGGTGACGCTCAATACGCCAACGAAGCCCGCGGTGACGTACCTGTACTCGAGGCAGGGTGGGCTGAAGAAATTCTATGACCCGCGCCCGGGACTTCGTGCGTATCGCTTCGCCGACATGAAGCCGGTGTCGTTCACCGCGCGCGATGGCCTTCGAATTGGCGGGTACGTAACGCTGCCTCCGGGCCGCGCCCCACGCGCGTTGCCGCTCGTGCTTCTCGTGCACGGCGGCCCGTGGGGGGACAAGGACAAATGGGAATTTCAGTCGGACGTACAGCTGCTCGCCAACCGCGGGTATGCGGTGTTTCAGGTGAACTACCGCGGGTCGACGGGACTGGGCAAGAAATTCGCGCGAGCGGCAAAGAAGCAGTTTGGCGGGGCAATGCACTCCGACCTGATCGATGGAATCGCGTATCTGGCGCGCCAGGGAATGATCGACACGTCACGCGTTGCGATCATGGGGGGGAGCTACGGTGGGTACGCGACGCTCGTTGGTTTGACGTTCACGCCCGACAAATTCGCGTGCGGCGTCGATTATGCGGGCACGAGCAATCTCGTCACGCTCCTCGAGTCGTTTCCGCCGTCGTGGCGACCTTTCCTTCCGCGGTCGTGGTATCCGTTCGTTGGAGATCCTCGAAATCCGGCGGATCGCGCGGACATGCTCGCGCGCTCGCCACTCTTTCGTGCCGACTCGGCGCGCGCGCCCTTGCTGATCTTCCAGGGCGCAAACGATCCGAGAGTGACGAAGGCGCAGGCGGATCAGATCGCCGTGGCGCTCAATCGCCGGCGCATCCCGGTCACCTATCTCCTTGCAGGGAACGAAGGTCATGGATTCGGCGAGAGTGAGACGGCGCTCGCCGTGACTCGTGCGACCGAGCAGTTCCTGGGAGCCTGCCTGGGCGGGCGTGTACAACCGCGCGTGCGCCCGGAGGTGGCGGCCGCGCTGGCCGCGATGCGTGTGAACGTCGACACGCTGCACCTGAGCCCTTGAGCTGAGTCTCGTGCGATCCGCCAGTGAAGCGACCTCCGGCCTCGCTTCACCGGACCGCGCGGCGTAGGTTCCTGCTGATGTCCGACCTTTTGACGCTCCGCGAATCGTGTGATGACCGCTGAGCATCGTGGGCGCATCCGCGTCGGTACCGCCGGATGGTCCTACGCCGACTGGAACGGCGTGTTCTATCCCAAGCCCATGCTGCGCGGGGTCGATCGCCTCAGCTACATCACTCGCTACTTCGATGTAGTCGAGGTCAACTCCACGTTCTACGCGCCTGCCGATGCATCGAAGGTGGAAGGTTGGCTCGCGAAGACTGCGCACGCCCCGGATTTTCGTTTCGCGGTGAAGCTGTGGCAGCGCTTCACGCACGAGCGCGACAGCGCGTGGACGCGAGCCGACGAGCGCGATGTGCGCGTGGCGCTCGAGCCGCTGCACGCCGCCGGAAAGCTCGGTGCGGTGCTCGTGCAGTTTCCCTGGTCGTTCAAGCGCACCGACGACAACCGCACGTGGCTCGGCGACATCGTCAGTGCGTTCGGTGATTTTCCGCTCGTCGTCGAGATACGACACGAATCGTGGAACGTGCCGCACTTCTACGAATCGCTCGCCGAGAGCGGCGTCGGATTCGTGAACATCGACCAGCCGCTGTTCAAGCGCAGCATCAAGCCGAGTGCCGCGGTGACGTCGCCGGTGGGATACGTGCGTGTGCATGGGCGCAACTACGGCGACTGGTTTCGCCAGGACGCAAACGTGCGCGAGCGGTACGACTATCTGTATTCTCCGGACGAGCTCGCGCCGTGGGTCGGGCGCATCGAGGAGATCGCGATTCGGGCGGAGGATGTCTACGTGCTGACCAACAATCACAACCTCGGAAAAGCGGGGATCAACGCGCTGCAGCTCAAGTCCATGCTCACGCACGAACGGGTCACGGCTCCGCCGCCGCTCCTGGCTACGTACCCCGAGGCGCTCGGCCCTTACGCGAAGCCCGCGTAGCCAGAACCACGATTCCCGCACGAACGGCTCTATCTTTCACTCGTGTCCGCCACTCCCCGCCGCATCCTGCTCGCCGACGCGGATGCGTTCTACGTCGCCGTCGCGCGCCTCATCGATCCCGACGGCGCGGGGAAGGCCGCGCTCCTGATCGTCGGCGGGTCGCGCGAGAGCCGCGGCGTCGTGTGCTCGGCGTCGTACGAGACGCGAAAGTTCGGAGTGCGCTCGGCGATGCCCACCGCGCAGGCGCTGAAACTGTGTCCGCAGGCGATGTGCGTGCCCGTTCCTCGCGGTGCGTGCACGCGAAAGAGCGCGGAGATCCGGCGGGTGCTGCAGCGCTTCACGCCGGTGGTCGAAGGCGCGAGCATCGACGAGTGGTATCTCGACCTCGGCGGCACCGAGAGGTTATACGAAAATGAGTCGCTGGAGCGCACGGCGCAGCGCATACGCGATGCCGTGCGCGCGGAGACCGGGCTCTCGATCTCGATCGGCGGCGGTACGAACAAACTCGTCGCGAAGATGGCCGTCGAGGTGGCGAAGCCGAAGCCGGACAACAACGCGACGGGGGTGCACATCGTTCCACCCGGTGATGAGGCGACGTTCCTGAAGCGATTCCTGCTGGCCGAGATTCCGATGGTAGGGCCGAAGTTCGTGACGCGGCTGGAGCGCGCGGGGCTCCGTACCGTGAATGATGTGCTCGAGCATCCGCCGTCGGAGCTCATCCGCTGGTTCGGCGATCGCGAGGGGCAATGGTTGTACGACCGCGTGCGAGGCATCGACGGCGCGCTGGTCGAGGGGCACGGCGAACAGAAGAGCATGAGCCGCGAGGAGACGTTCTCCGCGGACATCAGCGACGACGCGGTGCTCGAGCGCGAGCTGTTCGCACTGGTGGCGCGGGTCGCGTCGGACCTGCGGTCGGGGCTGCTCTCCGCGCGCACCATTCGCGTGAAGATCAAGGACGCGGACTTCACGATTCGGCAGGCGGGGCGCACGCTCACCGAGGCCGTCGTGTCCGATCGGGTGATCTACGGCGTCGCGCGCGAGCTGCTCCACACGCTTCGGTCGCGACGCCGCACGGCCGCCCGCCTGATCGGGATCGCGCTCTCGTCGCTCGCGACAAATCCGGAGCCGCCGCAGCTCGCGCTGTTCGACGACCGCGCGGCATCGCTCGAGACGGAGCGCGACCGCGCCGTCGCGCGCACGGTCGACAGCGTGCGGAGAAAGTTCGGCCAGGACGCCATCGGAGCCGCGCAGCTGAGCAAGCACGACGACGACGAGGACTAGCACGCTGCGCCCGGGAGCGCGACGTGAATTTTTTGTTAATAACGCACGATTTACTCCTTTCGTGCGAGTCCTCCCCCGATCTTCCACCTACGGACGTTCATGGGAATCATTCCAGGGTGAACCGCAAAATGCCTGAACGATCCGACTCGAATGCGGAGGCCGCGCGGAGGTTATCGTCGGTGCTCCTTGTGGACGACGAACCCAAGATTCGAAGCGCGCTTCGACAGGCGCTCGAGCGAGAAGTGGACACGATTCTCGAGGCATCGAATGGACGGGATGCAATCGCGATCGCTGAGCAGAAGCGTCCGGCGGTGGTAATCATCGACCTTGGACTACCGGACATCGCGGCGAGCTGTCGATCGTCACCCAGCCGATGAATCTCGTGGAGCTCTTGCGGCCCACACTCGCGATCGCGGCGGCGCGAGCCGAAGCTGCCCACGTGCAGTTGCGACCAGTGGTGTCGGACACCGCACCGCGCGCC
>DATCPC010000105.1:0-18148 GCA_036564355.1 Gemmatimonadaceae bacterium | reverse complement strand
CCTTGAGATCGAGAAGGGGGACGGGCATCAGGTTCCGATGGGTGCCGGGATGTCGCGTCGCGCGTGAGCCGCGGCGGCGCGGGCTACCTCGTGCCACTCCTGGAGCGAGCGCACTTCTGGCGGCCGGAAGCGGAGCGAGAGAATCGCATCGCACGCGGCGCTCGCCGCGGACATCGTCGTCGTGTACGGAATGCGATGCGCCACCGCCGCCTGTCGCATCGTGTAGTCGTCCGTCTGCGAATGCTTGCCGAGCGGTGTATTGATCAGAAGCTGCACCTGGCCGTTGACGATGAGGTCGACGCCGTTGGGACGCCCCTCGTGCACCTTGAACACCGGCTCCGCCGCGATGCCGCGCGCGCGCAGGAACTTCGCGGTGCCCGGTGTGGCGAGAACGCGGAACCCCATGTCCTGAAAGCGCCGCACGATCGGCGCGACGTGCGCCTTGTCCGAGTCATTCACCGTGACGAGAATCGCGCCGCTGAGCGGGAGCCCGTTGTCCGCCGCGAGCTGGGCCTTCGCGAACGCGCTTCCGAAGCTCTCGGAGATTCCCATCACCTCGCCCGTCGAGCGCATCTCCGGTCCGAGCACGGGATCCGCGCCCCGGAACTTGTTGAACGGGAACACCGCTTCCTTCACCGAGACGTATGGTGGAATGATCTCCGCCGTAAATCCGGTGTCGGCGAGACTCTCGCCCATCATCAGCCGCGCCGCCAGCGACGCGAGCGGCACGCCGATCGCCTTGGAGATGAACGGGATCGTGCGGCTCGCGCGCGGATTGACCTCGAGCACGTAGACGATGCGGTCGCGGATCGCGAACTGCACGTTGATCAAGCCGATCACGCCGAGCGCCTTCGCGAGAGCGAGCGTGTGGGTGCGCATCGTGGCGAGATCCTCCTCGCGGATGATGTACGGCGGGAGGACGCACGCCGAATCGCCGGAGTGAATTCCGGCGTCCTCGATGTGCTGCATCACGCCGCCGATCACGTAGTGCTTGCCGTCGCCGATCGCGTCGACGTCCACTTCGTACGCATCCTCGAGGAAGCGATCGATGAGCACCGGCCGATCCTCGGACACGCGCGCCGCCGTCTCGAAATAGCCGCGCAGCGAGCCCTGATCGTACACGATCTGCATTGCGCGCCCGCCGAGCACGTATGACGGGCGCACGAGCACCGGATAGCCGACCTCGAGCGCCACGGCCTCCGCCTCGGCCAGCGTCGTCGCGGTGCCGTTGGGCGGCTGCCGAATACCGAGTCCGCGCGCCACCGTGTCGAAGCGACGGCGATCCTCGGCGATGTCGATCGCGTCGGGAGACGTGCCGAGAATCTTGACGCCGGCCCGCTCGAGCGCGCGCGTGAGCTTGATCGGCGTCTGTCCGCCGAGCTGGACGATGACGCCGAGCGGCTGCTCGCGCTGCACGATCTCGAGCACGTCCTCGAGGGTGAGCGGCTCGAAGTAGAGCTTGTCCGAAATGTCGAAGTCCGTCGAGACGGTCTCGGGATTCGAGTTCACCATGATCGTCTCGTAGCCCGCCTCGCGCAGCGCGAGCACCGCGCGCACGCAGCAGTAGTCGAACTCTACTCCCTGCCCGATGCGATTCGGCCCGCTGCCCAGAATTATGACCGAGGGCTTTCCCGAGCGCGGCGCCTCGCTCTCCTCGTCGTACGACCCGTAGAGATAGGGCGTGGCCGAGGGGAATTCGCCGGCGCAGGTGTCGACCATCTTGTAGACCGGCCGCACGCCGAGCGACCAGCGGTGCTCGCGCGTTTTCTGCTCGGTCTCGCCACGGAGCGCGCCGAGCTGCGCGTCGGAGAAGCCCATGCGCTTCATGTTCCGCATCTCGAGCGCCGTGATCTCTGCGAGCGTGCGATAGCGGCGCTCGGCGTCGAGCAGGTCGTTCATCTGATCGAGGAACCAGCGGTCGATGCGCGTGAGCTCGTACAGCTCCTCGACGGAGAGTCCGCGCTCGAGCGCGTACTTCACCTGAAAGATGCGCTCCGGGGTAGGCTGGCGCAGCGCGCCACGGAGCGTTTCGAGCGTGTCGTCCTCGAGGCGGTCATCGATGAGGCGCGCTCCGACGTGCCACCCCGAGCGGCCGATCTCGAGCGCCCGCAGCCCCTTCTGGAAGGCTTCCTTGAACGTGCGCCCTATCGCCATCGATTCGCCGACGGACTTCATCTGCGTCGTCAGATGAGGATCGGCGGCCGCGAATTTCTCGAAGGCGAAGCGCGGACACTTCACGACCACGTAGTCGAGCACCGGCTCGAACGACGCGGGGGTGGTCTTGGTGATGTCGTTCGTGATCTCGTCGAGCCGGTAGCCGACGGCGAGCTTGGTCCCGATGCGCGCGATCGGGAATCCGGTGGCCTTCGACGCGAGTGCCGATGACCGCGACACGCGCGGGTTCATCTCGATGACGAGCAGCTCGCCGTCGTCGGGGTTCACCGCGAACTGGATGTTGCACCCACCCGCGTCGACGCCGATCTCGCGGATGATCGCGACGGCCGCGTCGCGCATCGTCTGATACTCGCGATCGGTGAGCGTGAGCGCCGGCGCGACGGTGATCGAATCGCCCGTGTGCACGCCCATCGGATCGATGTTCTCGATCGAGCACACGATCACCACGTTGTCCGCGTGGTCGCGCATCACCTCGAGCTCGTACTCCTTCCAGCCTAGGAGGCTCCGCTCGATGAGCACTTGATTCGTGGGCGACAGATCGAGCCCCCGCCGCACGATGTCTTCGTACTCCTCGCGGTTGTAGGCGACGCCGCCCCCGGTTCCACCGAGCGTGAACGACGGCCGGATGATCGCCGGGAAGCTCACGATCGGGATGAGCGCGATGGCATCGTCCAACGTGCGCGCGATGCCGCCAGTCGCCACGCGCTGTCCAATGCGGCGCATCGCGTCGGCGAACAGCTCGCGATCCTCGGCGAGCCGGATCGCGCGCGCATCGGCGCCGATGAGCTCCACGCCGTACTTGTCGAGCACGCCGCTGTCCGCGAGCGCGAGCGCGACGTTGAGCGCGGTCTGCCCGCCCATCGTCGGCAACAGTGCGTCGGGGCGCTCGCGCTCGATCACCTGCTCGACGACGTCGGCGGTGACCGGCTCCACGTACGTGCGATCGGCGAACTCGGGATCCGTCATGATCGTGGCCGGATTCGAATTCACGAGCACGACCGTATACCCCTCTTCGCGCAGCGCCTTCGTCGCCTGCGTGCCGGAGTAGTCGAACTCGGCCCCCTGCCCGATCACGATGGGGCCGGAGCCGATGAGCAGGATTTTCTGAATGTCAGTGCGACGCGGCACGGATCAGATCTTCGAGGATGGTGTCGAGCGAGTGACGAGGAGTCCAGCCTGTTGCCGCGCGCAGCTTCGCGGCGCTTCCGACGAGCGCCGGGACATCAGCGGGTCGAACGAGCGAGGGGTCCGTCTGCAATTTCGCCTCAACGCCGGCGAGGGCAAGGACGCGCAGCGCCAGCGATGCCATGTTGGTGCCAACGCCACTCGCAATGTTGTACGCCTCGCCGGGCACGCCGCGCTCTGCCAGCGCGACATAGCCGCGCACGACGTCCTCCACGTGGGAGAAATCGCGCATCGTCTCGGTGTTTCCCATCACGAGCGGGTTGGCGGTTCCGCGCAGCGCGACGGCGCGCCGCACGAGCGCCGGGATCACAAAGTTGGGCGACTGACCGGGCCCGCTGTGGTTGAACGGGCGCGCGGAGATCACGCGCACGCCGCCGGTGCGATGCGCCTCGAGCGCGAGCACCTCCTGCGCGGCCTTGGATGCCGCGTACACGCCCATCGGTCGCTGGGCCGCGCCCTCGACAAGCGGAAGCTCCACCGCATCGTGGCTTCCATACTGCTCGCCGCTGCCCACAACGACCACCACTGGATCGAGCGTCCCGGCGGCGCGGCGCGTGCGGACGTCCTCAAGCAGCCGCGCCGCAACGATCACGTTGACGTCGAGCGTGCCCGCGGGATCCGCGTCGGCGGATGGTACGTGTGCGATCCCGGCGAGGTGAAAGATTACCTCGGGCGTGGAGGCATCGATCGCATCGTGGGCGGCGCTCGGCGCTCGCAGGTCACCCTGCCACCAGCGCACGGACTTCGACGCATCGGCATCCAGCGCGCCGGAAGGAAGGGAATTGTGTAGCCGCGCGCCCCACACATCCCATCCGGAATACAGCAGCTCTCGACACAGCCACTGGCCGGCGAAACCGGCCGCGCCGGTCACCAGCGCTCGCACGTCAGCCCCGAACCCTGTGTCGCGCCAGATCGGCCTCGACCATCATCTCGATCAGCTGATGGAACGACACCTTAGGCTCCCATCCCAGGATCTGCTTCGCCTTGGATGGATTCGCGACGAGCAGGTCGACCTCGGCTGGACGCATGAAGCGCGGATCCTGCACCACATAGTCGCGGTAGTCGAGCCCGACGGTGCCGAACGCGGTCTCGCAGAGATGCTGCACCGTCCAGGTATGCCCCGTGCCGACCACGAAATCCTGCGGGTCATCGAGCTGCAGCATGCGCCACATCGCGTCGACATAGTCGCCAGCGAAGCCCCAGTCTCGGCGTGCGTCGAGGTTGCCGAGTGCAAGCTCCTTCGACAGCCCGAGCTTGATGCGCGCGACCCCGTCGGTGACCTTTCGCGTCACGAACTCGAGACCGCGGCGCGGGCTTTCGTGATTGAACAGGATCCCGGACACCGCGTAGAGCCCATAGCTCTCGCGATAGTTCACGGTGATCCAGTGGCCGTAGACTTTCGCGACGCCGTAGGGGCTGCGCGGATAGAAGGGCGTCGATTCCGTCTGCGGCGTCTCGACGACGCGTCCGAACATCTCGCTCGAGCTGGCCTGATAGAAGCGCGCCTTGGGCGCCGCCTTGCGGAACGCTTCGAGCGCGCGCGTCACGCCCATCGCGGTGAACTCGCCGGTGAGCACCGGCTGCGTCCACGAGGTCTGCACGAAGCTCTGCGCTGCCAGGTTGTAGATCTCATCCGGCGCACACGCGGCGATCGCGTCGACGAGCGAGTGCTGGTCGAGGAGATCGGCCGAGAGGAGCTCAATGCGGTCGACGAGGTGCGCGATGCGCTCGTACGGCGTGGTCGAGCTGCGGCGCACGATGCCGTATACCTTGTAACCCTTCTCGAGCAGGAATTCGGCGAGGTAGGAGCCATCCTGCCCCGTGATGCCGGTGATCAGCGCGGTTTTCATCGGCTCACTCGGTGACGGTTACGAAAACAGGGAGCCCGCCGAAGCGCTCCCTGTTCTCGATGCTGAAGGGCCGGCCGATCATGCGACTCGAGTCCCCCGGGGAGCGCGCTGAATCTTGCCTGCGCTGAGACAGCGGGTGCAGACCTTGATCTTGGTGATCTTGTCGTCGATCAGAATGCGCGCGACCTGGAGATTCGGCTTCCAGACGCGGCGCAGCTTGTTGTTGGCGTGCGAGACGTTGTTCCCGAAGGAGACGCCCTTCTTGCACACGTAGCACTCTTTCCCCGACATGCTCAGCCCTCGATCAGCTCGATACGCGCCATCTCGGCTCCGTCACCCTTGCGGTGACCGACCTTGAGAATGCGCGTATAGCCGCCGTTGCGCGTTGCGAACTTGACGCCGACTTCCTGAAAGAGCTTGTCGGCAGTTTCGCGCTGCTGGATGTGACGACCCGCGAGACGCCGCGCGTGCAGCGTTCCGGTTTTCGCCTTGGTGATCAGCTTCTCGATGAACGGCCGCAGCTCCTTGGCCTTCGCTTCCGTCGTCTCGATCGCGCCCCGCTCGATCAGCGACTTGGCGAGGCTGCGCATGAGCGCGAGCTTCTGCTCACTGGTGCGACGGAGCTGCCGTCCGGCCTTTCTGTGACGCATTGAAGTCTACTCCTCGTCGTCTGGCGCGGCAGCGGCAGCGCGACTGGGAGCCGTTCCCCAATCGGACACCCGCACACCCTCGGCGCCGTCATCGTAGCGCATCCCGAAATTCAGTCCTTCACGCTCGAGGAGATCAGCGATCTCCTGCAGCGACTTCTTGCCGAAATTCTTCACCTGGAGCATCTGCGCTTCCGTCTGGCGAACGAGATCGCCGAGGGTGCGGATGTCCGAGTTCTTGAGCGAGTTCACGGAGCGGACGGAAAGCTCCAGCTCGTCGATCGGCGACTTGAACAGCTGCGACAGACGCATTCCATCCGCCGAATGCTCGCCGTTCGAGGCCACCGAGCCCTGCGCGTGCGAACCGAAGTTGGCGAAGAACTGGAAGTGCGTCTGCGCCAGCGCGGCGGCATAGCTCACCGCCTCCTCGGGGGAGATCGTTCCGTTCGTCTCGACGGTGAGCGTCAACCGGTCGTAATCGGTGCGCTGTCCGACGCGCGTCTCGGCGACCGAGAAGTTCGCGCGACGTACGGGATTGTAGATCGAGTCCACGCGAACGAGGTCGACGGGAAGTCCGCGATCCAGCGGATGCTGGTCGGCCTCGACGTAGCCGCGTCCCTTGTTGACGTACAGCTCGACGTTCAGCTCGCGCTCGTCCTGGAGCGTGAACAGGTGGTGGCGCGGATCGCCGATGCGAACGACGCCCGACTGCTCGATGTCGCCGGCGGTGACGGGGCCCGCTTCCGTCTTGCGGATGCGAAGCACCGCTTCGTCGACATCATCGGCGAGCTGCAGCGTCAGCGACTTGAGGTTGCCGATGATCTGATGGACGTCTTCGACGACTCCCGGGATCGTCTGGTGCTCGTGCAGCACGCCATCGATGCGGAACGCCCACACACCCGAGCCGCGGAGCGACGAGAGGAGGAGGCGACGCATGGCGTTGCCCAGCGTGTGTCCGAAGCCCCGCTCGAGCGGCTGCATCCGGAATTCGGCGACGTTGGGATTGTCTTCCCGCTTCGTCGCTTCGACAAGAGCCGGACGAACCAGCCCTGTTAGATCGATTGCCTGAACCATGATTGAATATCCTCGTTCGGTCTCACCGGATTTGCCCGGCGACGCTTCACCCCGCCCCTAATGCGCGGTGAACCCGTATGGGAATTAGGGTCCCGACCCAAATGGTGCGCCTACACCTGCGAAAAGCCGGGCGACTGTGCCCGGCTCCCGTGCATCACACGCGACGACGCTTCGGCGGACGGCAACCGTTGTGCGGAATCGGCGTGACATCCTTGATCGAGCGAACCTGCAGCCCCGCAGCGGCGAGCGCCTGGATTGCAGACTCGCGTCCGCTCCCCGGTCCCTGCACGCGAACGTGCACACGCTTGAGCCCGAGCCCGAGCGCCTCGCGCGCGCATGCTTCTGCGGCAACGGTCGCGGCGAATGGCGTGGACTTCTTGCTGCCCTTGAAGCCCGCCTTCCCCGAAGATGCCCACGAGATCGTGTTACCGTGCATGTCGGTAATGGTGATCATCGTGTTGTTGAAGGTCGCGTTGACGTGGGCGATCCCCTCGGGATCGACGACGCGCTTCGACTTCTTGGCCGAGCCGGTTTTTGCAGTTGCCATGTGCTGGGGTCGGAGCTTGAGAGTTAAGGCGGCGGGGCGCGAGTCGCACCCGCTCCGCCTTCGACGCAGTTCTACGTGCCTGCTACTTGGTGATCTTCTTCTTGCCGGCGATGGCGCGACGCGGACCCTTCTTGGTGCGCGCGTTCGTGTGCGTACGCTGGCCACGCACGGGCAGACCGCGGCGATGACGGATGCCCCGATACGAGCCGATGTCCATCAATCGCTTGATGTTCATCGCCACCTCGGTACGCAGAGCGCCCTCGACGCGGTAGTCCTTTTCGATCGCCTGGCGGAGACGGTTCACATCCGCATCATTGAGATCCTTGATGCGGAGGTCGGCACTCACCCCAGTGCTTTCGACGATGCGGCGCGCGAGCTCGCGGCCGATACCGAAGATGTACGTGAGACCGATCTCGACCTTCTTGTCCCGAGGGAGATCGACTCCTGCAATTCGCGCCATCCGTTAACCCTGCCGCTGCTTGTGCTTCGGGTTGCGCTTGCAGATGATGCGGGTCACGCCGTTACGCTTGACCACCTTGCAGTGCTCACAAATGGGCTTGACGCTGCTACGGACTTTCACAAACAAACTCCGGTTGTGACGTAAAAATTTCCGGCCAAGTCTCGCAATATCCCCTACTTAGCCATGCTAGGCAAGCGAGGGAAGTGCGCTGCCGGAACCGAAGCGGACGGGTGGCGCAGGCATCGAACAGAGGGTCGCGACCGGCCTCTACGCGCGCATCGCGCGCCGCACCGAGGTGAGCGCTTCCCGGGGGTCCGGCGCTCCCGTCACGGCGCGCCCGAGCACCAGGTAGCTCGCCCCGGCGGCCAGCGCCTCCTCGGGCGTGACGACTCGTGCCTGGTCGTGCGCGTTGCCGCCTTGCACGCGAATCCCCGGTATCAGCAGGCGCAGCGTGTTTCCGTAGACCGCGCGCACGGCGGCCGCCTCAGCGCCGCTGCACACGATCCCGTGCGCCCCCGCCGCGCGCGCCAGCTCGGCCAGCCGCATCACCTCATCCTCCATGCGTGCGATGGGCCGCCCCCAGGCTTCGCCGAGCGATGCGGCGTCGAACGAGGTGAGCACCGTCACGGCGAGCACACCGCACGAGCTCCCCGCGCCCTCCACCGCCGCATCCAGCATCGCGCGCCCCCCCGACGCGTGCGCCGTCACCAGCCGTACATCGAGCTTCGCCGCCGCGCGGGCCGCGTTGCGTACCGTCGTCGGAATGTCGTGCCACTTGAGATCGAGAAACACTTCGCGCCGCTGGGTACGCATACGCGTCACCAGCTCCGGTCCGGCGGCGGTGAATAGCTCGCTGCCCACCTTCACGAAGTCCGCTTCCGGCCCCAGTTGCGCCAGCAGCTCTGTGGCCTGCTCCGCATCCGGCACGTCGAGGGCGACGATCGCGCGCGCCTTCACGACATCCACTCCAGCGCGCCCGTGAGCTCGCCCACCGCACGCACGCCGTGCGCGCGGCACCACGACTCGAGCTCGCGCACCACGCGCTGCGGCGCGCGCGGATCGCGGAGCGCCGCGGTTCCCATCGCCACGAGCGAAGCGCCCGCCAGGAGATACTGCACGGCGTCCGTGCCGCTCGAGATTCCCCCGACACCCATGATCGGAACCTCGACGGCGCGACGCACCATCCAGGTTGCGCGCACGCCGACGGGGAGAAGCGCCGCGCCGCTCAACCCGCCCGTACCGAATCCGAGCGCGGGGCGCCGCCGCTCGACATCGATGACCAGCCCCGGCAGCGTGTTCACCACCGTGATCGCATCCGCGCCGGCGTCGACCGCGATCTTCGCCGCGCCCGCGATGTCCGCCAGGGCGGGGCTCAGTTTGACGAACAGCGGCACCCGCGTCGCCGCGCGCACTCCCCGCACGACGTCGGCGAGCGCGCACGGATCAGCGCCGAACTCGAGCCCGCCGGCCTTCGTGTTCGGACAGCTCACGTTCAACTCGAAACCATCGATCCCCTCTGTATTCGCAAGCTCGGTCACCACCGTCGCGTAGTCATCCACCGTGTCGCCCACCACGTTCACGATCACGCGTGCGCGCGACAAATTGGCCGCCAGCCACGGAAGATCGTGCGCGCGCACGGCGGCCACACCCGGATTCGCCAGGCCGATCGCGTTGAGCATTCCGCCGGCCGTATCCACTACGCGAAGCGGCGGCGCGCCGTTGCGCGGCAGCGGGCTCACGGCCTTCGTCACGATCCCGCCGAGCGCCTCGAGATCGATGACGCCTGCGATCTCACGACCGTAGGCGGCCGTTCCCGAAGCGAGCAACACGGGGTTCTGGAAGTGGATCCCCGCGACGTCGACAGCGAGGATGTCGTCGCTCACGGCGTCGTGCTGCCGAGCCGGCGCTCGTAGTGGTCGAGATACTCGCCGACCGCTGCAGCGACGGCGTTCGCGATGTCGCGCTGCTTCGCCGGATTCGTGATGAAGCGCGCCTCTTCGGCGTTGGTGCCAAAGCCGATCTCCACCAGCACGGCCGGCATGTAGGCGGTAACCAGCACACGGAATCCCGCCTGCTTCACGCCGCGGCTCGGACCCGGATGCATGAGGCCGAGCCGGCGCTGGATCATCGCCGCGAGCTCGCTCGACTCGCGCAGATGCTCGTTCTGCGCCATGTCGAGCTTGATGAAGTTGAGCGGATCGTCCTTCTCGCTCGACGACGAGTTGGTCTCGAAGTGCACCGATTCGTTTTCCATCCGCTCGACGCGCTTCGCATCCTCCGTTTTCGCCTCGGCCAGAAAATACGTTTCGTAGCCGCGCGCCTCCGCCGGCTTGTGCCACGCGAGATTCGCGGCGTTCACGTGGATCGAGACGAAGACATCGCCGTGCACCTCGTTCGCGATCCTGCCCCGGTCATCGAGCGCGATCAGCGTGTCGCGCGTGCGCGTCATGACCACGTCCATCCCGCGGGCACGAAGCGCCGTGTCGAGCTTCTGCGAGACCGCAAGCGTGATGTTTTTCTCGTAGATCGTCCACGAGGCGCCGATCGGCCCGTGCATTCCGTTGTCAGGACCCCCATGCCCCGCGTCGACGATGATGAGACGCTTGCGCGCGCGCGTTCCGCCGCGCGTGGGAGCGGCGCGCTTCTCGGTGGCTCCCGCGGCCGGGAGCAGCGCGACGGTCGACGCGGCCGGCGAGCCGCTGTAGCGAAGTTCCGCGCGCCCCGGGTTGTAGCGCAGGCGATCGGACGCGATGCGCGGAAGCAGCTCGGCCACGACCTCGAACGGCACGTGCAGATGCCCGTCGACGACGAACGGTGCGGCCGCAAGTGGTACGACCTGCCCGCTCACGCGCGCGAACGGCAGCTGATCGCGCAGCTCCATGTCGATGCCGGCGACCTTCACCGCGAAGCGGCCGTTGCCGAGGTCGGAGATGTTTAGGGGAACCAGCGGCGCGAGGCGCTCGATCGAGATCGCGGCGCCGAGATTGGTCTCGACGAGCGGCACGATGCTCTCGCTGTCGCCGGCGCGCACCGACAGTACGGACGGCGTCGCCGACGCGAGCTGCAGGGCGACGAGCACCGCTCCGATCATCGCGCGCGCACTGCACGCGCCATGTCGCGCTGATCCTCGCGCTTCTTCTCGTCCGCGCGCTTGTCGTGGAGCTTCTTGCCCTTGCCGAGTGCCAACGTCACCTTCGCGACTCCACGCTTGAAGTACATCTCGAGCGGGATCAGCGTGAGCCCCTGCCGCTCGACGGCGCCAATGAGCTTGCGGATCTCCTTGCGATGCATGAGCAGCTTGCGCGTGCGCGTCGGCTCATGGTTGAATCTGTTTCCCTGCTCGTACGGCGAGATGTGCAGATTGAGCAGAAAGACCTCACCGTCGTTCAGAATCCCGTAGGCGTCCGTGAGGTTTGCCTTTCCGTCGCGTAGCGACTTCACCTCGGTCCCCGTCAGCACGATACCGGCCTCCCACACGTCGATGATCTGATAGTCGTGACGGGCGCGCTTGTTTCGGGCAATGATCTTATGCCCGTCCTGCTCATCGGCTGTGGGCATGGGACGCTCTATAGAGACTCGCGGCGGGGGGAGCGGTCACCGGACGCGCTCGCATGCCGCCGTGCACAACTTAGAAGTGCCCGATGCGCCAAGCAACGGTGCGCGTTGACTTTGCCTCATCGGGCCCGTACCTTTTTCGCTCACGCCGAAGTGGTGGAATTGGTAGACGCGCTGCGTTCAGGGCGCAGTGGGCGTATGCCCGTGGGGGTTCGAGTCCCCCCTTCGGCATGCAGGGCAACGGGCGATACGCGAAAGCGGTCGCCCGTTCGTTCATCCGGGAAGGGTCGCGGCACCGAAACTCCTGCGCAGCGCCTCGTTCGCCTCGCCCATGTATCGCGCGAGCAGATCGCCCGCGTGCGCGACGATCTCGGGACGGGCCGCGTCGCGGTGTCCGGCGAACTCGAGCAGCGCGCGGCCCAGATGCCAGCCGCTTCCCTCGCCCGCGCGGTTCATCAACGCGTCACCGTATGCGCTGAGCCGGACATTGAGCTGCCGCTCCGCCATTCGAATCTTTCCCGGTGCGACGGCGGGGTCGTTCGCCAGCTCGCGCGCGAGGGCGGCGGCCACGAGCGATGCGGTGCGGTCGTCGAGCGCGTCGCGCTGGGCCCCAAGGAGACCGAGCGCTCGCCGCGCATATCGAAGCTCCCACCGCGCGTGATCCACATCGCAGTCGGTGCCGTGCTCGCTCAACCAGGTGACATCGTCCTCGGCCGGCTCGATGAAGAGAGCGGCCACGTAGGTCGCCGCGCGACGCCGCTGATCACGATCGAGCGTCCACTCGCGGAGCGACCGAATCACGGGTCGCAGCCGATCAAACGGTGAGTATCGGAAGACCCACGCGGCCGCGGACGACCTGCTCTCCATAGAGGAGATCCGAGAGGTGCACGCCCTCGAGCACGTCGTCGATCTTCTGCTGCAGCAGCATCCACACCGGTCGAATGCTGCAGTCGCCGGACGCGGCACATCGCTCGCTGTTCACGGGGTGCGACACGCAGTGCAGATCGAACGTCGAGAGCTCGGACGCCTGAATGATCTCGCGCACGGAGATCTCGTGTGCGGGGCGCGCCAGCACGTAGCCGCCGTGCGCACCGCGCGTGCTGCGCACGATCTCGGCCCGCCGCAGGCGGAGCATGATCTGTTCGACGTAGTCCGCGGGAAGCTTTTCGCGCGCAGCCAGATCGCGCCCGGTGACCGGTCCGTCGTCCATTCGACGGGCGAGGTGCAGCGCGCTAATCAGTCCGTACTCAGCCCACGTGGTGATGCGCATTCCCTGGAGATTACCGTTCGCCCGCTGGTGGAACAAGGCCGAGCGCGGTGGGTTGGCCGCAGGGCCAGCTAGCCCGCCGAAACGCCGCCGTGCGCGCCGCCCGGCACGCCAATTTCGGTCATTTTCCGAAGGTCGAGCACCTCTTCCGCCTCCTGGTCGGGAAGAACGTGCTCGCGCTTTACCAGATCGCGGATCAGCACGTTCTCCTTCACGGACTGCTTGCTCAACTCTGCCGCGCGCGCGTATCCGATCTGCGGGGCGAGGGCCGTGGCGAGGGCCGCCGAGCGCTCGACCCAGTAGGCGCACTGCTCGATGTTCGCTTCGATCCCCGCGATGGTCTTCTCCGAGAGCGAGCGCGCCGCGTTCGTGAGGATCATCTCGGAAAGAAAGATGTTGTGCGCGATGACCGGCATCATGACGTTGAGCTCGAGCTGTCCGTGCTCGGCGGCGATGGCGACGCACGCGTCGTTGCCCATCACCTGGAAGCAGACCTGGTTCACCATCTCCGGAATCGAGGGGTTCACCTTGCCCGGCATGATCGACGACCCCGGCTGGACCGCGGGGAGGCGAATCTCGTCGAGGCCGGTGCGCGGACCGGAGGCCATGAGGCGAAGGTCGCTCGCAATCTTTCCGAGATCCACGGCGAGCGTGCGAAGCGCGCCGCTGAAGCCAGCCGCATCGCCCATGCTCTGCATCAGCTGGATGCGATCCCTCCCTTCGCGCACGTCGAGCCCCGAAATGACTCGCAGATGCTCGACCATGAGCGCCGGATACTCGGGCTCGACGTTGACGCCTGTCCCCACGGCGCTTCCGCCAATGCCGAGATCGCGCAAGAAGCTCGCGGCCATCTCGATGCGCTGCATGTTCCGGTCGATGCTCACGCCGTACGCGCGAAACTCCTGGCCGAGGCGAATCGGCATCGCATCCTGCAGATGCGTACGGCCGCTCTTGAGCACATCGTCGAACTCCACGCCCTTCGCGAGCAGTGCGTCGCGCAGCTCACCGAATGCGGCCATGAGATCGCGCGCGAGCGCCAGCGCGCCGAGCCGGATCGCGGTAGGAATCACGTCGTTGGTCGACTGCGCCATGTTGACGTGATCGTTCGGATGGATGGGCGCATAGCTCCCGCGCGCGGAGCCCAGTCGCTCGTTCGCGAGATTCGCGAGCACCTCGTTCACGTTCATGTTGTGCGACGTGCCGGCGCCGGCCTGAAACACATCGACCACGAAATGCTCCCGGTGCGCGCCGCTCAGAATCTCGTCGGCCGCGGCGATGATCGCATCGGCGAGACGTGAATCGAGTCTGCCGGTTTGCTTGTGTGTGAGCGCCGCCGCCTTCTTGATCCATATGACCGCCGTCACGAACATCGGAAGCGGACGCAACCCGCTGATCGGAAAGTTCTGGGTCGCGCGAACGGTCTGCGCGCCATACAGCGCGCTTGCAGGAACCTCGAGCGCACCGAGCGGATCCCTCTCGGTGCGCGTCGCCGGTTCGTTGCGGGAACTCACGGAGCTCGGTGCCGAAGACACGATCAGGGGTGGATGACGGTGCTGTCTGTGGCGTACGTCGAGATCACGCCCGCTTCGTCGGTGCCATCGTTGTTGAATGTGGTGAGAAAGCGAAACGCGTGCACGCGCCGCACGTTCGCCGCCCTCCAGACGTTCGCGAGGCTCGCCTGTACCGAATGCGATCCGTTGTCGGTGAACTGGCAGAAGACCTGGGTGTTCACCGTGCTCTCGCTGTTCCCGAACTCCAGCTGCACGACTATCGATGCCTGCACCCCGATCTGAGGATTCCAGGCAATGGGCATGTCGTGCGTGCTGTCCGGGCTTGCCTCGAGGGGCGCCAGCTTGAGCGAATCGGCGCTCACGAAAGTGAAATTGAACGCGTGAAAGGCGTTCGGCGCACCCGGGATGGTCACCCGTCCCGTGCTTCCCGGAACGATGCGAATGCTGTCGTTTGCCGGAAGGCGGTACAAGACGTAGCCGTTCGAGTCCACCGGCGTCGGCGTCAGCTGCGCGGTGTCGAGCGTCGTGGCGACCAGAACGGGCGAGCCGGCAGCGACTTGCGTGAGCGGTGTCACCGCCGTGCTTCCCGGAAATCCGATCGAAGCGCATGTGTCGGCGCTGGAGTTGCTATTCGGAATCGAAACATTGACGGCATCGACAAAATACGCGGTTGGGCTCGTTCGGTGCACGCTGGGCGCATCGCCCGTCGCAATCGACACGAACGCAAGCGGGACGCTCGATGGTATGGAATCCAGAGTCTTGCAGGCGCTCAGGACGAGCAGGGACGCGGCCGTCACGAACAAGATGCGTTTCATGAACACTCCTCCTGGCACCGACATCACCGGGTGACGGGGATGCGCAGCGCCTCAGCGAATCGATTGAAATAATTGAAGAACCCGATCACAGCGGTGATCTCGACAATTTGAGGGGGCGTCCACCATCTGGCCAGTTCGGAGTAAATATCGTCCGTCACATCGCCGTTGGTGGGGGTCATTGCGTCCGCGTACGAGAGCGCTGCGCGCCATCCGGGCGCGAAGTCCTCGAATTGCCCGGCACCGAGCGACGCGATCTGCTGATCGGTCGCGCCATGTTTGCGCGACAGCGCCGTGTGCGACGCGAGGCAATACTCGCAGGCATTGAGTTGAGACACCCGGACCGTCAGGAGTTCCTTGAGGAGCACCGGCACCTCGCCCGGGCCGGTCACGGCCCGCAGATGCGCGAACAGCGTGAGCACGATCGGCGGTCGCAGCGATGCTGCGCGGAACAGATTCGGAACATTGCCCCGCTCGCGCATGAACGCGTCGAACAATTTGTGCACATCGGGCGTCGCATCTTCCAGCGCGGGAAGCGGAACACGAGGCGAATCGCTAGTCATGGTCGACGACGGAAAGAGAGTGGGCAAGTACCAGGGCGACCACGACGCCGGTGAGCATCGCGAGGCCGAGCGCGCCTACCGACAGCGCGTGGAGCTGGCCGAAGGCGCGCCGGGCGGGATCGGTCACGGCGAGCGAGTCCACGGCCGCGGGCATCGAGAGTCGCAGCCGGGCGATGCGCGCGAGAATCACGAAGCGAGCGAGCGCAGTGAGCGCCGCGATGATGGCGCCGCCCACGAGCGAGGTCGTGCGCAGGACGCCGCCGGCCGAGCGCAGGGCCAGGGCGACGAGGCATACGCCCACGAAGATTCCGGCGTCGAAGAGCACGGGGAGCGTCTGGCCGACCAGCGCCCCCGCCATCGTGCGCGACGGAAGCACGGCGAAGGCCGCGCGGGTGACCACAACCGAGAAATACAGCGCGGCGCCGAGCCATGCGGCGAGCAGCAGCCCCGCCACGGGCGCCGGCCACCCCACTCGCAGACGCAGGGCATCCGGCGCCCGAGCGCTCACCGCTTCACGCGCACCAGACGCGCGGTGCCGAGCAGGAACGGATTGCTCACGCGCTCGCGACCGATGGTCGTCGCGCGTCCGTGCCCGGGATACACTGTGAGCTCGTCGCCGAGCGCGACGATCCGCGACAGCGATGCGTCGAGCGTGTCGCGATCGCCGAACTCGATATTGGTGTTGCCGATCGAGCCGGCGAACAGGCAGTCGCCGCCAAAGACGACGCCATCGTTGTAGAATGCGACATGCCCGGGCGCGTGCCCCGGGACGTGCATAACGGAGAGCTCCTGCGACCCCACCTTCACACGATCGCCCTCGGCGAGCTCGCTGTCGGCCGCCGGAGGTGTCTCGATGCGGATGCCGTAGCGAAGCGCGGAGTCGACGGCGCGCGCGTGCAACGGCGCCTCGAGCGGGTGCATGTGTACCGGCACGGGATGCGCGCGCAGAACGCCGGCGATGCCGCCCACGTGGTCGAAGTGCGCGTGCGTCAACCAAACGCCTTCGAGCGTCGCCCCGGAGTCGTGCAGCGCATCGAGGATGCGCTCCGGCTCGTCACCCGGATCGATGAGCACCGCGTGATTCGTCGCCTCGTCGACGACGAGGTAGCAGTTTTCCTCGAGGGGTCCGACCGTCAGCGTCTGGATCTTCATACTGTGTAGCCGCCGCTGCTCAGGATCTCGGTGGGCTCGTGCCGGCGAAAAGCCGTGATGTATTTCTCGACGGCGATGGCCGCGGTGGTGCCATCGCCGGCGGCCGTCGTCACCTGCCGCGTCAGCTGCGCGCGCACGTCTCCCGCGACGAAGAGTCCCTGCACGGAGGACTCCATGTTCGCGTCGGTGATGATGTAGCCGCCGGCATCGTGCTGCACGTGGTCGACGAGCACACCGGTGTTCGGGCGAAAGCCGATGAAGATGAACGCGCCGCTCACGGCGAGCGGGGAACGCTCCTCCGTGAGCACGTTGCGCAAGCGCACGCTCGTGACGAGCCCCGTGTCATCGCCCACGATCTCCTCGACGACGACGTTGCGCACGATCTCGATCTTCGGATTGTCGAACACGCGGTGCTGCACCAGCTTCGCCGCGCGAAACTCGTCGCGCCTGTGGAGTAGATACACCTTCTCCGCGTAGCGCGTGAGGAAGTCCGCTTCCTCGAGCGCGGCATCGCCCCCGCCAACGACCGCGATCGTGTGTCCACGAAAGAAGGCGCCATCGCAGATCGCGCAGTACGAGACGCCCTTCCCGGCGTAGAGCTCCTCACCGGGCACGCCGAGCTTGATCGGCGTTCCGCCCGCCGTGAGAATGACAGTGGGCGAGCGATACACGTCGCCATCGTCCGTCGTCGTGGAGAAAATGCCATCCTCGCCGCGCTCGACGCGCTCCACGATCACAAAGGTGCGAAGCTCGGCTCCGAACTTCGCGGCGTGGCTCGCGAACTTCTCCGCAAGCTCGCGTCCGAAAATGGACTCGAAGCCCGGATAGTCCTCCACGAGCTCCGTGTTGAGGATCTCTCCGCCCGGCTCGCCCAGGCGCTCGAGCATCACGGCCTTGAGCATGGCGCGACCGGCATACAGTCCGGCCGTGAGCCCCGCGGGGCCCGCTCCAATGATCACGACATCGTATTCGTACGTCTGTCCCACGTTGGCCCCATTTCTCCAGGAGTCAGCCGACTCTATTCGCCCACCGCGAGCACGCTCAGTGCGCCGTGGCAGTGCGACACTGTTCCGACGAGCACCTCCACGGGGCCCGCTTCCGCAACGCGTTGCACCAGTGCGTCGCCAGCCACCACGTCGCTCGTGTCGAACATCCCGACGCCGTACGCGCGGTGCTGACAATGAAAGATGACGGGGCCCGCAAGGTTCCGCCCGTTGCGCCGCGCTTCGTTTGTGGCCGCCAGAACGGCGGGCGGCATGCTCCAACTGCGCTCCCCACGCGTCGCCGGACAGAGTGCCGGCTCGATGCAGTTTACCGGGCAAATCCACTCGGCGAAGCTCACGTACTGGG
>DATCPC010000027.1:0-28565 GCA_036564355.1 Gemmatimonadaceae bacterium | reverse complement strand
GGCTTGGTGAGCGGGGGCGGATCGTCGTCGAGGGTGGGAGCTGAATTCGGCGCGGTCATTCGGATCCGAGATGGGAGTGAGGCGTCCGGTCAATGATCCGACGCATGGACGCAAGATGCAAGCAATGCTCGCGGATTTCGGAGCGGACCGTCGCGGGACGGTGCTTCAGCCCGTGCGCCCTTCGGCCGTAATGGCGGCGAACAGCGCGCGATCGAAGGCGGAAGGCTGATCGATCATCACGAAGTGGCGCGAGTGGTCGATCATCTCCAGCGAACCCTTCGGAGCGTGACCGAGGAAGGCCAGGTACGACGCGCGCTTGTCCTCAATGCTGGCGAATCCCTGATACGGATCGATTTGGCTGTCGAACGGAACGATCTCCCGGAAAGGGATTGTCACCTTCGAGAGCTCCGGGGTGAGATCGAGTGGCGCCACCTTCTTCAGCCAGCGGCGGCCAGCGCGGCGCGCGCGGCAAACATTCCGCATAGCCCGTGAACGCCCGCACCCGGCGGCGTAGATGCAGAGCACAGATAGAGCCCCTTCACCGAGGTGGCGTAGGGCACGCGCCGGGCGGCGGGACGAAGGAACAGTTGGCGGAGTGAATTCTCGCCACCGCCGATATCGCCGCCCCAGAGATTTGCATTGTCCACATGCAGCTCGGAGGCTCGCGTCACGCGCCGCTGCAGAATGCAGTCGCGAAAGCCCGGCGCGAACCGCTCGATCTGTCGCTCGATCCTGTCGGACATGTCGACATCGGACCCATTGGGGACATGACAGTAGCCCCAGAGCGTGTGCGAGCCGGCTGGCGCGCGCGTTGAGTCGAACAGACTCGGCTGTGCGACGAGCACGAACGGCTTCTCGGCGTGCCTCCCGCGGAACGGCGCCTCCTCGGACACAACGATCTCGTCCAGCGAGTTGCCGAGATGCAGGGTGCCCGCCTCCCCGCACGCACGATCGCGCCACGGCACCGGCCCGTTGAGCGCCCAGTCGACCTTGCACACACCGGAGCCCGTTTTGAAGCTCTCGAGCGCGCGGCGGTAGCTGGCGGAGAATCGGTCGCCGGCGATCGCTAATGCCCCACGCGGCGAAACGTCGAGCAAAATGCTTCTCGCGCTGGGGATGTCTCGAAGCGAGGTGACGGGTGCATCGGTCACGATCTCGCCGCCGAGCGAGCGCAGATAGGATGCGAGCGCATCGGCGATGCGTTGCGAGCCGCCGGCGGGAATGGGCCATCCCGTTCGATGCGCCACGATGCCGAGCACGAGGCCGATCGAGGCGGTTGCGGCGTGCGTGAGCGGCATGATCGCGTGCGCGGCGAGCCCCGCGAAGAGCCCACGTCCCTCCTCTCTCCGAAAGCGGCTCTCGGCGAGCGACCTCGCGCTACGCAGCGCGGCAACGCCGAATCGGCCGAGCAGAAAGGGATGACGTGGGATGTGGAGAGGAGCCAACGCATCGGCTGACAGGGCTTCCCACTGGTCGACGAAGGGCCGCACGAGCCGATCATAGGCGACGGCGTCCGCACCCAGCGTGGCGGCCGTCGCATCGATGGACGTCCGCAGCACCGCGGGAGGACCGTCGTCGAACGGATGCGCCATGCACGCCGGCGGCTCGATCCATCGGAGTCCGTGCTGCGCGAGCGGCAGCGAACGGAAGAATGGCGTCGCTACGGCCATCGGATGCACGGCCGAGCAGGGATCGTGAACGAAGCCGGGCAGCGTGAGCTCCGCGGAGCGCGCGCCGCCGCCAATGGTGTGCTGCGCTTCGAGCACGAGCACCGAGCGCCCGGTCTGCGCGAACACGATGGCGGCCGCGAGGCCGTTCGGACCTGCTCCCACTATGACCGCGTCGTAGCTCTGACGTCGAGACATCGTTGTGCTCTAGTCAGATGGATGGAGAAACAGGAGCAGGACGGGCGAGTGTGCGCGAGGAGTCGCGATGCCGGAGTGGCAAAGAAGGGACCACAAGGCGAAAACAACTCGAGTGCCATCACAAGTTACATTATATAAACTCCATAACACATTGTCACACTTAGATATAGTTACACTTGATGGAGTCTGTGAGATGCGACCCCGGTCGCTGCATCGCAATGCGATTTCCGCGAAGGCGCGCCGCGCGCGAGCGAGCGATCCTCGTGAGGCGCTGGCCTACGAGACTGCGCGAAGCTGGCATGTTGGCCAGCGAAGTCGGTCGCGCTCTGTTGAACGTTTGACCCGTGTCGTATTTTCGCTCATGCACACAATCGCTCGCACTTTCGTCATCGCCTGCGTCCTCGGCGCCTGCGCTCATCCGAAGCACTCCGGGCCGCGCGCGGAGTGGATCGCGCCTCCCGGTCCCGATCACCATCCGTTCTCCGAGGTCGTTCGCGTCGGGCGAATGCTCTATCTCGCCGGCCAACTCGGAACCGACAGCACGGGACATCTCGCCAGCGGCGGCATCCAGCCCGAGACTCGGCAGGCGCTCGAGAACATCAAGCGCGTGCTTGCGGCCAACGGTTCCTCCATGGACGACGTTGTGAAGTGCACCGCGATGCTCGCCGACATCAAGGAATGGGCGGCGATGAATGAGGTCTACGTCACCTACTTTCCGCATCACCTCCCCGCGCGCAGCGCGTTCGCTACCAATGGATTGGTGCTCGGCGGACGCATCGAGCTGGAGTGCATGGCCACCCGTACCGAGGAAAAGCGATGAAGATGTCGATCCGAGCGTTCGCTACTGCCACCCGGCTGCTCGCCATCATGACGCTTGCGCCAGTCGCAGCACGCGCGCAGTCGATGACGCTCACGGCCGACCAACAGGCGCTCCACGACATCTACAAGGAGTTGATCGAGACGAACACGGAAGACTCCGCGGGCGTCGGCAGCGTGACGAAGGCTTCCGAGCAGATCGCGGCGCGCTTTCGCGCGGCGGGCTTCCCGGAGTCGGACATTCACCTGCTCGGACCCACGCCGGATAAGCACGCCGTGATCGTGCGTCTGCACGGCACGGGCGCGAAGAAGCCGCTCCTCCTGCTCGCGCATCTCGATGTCGTCATGGCGCTGCCCACGGACTGGACGACGGATCCGTTCAAGCTCGTCGAGAAGGACGGCTACTACTACGCGCGCGGCTCGATCGACGACAAGGCCATGGCCTCGATCTTCGTCGCCAACATGATTCGCTACAAGAAAGAGGGCTTCGTTCCGGACCGCGACCTCATCCTCGCGCTCACGCCGGACGAGGAGAAATCGGGACTCCTCGGTGCGGAGTGGCTGGTGCAGAACCACAAGGATCTAATCGACGCCGAGTATGCGCTGAACGAGGGCGGTGGCGGGTCGCTCAAGAATGGCAAGCCGTTCTTGCAGGCTGTGCAGGCGACGGAAAAGGCGTTCACCAACTTCACGCTGACCGTCAAGAATCCCGGCGGGCACTCGTCGGTTCCCCGCCCCGACAACGCGATCTACCAGCTGGCCGAGGGGCTGGTGCGATTCGAGCACTTCAAGTTTCCGGTGCAGCTGAACGACGTGACGCGCGCGTTCTTCGCCGGGACCGCCGAAATCGAGACGCCGGCGAACGCCGCGGCGATGCGTGCGCTGCTCAAGAATCCGGGTGATGCGACGGCGGCGGCCACGCTGTCGAAGGATGTGCGCTACAACTCGATCCTGCGCACGACGTGCGTGGCGACGCGGCTGAACGGCGGACACGCGGACAACGCGCTTCCGCAGACCGCGACGGCGCTGGTCAACTGCCGGGTGTTTCCGAACGTGCCGATCGATTCGGTGCGCGCGACGATCATCAAGGTGCTCAACGACACCGGCATCGTGGTGTCACCCTCGGAGCAGTTGGCGCCGACCTCGCCCTCGCCGCTGACAGCGGAGCTCCTGGACCCGATCAAGACGCTGACGGGACGGATGTTCAACGGCGTCCCGGTGATTCCGTTCATGTCCACCGGCGCGACGGACGGTCGCTATTTGCGCGCAGGCGGAATTCCGACGTACGGCGTGTCGGGGCTCTTCCTCGACCCGGCCGACATCCGCGCGCATGGCAAGGACGAGCGCGTGCCGCAGAAGTCGCTGTACGACTCGCAGGAATTTCTGTATCAGCTTGTGAAGATGCTGTCGACGGAGAAGCCGAAGGTTTAGGTCAGTAGTCGTAGATGTGATCGACGACGAATCCCGTTCGCTGTGCTTCGCCCAGCACGTCGAGGAGATCGCGCGCATCGGTCGCGAGTACCGCGCGCACTTCCCCCTTATCCGCAGGGGTTACGTACGCCGTCACCTCGATCGTCCGGCCGGGAATCGCCCAGCCGCGAACATCGCCGCGAGCGCGGTGAAAATTATCCTGTTCATCGTTCTCTCCCAAAAGTGAGGGATTGTCCGGGCAGCACACTCGCGCTCCCGCGGCAATTCACCCGTCTTGCCCGGCGCCATTGACGACGAGCCTCCGGACGGCATGAACGGTACGCGCCATGGGCGGGCGAGAAGATCGGACGAATGCGTGAATGCTGTGTGTTCGACGCGAACTTCGGCGTAGGACTCCAGACTACACGCGGGCGCGCCGCGGCCGCGGGTGACGCGGCGACAGCGCGCGATGCAACGCAGGGCGGCCATGCCGGCCGCCCCGGTCAGCTCACGGGGTGACCGTGGCCGACGTGAGTGTGAACGACCCGGTGGTCGTTTGACCCGAGGCGACGCTGACGGTCGTCGGAGTGCCAGGGGTCGTGGCGAACGACACCCCCGCCGGCGCGACGAAGCTCACGCTATAGCTGCCCGGCGCGAGGAACGGGAACTGAGCCTGAAATACGCCGCCGCCGGCGCTGGTCAGTGCCTCCTGCACCGTCGTCGCATCGCTGGCTGTTGCTTCCGCCGAAAAATCGGCGAGCGTGAGCGGTACGCCATTCACCATCGGAAGCGTGAGGCTTGGGTCGGCCTGCAGCTGCACGGTGAGGCTACCGGTGAGCTCGAAATCGGTTGCCTTGACGACGGGGTGCATCACCCACTTTCCCGACGTGCCGGCCGCATGGCCGAAGCTCTGGGCGACGTTGAAGTCCACAAGATAGACCTTCGCATCACTGCCGAGGGTCGTTCCGCCGCTCGGCAGATCCACCTTGAGTCCACTTTGCCCGAAGCTGGGCATCTGCAGCTCGCCATCCACGTGCGCACCAACGGGCAACCCGGGATAGTCGGGCGAGGACGCGAAGATGCTGGAGCCGCCAGCGGCGTTCTCGACCTCGATGTAGCCGCCGGTAATCACGAACCGAAGCTGCGTGTACGTCCCACGCGGAACGACGGCATTATTGACCAACTGCGCGGTGGAATGCGCGAGCGTGAGGAGGTTTGTCGTGACGGGCGAATTCATGAGGACGTGGCTTCCGCCCGATCCCTGAAGGTCGATTTCGGAAATGGTGACGACCGCCGCCTTGATGTCGCCGGGCGCATCGGTGAGCAGAATGGACACCTTGGTGGTTCCGGCTGCCGTCGAATCGCCGCCGCACGCCTCGAGCACGCCCAAGGTGATGAGCGCGAGCGCGGCGACCGCGGCGCGCCGCACGAGCCGAGCGAAAGAATATGACATCATTCGTTCTCCTTTATGAGTGCTCCGAGCCTCCATTTGGGTCGGCGGCGTGCATATGCGTAGATGCGTAGATGCGAAATGCGGGCCCGGCCAACTCGGCCGGACCCGCACTTTGTGTAAGCTGTTGCAATTAATGCTTGCCTTGCTGCGCCTTAGAAAGCGGTCGTGCCGTTCGGCGTGCCGAGGCCCGTCGGACCGTCGAAGCCCGCCACGCCGGTGCAGAGGTAGGTACCACCGCAGCTGCCGTTGCTTCCCGACGTGACATCGAAGAGCCCACTGAGATGCGCGTACGGGTAGGATCCAGCAACGGTCGCCGTTCCGGCCAGGGCGTACAGCGAGCCAATGATCGGGGCCGCAACGCTGGTTCCACCGAAGACGAGCCATCCGCCGGGGTGCAGCCGATACGTGTCGTAGACGGCGACGCCGGTGTTCGGATCGGCTACTGCCGATACATCCGCAACGGTCCGACGCGCGCAACCGGTATCCTTCTGCCAGGTCGGCTTCGTGATGTACGCGCTGCAGCCACTGCCGGCGCCGCTCCACACCGTTTCCGAAAAGCCGCGGGTGCTCGCATCCCGCCTGAGGCTCGTCCCGCCAACAGCGGTCACGTATTGCGAGGCCGCGGGAAACTCGACCCCATATCCGCCGTCGCCCGAACTCGCGGTGATCGCGATGCCGGGATGATTGAAGTGCGACTGGTCGCTCACCTCGCTCGAATATTCGCCCCCGCCGTACGAGTTCGAGATGGCGAACGCTCCCAGACTCGCGGCCTCGTCCACCGCAGCGGCGAGATTAGCGAAGGAGTTCGTACTCGCCTCCACGAGGAGGATTTTGCAATTGGGGCAAATCGCGCTGGCCATGTCGAGATCGAGGGAGATTTCCTCGGCCCAGCCCTGGTTTCCGCGCGGATAATTCGTTCCGCCGGTCTGGTTCACCTTGCGGAAGCAGCCGTTGGCCGTGGTGCAGGGCGACATCCCAAACTGACTGCGATAGACCGCCAAGTCGCTCTCGGCGTTCGCATCGTCGTAGGCGTCGACGATCGCGATCGTCCTGCCCGCGCCACCGGTCGTGCTGAGCTTGTACGCGGCGCGCAGATCGGCCGGTCCGTATCCACTTGGCGTGATCGACGGCTGCGGTTGGCCAGCAGCGTCGACGCGCACAAGAGAGTGGCATCGCGCCGTACCCGGCGAGGCACTCGGGCACACCTTCGCGTGCAGGAACTGCATCGACTGGCCGGTGTTCGCGCGACTGAGCGTCGCGCCGGGGGCGGTCGGCATCGGGCTCTCGGAAGAGCATGCAGCCAACGCGGCCAGCCCTGCGATGCCCAGGAGCGTACGAGCGTGCAGCAGCATGTGGCGTTCTCCAGTGAAGATGGTCGCACTCGGAGCCGGGTACTCTGAGCGCAATCGAGTGTTTTCCCCATTCGCGGGGCGATCTCCAGCAACTCAATTGAGCCGCTCTTCGTGAGAGCTACGGTAGCACCAAGAGCACAAATTGACAAGGAATTGTGCGCTGATTCGCGACACCCGAGCAGGGGCAAATCCTGCCGCCAGCACGTCTACGGTGACACGCGTCACATATCGTTGCATCCATCTGTAACGTTTGTTGTCGCTATCTAACTAGCGGTCTCGCGGCGCCGGGCGCGGCGGCGCGCCGCCGCGAGAATGCCAATCCCCACGATGTTCGCCGTCACGATCACGAGTGAGATCTTGAGAGCGAATGTCGCGACGCTCTCCACCTTGATGATCGGGAACACCGATAGCACCACATACAGCAGCGTCATCGCGAGCCCGGATGCCGACGCCACTCGCAGCCACAGCGGCGGCCGCGGCGACACCGCGCGCAATCCGAATATCGGAATCGCGAACATCACGACGTACGTCAGTGCGTAGAACATTCCGCCCGCGTTGAACAGCAGCTGAAACGCCTCCGCCTGCCCCACGCCAATGAGACTCAGGAGCGCGATCCCGAACGAGCACGCGCCAACGAGCACGATCGAGTTCACCGGCGTCTTGTACGTCGCGTGCAGGCGGCTGAACCAGGCCGGCAACAGGCGGTCCCAGCCGGCGACCATCGGCAGCCGCGTCACCGCCGTGAAGGCCACACTCGTCTGCGCCACGCGCATGGCGAGCGTCATCATGATCGCGACCGTGACGAGCTGCGACACGAACCCGAGCGAGCCGAAGCCGGCGCGAAGCACCTGTGGCAACGGTCCCACGAGATCGATGTCGTTCGTCGGGATGTACGCGACGACGGTGCTCGTGCCGAGCACGAACATCAGCGCGATGAGCGGCGCTGCGATCACCACGGACCGCCCCACCGACTTCGAAGGCGACCTCGTCTCGCCCGCGAGGATCGCGACGTACTCGAACCCGCCCAGCGCGCCGAATCCCATCTTGCCAAGAATGTTCAGGTTGAACAGCGACAACGACGGAACGCTCGTGCGAAAGGGATGATATTCCCGCAGATGACCGGTGAGCAGCCCGATCACAGGCAGCGCCAGGAGCGCGGCAAAGATGATGAGCATCATTACGCCGCCCGCGTTGTGCACCCACTTTCCAACGGACAGCCCGATCGTCGACGACACGATCATGAGCGAGAGAATCACCGCCGACGACAGCGCCACGAACCAGGTGCTCGTGGTCATCCATGCCGCACCGGGGCCCAGTGCGTACGAGAGGTAGGTCGCACACTGCAGGCCGATATCCGACGTGTTCACGATGACGTACAGCCAGAGGTTCCACGCAAGCATGAACCCTACGGTCTCGTTGAAGCCGAGCTTCGCCCACTGATAGAGTCCGCCCTCGAGCGGCATCAGCTTGTTCAGGTACATCACCACCGCGGCGGACGGCAGGTAGAAGAGCGTGAGCGCGGCCAGCCAGAACACCAGGTGCGACGACCCGAGTTTTCCAGCGACGCCGATCCAGGTGAGTCCCACGATGAACAGGATCTGCGTCAGCACCAGATCGCGCACGCCCAGCTCCTTCCTGAGCGACGCGCTGTGCGCCACGACGCGCGCCTCGGCCTTCGCGAGATCGCTCGCCGGCGACGCGGAGCCCGCGGGACTTTCGGCGCCGTTCCGAGTCGTCATGGGCGCACGGTGCCGAGAATCTCCCAGTAGCGCGCCCACGCCTCGAGTCCCTCGTACAGTCGGTGCACCCGGAAGAACTCGTTCGGCGCGTGATAGTCCTCGTCGGCGGTGGAGAACGAGAAGAACACGGTATCCAATCCCATGTGGCGCTGAAACAGCTCCGCGATCGGCACGGTGCCGCCCATGCGCACGATCAACGGACGCACGCCATAGACGGCGCGCAGAGCCGCGTCGGCCGCCTCGAGCGCGAAGTGATCCGCGCGAATGTGCGCCGCGCGCGCTCCGTGATCGGCGGCGGAGATCGAGAGGCGAGTACCCGGCGGCACGTGACTCTCGAGGTGCCGCGTCACCAGCGCGACCACGTCGGTCGGATCCTGATCGGGAATCAGGCGACAGGTGATCTTCGCGTGCGCCTCCGTCGGGATGACGGTCTTCTGCCCCGGCCCGATGTAGCCACCCCACATGCCATTGACCTCGAGCGTCGGTCGCGTCCACTGGCGCTCCAGCGTCGTGTAGCCCGGCTCGCCGAACGCCGACGGCGCGCCCACCTGCGTGAGATACGCGGCCTCGTCGAACGGCAGCGCTGCGATGTCGGCGCGCTCGCGAGTCGTGAGCTCGCGCACGCTGTCGTAGAATCCCGGCACCGCGACGCGTCCGCTCGGCTCGTGCAGCGATGCGATCAGGCGCGCCATTGCGTGCAGCGGGTTCGCGACTCCGCCGCCGTGCCGCCCCGAGTGAAGATCCTTCGATGCGGCGGTGAGCGTGAGCTCGAGCCCCGCAAGCCCGCGGCTCGCCACCGTGAGCGATGGCTCGTCGATGCGCCACATCGCGCCGTCGGCGGACAGCACGACGTCGGCGGCGAGCAGCTCCCTGTTCTCGCGAATGAATGCATCGAGGCTGGGACTGCCGATCTCCTCCTCTCCCTCGAACATGCACTTGACGTTGATCGGCAGCGCGCCCGCCACCGCGAAGAACGACTCGGCGACCTTGATCGGGATCAGCATCGGCCCCTTGTCGTCGGACACGCCGCGCGCATAGAGTCGCCCTTCGCGCACGGTGGGAGTAAAGGGCGCGCTCCGCCACTTCTCGAGCGGGTCGGCCGGCTGCACGTCGTAGTGGCCGTACACGAGCACCGTCAGCTTACCGGGGGCGCCGAGCCATTCGCCGTAGACGACCGGATTGCCGAGCGTGGCGAGCGTGCGGACGGTGAATGGTCCGGCGGCTTCGAGTGCGGCGGCGACCCACCGCGCCGCCGCGTCCATGTCCTCGGCGTGCGCGGGATCGGTGCTCACGCTCGGGATCGCGGCGAAGTCGATCAGCTCCGCGAGGATGCGATCGTGCCGCGCCGCGAGATGAGCGAGAACTTCTTCGCTCGACATCACTTCCCGCCGTCGACGGCGAGCACCTGCCCCGTGATCCAGCTCGCGTTCTCCGATGCGAAAAAGAGCACGGCGTGGGCGATGTCATCGGATGTGCCGAGTCGCTTGAGCGCGATCTGCTCGACGAGTGCTCGCTGGCCCGCCTCGCCGTACGACTCCCACTGGCGCTCGGTGGCCGCATTCGAGCGCACAAATCCCGGCGCGACGTTGTTGACCGTGATCCCCCACGGTCCCAGCTCGTGCGCGAGCTGCCGGGTGAGCCCGATTTGCGCCGCCTTCGCCGACGCGTACGCCTGAATGCCGGTGAGACTGATCCCGAGTCCGGCGCCGCTCGAAATATTGATGATGCGGCCGCTACGCGCTTCCTTCATCCGAGGCGCGACGGCTTGCGAGAGAAAGAATGCACCGGTGACGTTCACATCGAAGATGCTCTGCCACTCT
This sequence comes from Gemmatimonadaceae bacterium, assembly GCA_036564355.1. Lineage (GTDB taxonomy): Bacteria > Gemmatimonadota > Gemmatimonadetes > Gemmatimonadales > Gemmatimonadaceae > FEN-1250. The sequence continues at coordinate 18,110 of DATCPC010000027.1, read as the reverse complement.
TTGGGCGACACGTCCTCGAGCGGTCGTCCCACCTGGCCCAGCACGCCGCCAGCGTTGTTCACGAGGATGTCCACACGGCCCGATGCCGCCGCCACATCGGCGACGAATTCATCCACGGCGAGCGCGTCTCGCACATCCAGCCTTCGAGTGGTGCACGCACCGCCCGCTGCACGGCAGAGGTCTCGCGTCTCGAGCAGCTCGTCGCCGAGCAGGTCGCAGGCCCAGACGTTGGCGCCACGCCGCGCGAAGGCGACGCTGATCGCGCGCCCGAAGCCGTGTGCCGCGCCGGTGACGAGCGCCGTCTTCCCGCTGAACTCGAGATTCATTCGCCGATTGTGGCGTGTGGCGTCGCCACGAGCGCGCTGAGGGTATCGAGCGACTGCGCTCGCACGCCGTTCTCGATGTCGTGAATCAGCTCGACGAGGCGGGTGGTGAGCGGCGTCGCCACGCCCGCCTGTTGCCCGATCGTCGCGACGATCCCGAGTTGCGCATCGACCTCGGTGCGCCGCTTGCGCACGGCGAGGTCGCGCCAGATGCCGCTGTGGGTTTTCGCGGAGCGGCGATTGTGAGCCACGAGATCGTCGAGCGATCGTGCCGTGGCGCCCGAAGGCGCGAGCGGCGCGTACGCGCCAGGATCGAAGCCGTCGAAGCCCTCGGGAATGACGCCGCGCGCGCTCGCCACCGCGAGTATCTCGCGCGCAAGTGCGATGTACAGCTCGCGATGCGCAGGATTCGCGAGCGCGTCGGCGATCGACTCGTTCGCGAGCGCCGTGGCAAAGAGCATCGCGCCGTACGCTTCCTTGCCCCACAGGTAGCCCCAGATGTTCGGCGTGACGATCGCGCGCTCGTCGAAGTCGAGCCACGCGTCGCGAATCGCCGTGGCGCGCGCGCTCACCCGACCGTCGATCTCTCCGACGACCACCGCGCCCCGACCACCGTAGTGAATCACACCTGGCTCGGTGTAGTCCGCGCCGAAGTTGACGAACGCTCCCACGGTTCGCTCAGCTCCGACAATATCGGCGATCGCCAGCTCGTTGAGCCCGTTTTGCGCCGAGATCACGCAGCCATTCTCGCTGAGGTGCGGAAGCAGCGCGCGTGCCGCAGTCTCCGTGTGATGCGCCTTGGTCGCGAGCACGATCGTGTCCCACTCGCCGATGAGCGCGTCGGGCGCAAACGCAGGTACGCGCGCGGTGAACGCCGCGATGGGTCCGGTGATGCGAAGCCCGGATCGATTGATGGCATCGACGTGCTCGCGAACCGCGTCCACGAACGTGATGTCGTGGCCCGCGCGCGCGAGATGCGCCCCCATCGTGCCTCCGATCGCGCCCGCGCCCCAGACGAGAGTCCGCATGCTCGGCCGCGCCGCTAGGACGCGTCGCCCCACGAGCCCGCGAGCACGCTCCGCGTTTCTTCGACCGCCACGCGCCACACGGCGAGCATGTCCTCGTCGGAGCGCTGGTAGTGCCCACCAAAGTTGCCGTCGCCGAGGTACTCGCGCAGCGCGGCGGGATCGAGCGCGCGCACGCGCTCGAGATCCACCATCGGCCGCTGCGTCGAGGGCATCGCGACACCCGGCAGGCGCGTCCACGGAAAGTTCTCCATCCACGATCCGTGCGACGCGACCGGGTCGATCGCCTGCACCTTGGCCCACGTGAGCGGCGCGTTCCACCAGTTGTAAAAAAACACTCGGCAGTGCGCGTGATCCGCGGCCCACTCCTGGGCGAACTGTTGGACCGCGCCGTTTCCGCCGTGGCCGTTGACGATCAGGATGCGGCGGAATCCGCTGTGCGCCATGCTGTCGAGGATGTCGCGCACGACGTGCAGATGCGTCTCCACTCGAAGCGAGATCGACCCCGGGAACGCACGGAAGTAGGGCGTGACCCCGTACGCCACCACGGGAAACACCGGAACGCCGAGTGGCTCCGCGGCCTCCGCGGCCACGCGCTCGGGGAAAATGCAGTCCACGGTGAGCCGCAGATGGCTGTGCTGCTCCGTGCTGCCGAGCGGAAGCACGGCGCGGTCGTCGTGCCGCAGGTAATCCTCCACCTGCATCCAGTTCATGTCGCTAATGCGCACGACGATATCCGCTCCGGTGGTGGACGAGACGAAGCGGAAGTTACGCGCCCGTTGCGCCAAGGGCGAGAACGAACAGGAGGTGGCGTACCTGCTGGCGCCGGCACGGTGGCGCGCACATTCTCTTGCGACGGAACCCACTGAGCTCCGCCGCCATTGTCTCGAGGATCGTCCAAATGCGCCGTGAGATTCCTGCGTTGTCCTACGGCGTCCGAACATGCGCTGCAATCATCGCCGTTGGCGTAGCGACGGGGTGCACACCACGGGAGAAACCACCCGTGCTCGTCGGCGACTGGGACGTCTACTTTGCGCGCGGCTCGACTGCGCTCCCCGGCTTCGAGGGATGGCGGCGGATGGGTTTCGCGCACTTCGCCGGTCCCGACTCGAGCCTCACGGGCTCGATTCGGCGCCGCACCGGAGAGCCGATCCTCGTCGTCACACATGTCGTGGCGCGTCGCGATTCCGTGCGGCTCAGCGGCGACGGCAATCTAACCATCGATGCCGCCTGGCGCGGTGATACGCTTGCGGGAACGATGCTCGCGGACGGCAAGCCGGCAGGCCAGCGGATTCGTCTCGTCCGTCGAACCACGCCATTCGTCGCCGAGCAGCCGTACGCACTATGGCCCGGCGCCGTGTCGGATTCGCAGTACGCCGTCACCGAAGACACGCTGGTGTTCATGCGGACGCGCGATGGCGCCCGCCTGGCCAGCTACATTGCCCGTCCCGTCGGCAACGGACCATTCGGCGTGGTCCTGCAGCGAACGCCTTACACCCGCATTCTGCATACTGCCGGGCACTACTGGGCATCGCGCGGATACATTTTCGTCGCGCAGCACGTGCGCGGGCGCGATGTCTCCGACGGCACTGTGTTCGGCGACTACGACACCGACGTGCGCGACGGCTACGATGCCGTCGAATGGGCGGCGCGGTTGCCGAACGCCAATGGGCGCGTCGGCATGATCGGACACTCCGACGAAGGCCGGCTCGCGTGGTACGCCGCAGTCAGCGCGCCACCGCATCTTGCCGCCATCGCGCCCTCGGCGGCGACCGGCGATCCGTGGCGCATCGTGCCCTACGAAGACATGGTGTTCTCGCCGATCAATGTGGCATGGGCATGCCTGATGCGCGCGCGGACGCTGCAAGACATCAGCGAGCTGGACATCGGTGCGGCGCTCGCGCATCTGCCGCTGACCGACTTGCCTCAACGGCTCGGCTGCGGAGACGTACCGCTGTGGAATCGGTGGATCGCACATCCTACGCTCGACACGTACTGGCGCGCTCACGCGGTGACGACGAAGATCGCACGCGTGAAAGCGCCAGTGCTCCAGATCTCCGGGTGGTACGACGATTCGCGCGGGCCGATCGACTACACCAACGCGCTGAGTGCCGTGCGGGGACATCCGTTCATCCGGCTCGTCATGGGCCCCGGAGCCCACAAGGGTATCGACTACGTCGCCGGAGAATTTGGAGCGCAATCACGCGTCGAGACGCGGCGGCTGCAGCTCCGCTGGTTCGATCGCTATCTCATGGGGAAAGACAACGGCGTCGACCGCGAGTTGCCCGTGGACGTCTTCGTGTTCGGCGACAACATCTGGAGGAAGGAAGCGGCGTGGCCGCTCGCCCGCACTACACCAGTGAAGTGGTACCTCGCGTCCGGCGGCAGAGCCAACACGAGTGCGGGCGACGGAGTGCTCGACACCATAGCGCCGAGCGGATCGGCCGCGGATACGTTCAGCTATGACCCGGCAAATCCGACGCCTTTCCTCATCGATTCGCGAGAGCTCGAGACATCACTCAACGAGGATTTCACGGCTCTCAACGCATCGCGCCACGACGCGCTGGTTTTCACATCGAAGCTACTCACGAAACCCATCGAGGTGACCGGTCAGATGTCGGCGGCACTGTGGGCGGCGTCCGATGCCAGGGACACCGACTGGATAGTGATGCTGCTCGACGTATTTCCCGATGGCCACGCCGAGCGCGTGCAGGACGGCATTGCGCGCGCGCGATTCCGCCTCGGATTCGACAGAGAGGCGGTTCTCGTCTCCGGGAATGTCGAGCGGTACGACATTGATCTGTGGTTTACCTCGCGCGTGTTCGAACCCGGCCACCGGATCAGAGTAAGCGTTTCATCCGCGCTCTTCCCGAAGTACGATCGCAACCTGAATACGGGAGGCAACAACGAGCGCGATAGCACCTTCGTGGTTGCGCATCAGCGGCTCGTGCACGACCCCGCGCATCCGTCGCACGTGGTGCTTCCGGTGATACCGCGGTAGGACAGCCCACCTAGCGGCGCCATCACGTATGCTACCTTTTTTTCGCCGCGTGAAAGAGCACCCGGACCGTGTCGAGCGATGCGACGACCACACCGGTGGACGGGGACGTGTAGTTCACGGGGCCATCCACCGCGACCGTGTGATGACCGGCGTTCACGAGGGCGGTTAGCGGCGCGGTCCCGCGATCGACGCCATCGATCTTGACCGTCGCGATGCCCCGATCCACCGCGACGCGGATGTACGCCGTCAGCGGCAGCCCCGCCAGGGGCTCATCGCTGCTGAAGAGCCGCGCGAGCCAGGACTTCGTTTCGCCAGGCGGAGGCACGGCGGCAGGCGCCTTCGGCGTGACGCTCGGGACAATCACACTCGACGCCGCGCCGGATGCCGCGTCTTTCACGGCCACGCGGCGAGGTGCATCCACCACCGTGCCCGTCGAGACTACCGCGACGGAGCGCTCGGCGCTGGGCGACGGTCGCTGCCTCGCGCCGGTGGCCTCCGGCAGGGTGCGACTGCTGGCGCGAGGGGCTCCGATGGCATTCGTGCCCGTGGACGACGCCGTCCGCTTCAGGGTTGGCGCTGTGGTCCGCTCCGGTGCAGGCGGCAGCGCCAACGCCGGCGCCAGCGCCAGCGTCGGCGAGCTGGTGGATGACTCGATCTTCCTCGGCGTCCGTGCGAAATATCCGACTGCCGTGCGCCACGTCGAGCGCACGCTCGACGTCAGCCCCGAGTTCACGGCGGCGGCGAAGGCGAGGACCAACACCAGCGCGCCGATCGCCGCGGCAACCCGCCCCTTGTGAGGTACGTGCACCTCGGGCGGAGGCGCCGACACTCCCGGGAGCCCGTGCCGGGATCGGCCGGCGAGCGCCTCGGCGAATTGCGTCGTCGTCGCGAAGCGGTTCGACGTAGTTGCGCTCAGCGCCTTCCGCAGCGCCGCGTTCACGGACAGCGGTATTCCCTGGCGCAGCGGAACATCGGGAAGGACACCGAGCGGCTCGAGCACGCGAAAGCCCTCGACCGTTTCTCGATGCCGCGGCGGCTCGCCCGTGAGCATCTCGTGCGCGATCAGCGCGAGCGCATACTGATCGGCGCGCCCATCGATATTCTGCGTGCGCCATTGCTCGGGCGCCGCGTACGCGCGCGCGGGTGGCGTCAGGGACTCGTCCAGCGCGCCCGCCGCGATCAACGAGTCCGTGATGCCGATGTCGGCGATGCAGGCACGGCCGCTGAAGTCGAACAAAATGCTTCCCGGAGTCAATCCGCGGTGCGTGATGCCAGCGGCATGAATTCGGTCGAGCGTCGCAGCGACCTCTCTCACGATTTCGACCACCTCGCGCAGCGGTAGCGCTCCACGCGAGCGAAGCAACTCGGTCAAGCTTCCGCCGTGCATGAGCGACATCACCAGAAAGGTCGCGGACTCGTGCTGCTCGACGGACGAGGCGGCAACCACACCCTCGTCGGCGAGTGCGGCGCAGGCACGCTGCCCGCCTTCGAGATGCTCCAGTATTTCCGGCGTGGTGCGCACTCCGACGTCGAGCAGCTTGATCGCTACTTCGCCCGCCCCACGAATCTCGGTCGCCCGAAAGACCGTGCTGAACAGGCCGCGCCCGATCAGCGCATCGATGCGGTACCGACCGGCAGAAGCCTCCTCCAGGCGCGCGCGCTCGGCGTCCGGTCCCGCGAGATCCGCGGTGACTGCGCGAGTGCCATCCACTGCTGGCGAGTCGAGAGCGCCAGCTTCCCTGGGTGTCGACAACATGCGGCTTCTAGGTACAAGCGAGAGGTCCCTTGCCCAGGCAGTTCCAGATCGGCGAGCCGGCAAAGGTCGTGCGTCCGACTATTATAGATGCCGCCCGCCCACGCAACAGTATTGTGCGAGCTGTAACGTCTCGTCGTCCGAGGCTGCTGTGCAAGGAAGCTGCCCAGGTGGGTCGCGACGCGCGTTTCTACCGTACGGCGTCGTTCACGACGCAACCATGGCACCCCCAGCCCTGATCGACTCGAGGTAGCCGGAGTACGCGGCCTCCACCGTCGCGATGTTTCTCACGCCCTTCCGCCACAGCCACCAGCCGAAGACCGCGACGGGTACGCCGATGATCGCGAGGATGATCGTGATCGACGAGAGCGCCCCGACCACGAGCAGCCCCATCCCCTGGAAGCGCTGCGTCGCAAAGGTCGAGCCGAACTCTTCCTTCGCTGCGAACAGGACATCCGGATCGGTCGACCCCGCGGCTTTCAGCACACCGAGTACCTGCTGGGGCGACGTGTCCGCCAGGCTGAATTTGCTGAGATTCACGTTCATGTGCGTTCTCCGAGGGTGTGTGTTCGAATCGCCTGTTCCGGACTTCCCGCGCCGAGTGCCCTGTACCGCCTAGTGCCATCCCCGGCCACGAACCGTTGCACTACCTACCGGTCGGGTGTTAGCGTGGTGCCGCGGCTGAGGCTGATCTTCCGGCGATTCGTCTAAACTGATGCACTGCGGTTCTGCATCGCATTGCGCAAAGGCGCGAGTAAACCCGTCATGGCGGAAGGAACGCGAGAGGCAGGGAGGTGGAGCGTCGGCGACCCGGGCGAGATCGCGGGCGACCGACGCGCGCTCGATCTACTGTTCAGCGTGACCTACGAGGAGCTGCGCCGGCTGGCCTCGAGCGTGCGTCGCAGCGATCCCGGGGCGACGCTCAGTCCCACGATGCTCGTCAACGAGGCCTGGCTCAAGCTCGCGAGCTCGCCACCGATCGCTGTCGCCTCGCGCCTTCACTTCAAGCGCATCGCCGCCCGGGCCATGCGCCAGGTGCTCGTCGAAGCGGCGCGGCGGCACTCGGCCGAGAAACGGGGCGGCGGAGCGGCCTTCGTCACCTTCGACGACTCCCTCGCCGCGACCACGAATCACGCCGATGAATTTCTCGCGCTCGACGCGGCGCTCGAGGAGCTCCGGCTTGCACATCCGCGCCAGGCAATGATCGTGGAGAGCCGCTTCTTCGGCGGCCTCGACATCGGTGAGACCGCGGAGCTCCTCGAGGTATCCGAGGCCACGATCGTTCGCGACTGGCGCGCCGCCAGGGCATGGCTGGCACACGAGCTTCACAAGGCGCACTAGACAAACGCACTAGACGCGCGACTTTTTTTCGCGAAAGGCCCGGGAAGGAAATGGACGCAGCGCGTTGGGAACGAATCCAATACGTCTTCCATGGCGCGAGCGACCTGACGGAGCCCGCGCGGCACGCGTTCGTCGAAGAGGCGTGCGGTTCCGATGCGGCGCTCATGGCCGACGTGCTGTCGATGCTCGCGGAGGATGCGCGAGGGGACGCATTGCTGGATCGCGACGTCGCGCACGTCGCGCAGCAATTGCTCGGCAACAGGAAATGCGCCGCCCTTCCGCTCGAGGAATTCGGCCGCTACCGGGTGAAGCGCATGCTCGGCGAGGGCGGCATGGGCGTGGTGTATCTCGCCGAGCGCGACGATCTCGGGAGCTTCGCCGCGATCAAGATCCTGCGCGACGCGTGGCTTTCACCCGCACGGCGCGAACGATTCGCCAACGAGCAGCGCGCGCTCGCCCAGCTCAACCATCCGTCGATCGCGCGCCTCTACGACGCCGACGCCCTGGCCGACGGGACGCCGTGGTTCGTGATGGAATACGTGGAGGGCGTCGCGCTCACGGACTACTGCACCGCTCACGCCTCCACGATCCGCGAGCGCATGACGCTGTTTCGCGCGGTATGCGAGGTGGTGCAGCACGCGCATCGGCATCTCATCATCCATCGCGATCTCAAACCATCGAACATCTTTGTCAGCCACGACGGCACCGTCAAGCTGCTCGATTTCGGCATCTCGAAGCAGCTCGAGACGCTCGAGCCGCCGCTGAATCCCACGATGACGGGCTTGCGACTGATGACGCCCGCGTACGCGGCTCCGGAGCAGATGCGTGGGGGAGCCGCGGGCATCCACACCGACGTCTACTCGCTCGGCGTAGTGCTTTACGAGCTGCTGGCCGGACGGCTGCCGTTCGATCTCGCGCATCGCTCTCCCGCCGAGGCGGAGGCGATCATCGTCGGACACGAGCCGGTGAGACCGTCAGCGGTCGCACGTCGCATCGCCGCCGTGTCCGACGCAGATGCGCGGATTCCATCGGTGAGCAAGGCCGCCTGGGCGGATCTGGACGTGCTCTGCCTGCGCGCAATGCACAAGGATCCGCAGCGGAGATATCGGTCCGTCGAAGCGCTCACTCGCGACATCGACCACTATCTCAGGGGCGAGCCGCTCGAGGCGCGGCCCGACAGCGCTCGCTATCGGCTGGACAAGTTCGCGCGACGGAACTGGCGACCGCTTTCCGCCGCATCCGTGGCGCTCCTGGCGGTCGTGGCTCTCGTCGCGTTCTACACGGCGCGGCTCGCGACTGCCCGTAATGCCGCGATCGCGGAGTCGGCGCGAACACAGCGCATTCAGCGTTTCATGTTGACGCTCTTCGAGGGCGGGGATGCGGACGCCGGTCCTGCCGACAGTCTCCGCGTCGTGACGCTCATCGATCGCGGCGTGAAGGAGGCGAGGAGCCTCGATCGCGATCGCGCTACGCAGGCCGAGCTCTTTGCAACGCTCGGCAGCATCTACCAGAAGCTCGGCAACTTTGGTCGTGCGGATTCTCTCTTGCGATTCGCGCTCGAGGAGCGGAAGTCACTGCTCGGTCCCGATCATCCCGATGTCGCGGCAAGCCTCGTTGCGCTCGGCTCCCTGCGCGACAGCCAGGCACAGTATGCCGAGGCAGAAAGGCTGATCCGCGAAGGACTCGAGATGAGCAAGCGTCGTCTATCGCCACAGGATCCGGCCGTGCTGTCGGCGACAACCGCGCTCGGCCAGCTGCTCGAGGATCGCGGTGCGTACGAGCAGGCGATCACGGTGTTGGCGGAGGCGGTGCGGCTTCAGTCGGTGGGCAAGCCGACTCACGAGCTGGCAGCGAGCGTGACCGAGCTGGCCAATACCCACTTCTACGCCGGCCACTACGCCATTTCCGATTCGCTGAACCGGCAAGTGCTCGCGATGGATCGCACGCTCTACGGCGATCGGCATCCGCACATCGCGGATGATCTGATCAACCTCGGCGCGATTCAGCTGGAGCTGGGGCACTACGCGGAGGCCGAGCGCTTCGATCGCGAGGGGCTGGACATCACCGAGCGGTGGTACGGCATGAACCACCAGGAAACGGCGTCGGCGATGACCATGCTCGGTCGCGCGCTCGTGCGACAGAAAAAGTATGCGGACGCGGCCGAGATGCTCGAGCAGGCGCTCGTGATCCAGGAGCGCGTGTATGGCCGCGTGCATCCTCGCGTCGCGTCGACACTGAACGAGCTCGGTAAGGTGGCGCAGTCGGAGGGCAAGCTGGATACGGCCGAAACGTATTTTCGCCGGATGGCAGAGATCTACCGTACCGTGTACGCAGACAAGCATTACCTGATCGGCGTCGCGCTGTCCAACCTCTCCGGCGTCTACCTGCAGAGGAAGGATTACCAGCGTGCCGAGCAGCTCCTGCGGGATGCGCTCGCACGGTTCGGGTCGACGCTGCCGGCGGATCATCCTCTCACGGGAATCGGGCTCGTGCGACTCGGACACGTGCTCGTGCAGGAGAAACGGTTCGCCGAGGCGGAGCGCCAGAGCCGCGCGGGATACGATATCGTGATGAAGAAGGCCAGTTCGTCCGTGACGTGGATTCAAACCGCGCGCGAGGATCTCGCGATCGAGTACGACTCGCTCGGCCAGCCGGGGATGGCGCAGAGATTTCGGGCGGAGCTCGCGAAGTAGGACGGGTGCCTAAACCGCTTCGAGCAGCGGCACACCGCGAAGGTCGCATCCGATTCAGAGGTTCGGATCGTTGTCGTTCGCTGGGGATCGCGAGTTGTTGTCGTTCGCTGGAGGCGGCTGCGTTGCGATCGCGCGTGCGGGGGGATCGGGATCCGGCGTCCCGCCGCCGCCCGCGGGCCTCTCCGGCGAGTGCTGCGACTGCGTGGCGACAGAGGCCTCTCGTGGCTCGAGTTGGTTGTCGTTCGCAGGAGCCTGCGCAGGTTGTGACGCGATCGCTGCAGCAGGCTTCTCGGGGTCGGGCCACGCGGGCTGCGTCCGAAATTCCGCACCAGTGTTGTACGTCGCCGTTTCCTGAGGCTTGAGAGCAATGTCATCGCCGGAGCGCGCAGGAGCGTTCTCGAGGGCGTCTTCGTACGTCTTGTTTGCCTTCTCGAAGTCGTCCCCCAGCTTCTTGTACTTCTCCTTGAGATCACCCGGAGAGGTGATCTTGTTCCGATCGCCGATATCGCCCATGGGAGCGTCGAGATCGGGCTTCTCCGGAGCCTTGCCTTCCTTCACCGGAGGAGTCGCACTCACCTCGCTCTCGGGTCGAGGCGGAACCACCAATTTCTCGTCGATATTGATCGTCGACCCGGGCGATCCGGCCGACACGGAGCCGACGTGCTCCGTGAGAGGCTGTTGGCCCAACAATTCCTGATGGGCCTCGGGTACGGCCGTCGTGAGGTGTGCGGCGATCCCGCCTGCCGCCACGACTTTCTCGAAGGCCGCTCCCCATTTCTCCTTCGTCTCTCCCGAGCCGAACATTCGGGAGCCGTAGTCGGTGGACGGAGCGGCAGAATCGGATGCACCGATGCCGTCCCGTCGAGCCGCATCCAACGTCGGGTGCTTCTTCTCGTATGCCGAGAGCTCACCCCGCGCCTCGTCGAGCCGCACGGAGCTTTCGTACAGATTGTTCGACGTCGTGTTTACGCGATCGCTGCTCGCGGCGAGCTCGCGCCGGCTCTCCGATCTTGTGTCCTCGCTCGAAAAGTTCAAGTTGCGTTCCGCAGTCTTGTGCTGCTCGACCGCTTCAGTGGACAGGGAACGGCACTCGACGAAATGCTTTTGCGCGGCCTCGCACTCGCTGCTGAGGATGCCGTGTTGGACGAGGTATTCCTTGTATGTCGTCGGCATGGCGTGGTTCCTCGACTCAGGCGCGTCTCAAGCGCACGACCTCGAGCGCCCGATGCCACGCGGTTTGAATCCCCATTCCATTGACGAGCAGCAGTTGCCACAGTGCGACTGCACCGAGAGTCACCGCGAGCTGCTCAGGGCTTCGAAACAAGCCGCGGAACGGATGCATCCACTGAGGCAGGGGCTCGGCGCTCGGCATCGTGATCGTCATTCGATGTACGAGGAGGCCGAGGAGCGCCAGTCGAACCACATGCCGCGCTATTCGATACGCTCGATTGTTTGCGAGGCGCTGTTCGAGGTGGGACACGGGCCAGAGCAGCACCAGAGATGCCACGATCGCGGCCGCGATCTGGGTCGTACTCGCGACACCCGTATCGAACTTGCCGGCGAGCAGAAAAATTCCGCGTGCCGCACCTATCTCGATAGCGGTGGCGAGCGGGTAGAGCACGACAAGAAGCGCGAGCGCGTGCGGCACCGCCCAGAAAAAGATCACGAAAGCGACGAGCCAGAACCCGCCGCCCGCGCTTGCGGTGCCGCCGTAGCCGCCGTACGCGCCGTACCCGTCCGTCCCCGAGTGACCGTCGTACCCGCCGAAGGGCGCCGCTGGCGGAAAATCATAACCCGTCAGCGGCGGCGAATCGTACGGCTGCGGAGTGCCGGGCGCGTGCGACGGAGTCGTCGCATCGTGCCCGGGCCACGGAGAGGTGTGTCTCCAGTAATCGTCCGATGGGACCATGATCCCTCCTGTGCAACTGGCGTCCGCGAATCACATGCGCGCGGCGACTCTCGGCTCGCTGATGGCAGATCGTGCGTCGGCTGCGCCGCGCTGTGCCTTCTCGTGTGCGCGCGCGCTGTCACCATCGTGGCCGGGATACTCCGGCCGCAGTCGGACGACGTCTCGTCGCGGCACTCGGCCGCGCGTCGCAAGGATTACCGCGGTGTCCGGCACCGCCGCGATGCTGGCGATTTCGCCCCCCACTACCAGCGGACGCGGACCGAGCGTCATCCGAAGCGGCGACAGATCTCTTGATTCGCGCGCTCCACGTACCGCTGCGAAGGAAGCAGCGATGCGACTCGGTGAACCGAACCACGCGCCCTTGGTGGCGGCTTGCGCCATGTGTGGCTGCGTGCGGGACGCGGCGACGGGGCCGGAGATCGCCTCCATGGTCAGGCTACCACGCACAGTGTTGCCCTCGACGTCCGTGGGAGCGAGCTGCCATGCCTGGCCGGCGCGCTGCGCGACGAGTTCATCGGTGGCGGGCGAGCGTCCGCTCAGCGCAACCACGCTGCCGAAGATCGAGAGCCACTTCAGCGCGATGGCCTCGCCGAGCTTCGCGTTCACGCCCTCCACTCCCTGCGTGGCGGCGATCATCGCCAAGCCGAGCGACCGGCCGATCGGTAGCATCTGCGCGTCCTGTGTCGTCGCGACCTCTTGTGCTTCGTCGACGATGAAGGCGACCGGCGTCTCCGCCGTTCCGCTCCAATCGCGCTCCGCACGCGACTTGAGCGCGCTGTAGAGGCGCGCCTTGATCAGCGCGGTGACGACCGCTCCGGCTACCCCGTAGCGGTGCTCGGGAATGAGCACACCGATCCTGCCACCGGTGAGCGGCGCGAGGATGTCGATCGTGTCCTTGCCGGCCGGCGTCTTGGCCCAGCGCAACAGCTCGGGAGTCGATGTGATCGTCGATATCCACGAGCGGATCACAGCGAGAATGTTGCTGCGAGTGCGATCGTCCATCGTGTCCCACTCGAAGCGGAAGTACGTGAATGCCTCGCGAAGCAGGGGATCGTTCTCTGCCTTCGGCACGAGCGCCTCGATGAGCTGATCGCGATCCTGCTTGTTGCTCACGACCTGCGCGGAGTGATAGAGCGACCACCACGCGCCGCCCGCGGCCTGCGCGATCACCGCGCCCCGCCGCAATGCACCTGCGGCGCTGTTCACCCAGAAGAGATCCTGGCCGGCTCCGGCCGGCGCGAGGATTTCGCGCACCGTATCGATGATGACCGCGGGCTCCACGCCGGACACGAGCGAGACCTCGGTGCCTCCGCGACCCGGGTCCACCACCTGCATACCGGGCAGATCGGCCAGCTCGCCAGGCAGCGCACCCTTGCCGTCCATAATCACGAGACCCACGTCCTTCTGCGCGCTGAGCTGCCGCGCGAGCGGGCGCAGAATTCCCGACGTCTTTCCCGAGCCGGTTCCGCCGAGCACCAGCGCGTGCATTTGCAGGTCGCGCAGTGAAAGACGAAACGGCAGCCCCGCGCTGGGCGCGAAAAAATCTCCGCGGCCGGCGAAGACGCCAGTGGTTTCCCCGAGCTCCACCGTCGCGCTCTTGTCCCGGACCGCCTCGAGGATCTGGCGCTTGCGCGCGGCCTCCGGGATCGAGCCCCATGGTTGGCCGCCTGCCGCGACGAACGCAGCGCCCTCGACACCTTCGGCCGCCGCGAGCTCCGCCGCACGAGTGATCAACGGCCGCCTGTCCCGAAGCACCTTCACCAGCAGGACCAGCAGGACCATCCAGGAGCCGGTGTACTTCGTGAACCCGAGTGCTCCGCTGAGAAATCCGAAGGGGCTGCCGCCTACTCCCGGTATGCCTCCGAATCCTCCCTGCGATGGGTCGAATCCTTCCCGTCCCGACGGACTCGCCGCGGGAGCAGCGGTCGTGAAGAGGTACGACACCGCCCATCCGACCGCGAACGCGGTCACGATCCACCACACGGAGCGCTTGGTCGCCTCGGTGGTGCGCCCGTCTTCCGCGGAGATCTCCGACGAGAGCGGGCGGCCATCGATCGTCAGCCAGCCGTGTTGCATCTCATCGCGCAGGTCGGCCGGCGTGTCCGGAGGAAGCTCCCGGAGGAACGTGCGAGTGACGATCGATCGTGCCTCGTCGCTCGCCGACGACGGACACGAGATCCGCATTAGAATCGGCACCGCGAAAAACAGAAAGGCTCCGAAGGCGGCGAGGCCGAGGAAGATGCCAAAGCTCGCGCCGCCCCGAAACGACATCTTCTCGCCCATGAAGACCGTGACCAGCCACGCCACGACGAGAACTCCGGCCTGCATCCCATGCGCGTTCTCCGCGACGATTCGGCCGAGCATGCGATGATACACCTGCCGCGCGATCTGAACGGTGCTGCCGTCGTGATTCGGGCCCGCGAACACGAGCGGATCGACCGGGACGAATTTCCAGAACCAGTGGTTGATCACCGTTCCATCTGGACCAATCGGCTTCGGCCCAACGGCCGTGATCTCCTTCACGATCGACTCGTTCATCTCCCCTCCTCTGCCGGAAGCTGCGGATGAGAAGCACGCGGAATGCGCGCGCACGTGCTGACGAACTGCAATGCGCGGTCGCGAGGCGAAAGTCGTCATCCACCTCGAAATGACATGAGCCAACCACATTCAAGTGATTGGCTCGTGTGTACATAGCAGATTCACGTGAGGCGCCGTATTATTTCCCCGATCGCTCGCGTCCTCGAGTGGGCGAACAACGAACATCAGAGATGAAGCTCCCGCTCTGGCTTCACACGGACAGGTTCTTTTTTTCCTGGATGGAGGCGATTCCTCGCGTCAGGTGAAAGGAGTTACGCCCGCGCGAACGGGCACATCATGGGAGGTCGACGTATGTTCTCGAAGTTCGCTCGTGCCATGGTCGCAGGCGCGGTCGTCGCCGCGGCTCTCTCAGTTGGTCCCGCACCCGCGTGGGCCTCGCCGCCGAGCGACGCCTGTTCGCTCCTCACGCAATCCCAGCTGAGCTCCGCGCCCGGCGTGTCCATGGGCGCTTCGCGTACATTGTTTCCGAAGGGATGCCGGTGGGATCAGCAGGTAAGGCTCGGCGACCCTGCCGTGATCGTCATCGTGTCCCTCATGAGCATGGATCTTTTCACCAACAGCAGGGCACTGTTGACCGGCAATCGGATTACGGCCACGACAGTTAGTGGTATCGGCGATGACGCGTACTATCTCACCGGCAGCGCCGGCGGTTTGACCACGCTCATGGTCAAGAAGGGTGATGCTGCGTTCAGCGTGCGCGTGTGGGGTGCCGGCGCTATTCCTGGCCAGATCAAGCCGCAGGAGAAGGCGCTCGCGCAGATGGTCATCGCGAGGCTCTGATCGCGATGGTGCGCGAGGTCAGGACTCCGAATCGCAAATCGGCGAGGTCAGCGTGTCTCGAGATCCTTCAGGTGCGCGAGGCGCCGTCTGACTTCGGCCACCTTGGGCTGAAGCACTGGATCGGCATTCTTCCACTGTTCCACGAACTGCAGATAGTGGCCCGCGGCTTTCGCGCGCTCGCCCTTCGCCTCGTATAGCTCACCGAGCCGCTTGTGCGTCCCCGCGAGATACAGTGGGTCCAAGGGGAACGTTCCCTTCAGCGCGCTCGGGGTGGCGAGATAGCGCTCGTACATCGTGATCGCAGAGTCGGGCATGCTCGCGAGATCGAACGCGCGCGCGAGCCGCGCGCCCAGGCAGGCCACGCATCCGTCTGCGGGGCCGTCGGGCCGCCGATCCCCGCGCCTGAATTCCGCGACCGCGTCCAGCGGATGATGTTCAGCGAGGTCCACCTCACCCATCGTTGTATGAAACGCCGGCTCGTTCTGACGGATGAGCGCCGAGTCCTTCACATCCGCGACGTATTGCCCGAGCACTGCGCGCGCGCGGTCCGGACGACCCGCCAGCGCATACAATTGAGCTGCGCTGAGATATTGTGACTTGTCGCCTTCCAGCGAGCGCACGGGCGTGCCGGCGAGCGCCGCATCCAGTCGCTGGACCGATCCAACGGTGTCCTCACGAAACCAGATGTCGATCATTGCACGCCGCAGGTCGCCACTGAGCGCGACCGCGGGCGCGCTGCGTGCCGAGTCCTGCCCTCGCGCGTCAGCTTCGATTCTGTCACTCTCTGCGATCTGTCCCCGCAACAGCTTCAGGTCCGCGAGCTGGTGCGTGGCCCACGCCCGCACGAACGCATCCTTCTCTCCGGAGCGCGCCTGCGCCAACAGCCTCTCTGCGCTATCGACCTGTTGATGAGCGTAGAGGATAGGAAATGTGCTGATGAGCAGCCCCGGGTTGTCGCGAATCCCTATCCGAATCCGAGCTGACGCCAGGCTGGAATCGGCCGCAGCCAATCGCCCGGCGTCGAGCTGCACCGAAGGCAGGTTCTCGTACGCAAAGGTCGAGGAGCGAACTCTTACATCGCGCTCGTACAGCGACTCCGCGCGCGCGTACTCTCGCCTGCCCCAGAGCAGGTTGGCGAGATTATTGCCGGCCACGCCATCGGTGGAGTCGCGCAGCAGCACCGCCTCGTACGCGGCGACGGCCTTCTGTCGATCGCGCCCCGGTCCCATGTCGAAGTAGGTCGCGATCGCGACATTCCGTTCGCGCTCGGTGAGATGATCTCGATTGCGATACGCATGGTCGAGCGCGGCGAAGACCTGAGGCTGCGGCATGCCGGCGTTATGCATGACCACGCCGAGCTTGCGCCACGCCATCGCGAATGTCGAATCGAGCGCCACCGCCTGCTGCAGCAGCGCCAGGGCCTTGGGAAAGTCGGTCTCGATGTCGTTGGCGCGCACCCCTTCCGCATACTTCCGAAGCGCATCCAGCGACCGCGTCGTCACCTCGTCGAGTGGCGGACTGGCGTGCACCGCCCGCAACGACTCACCGATTCTCCCGCGCAGCTTTCGGGTGAGTTGGTCTATGGTCGGGATGAGCTCTTTCGGACCGTCGATGGTCTCGTGATACGATGCGAGCTCGTCGCCGTGAACGGCGTCCACGAGCCGAAGCGTGACGACGAACCCCCCGCCCAGCGGCGCGACGTCGCCATCGACGATCCCCTTGATGCCCTCCCGCGCCGCAATCTCGCGCGCGGCCGCGACGTCGACATGCGTCGTCTCGGGCCGCTGCATTCGTACGAGCGCGCCCGCAACATCGCTCGGCGACACGACCGAGACGACCGCCGATTGCGCGAGATCGGTTCGCACCGCTTCCGAGACGATGTTGCCAAGTGTCGAGTCCGGGCCGCGCGATCGAAAATCGGTGACGATCAGCCGCTCTCGATCCTGCACGCGTCCGCTCGCGAGTAACGATCCCGCGGGGCCGAGTCCGAGCGCGCGGAGGATCATGTACAGCAGCACGAGCGCCGCGAACGATCCAACCGCGAGGAGGCCGCCCACGGTCGTCTTGCGCCAACTCACCCAGGGACTGGCCTTCACCGCCAGTCGCGTCATCGTGGACTGTGCGGCGGGCGTGCCTCCCGGCGTCATGGTCGCCATGGTCATCGCCTGATGCGCGCCGTGGTGCACGAAGGCGGTGAACAGGATGACGGGAAGCCCGAGCGCCATCACGAGCAGCGCGCCGGGAAAGACCCAGTCCGGCAGGCCGATGGCGATGATCGCCGCGCGTGCAATGATCGCGACCGCAAGGAACGAGAGCGCCCAGATGCCGAGCGCGCGACCAAGACTGCGTCGCCCGCCGAGGAGGATGCGCGGCATGGCTGGATTCCCTGCACCGCTCGTAACCGTCTCCAGCACCCGCACGATCGCGTTCGCCGACTGCGGCCTCGCCTCAGGCTCCTTTTCGAGGCACTTCATCACCATCTCGGCGAGTAGCGGCGGCGTGTCGACCCGGAGCGCGCTGATTGGCTCCGGCAGCTCTCCCATCTGCGCGGCGAGAAGCCTTTGTGGCGTGCGCCCGTGAAAGGGCGTCACGCCCGCGAGCATCTCGTAGGCCATGATCCCAAACGAGTACAGGTCGGCGCGATAATCGGTTCCCGGATCCGCCGCCGCCTGTTCGGGAGCCATGTA
>DATCPC010000010.1:0-2296 GCA_036564355.1 Gemmatimonadaceae bacterium | reverse complement strand
GATAAGCGCCGACGCCGGCGTCCGCATCGCCGACCGATTCGTCGGCCGCCTCTCCGACTCGCCGTACCTGGGCCGCTACGATCGGCTCGCGGTACCATGGTACATGACGGTGGGCAATGTAGATGGTGAGCTCGTAATCCTCGTGCTGGGCGATGAGAGCGCAGCGAGGCCGCGATCGGTCATTCGAGTGGAGCTCGTCGATGGGCAGATCGTGTGCGTCGCCGACTACACGCACTGCCCGTGGATCCTGGGTGCGGCGCGTACGGTGAAGGTCGCCGGCCGAGGATAGATTGCGCGCGTATCCCGCGTCGATGGTGGGCCGTACTACTGAATGCAGGCTCACTTCACACGGGAGAATACGTCGCATGAAGCCGCTCGCACTCACTCTGTTGCCGCTCCTCGCAACTCTCGCTGCCGCGGCCGCCCGCGCGCAGGCCCCCGGCTATCCGCCGCTCCGCGACTACCTGATGCCGCGCGACAGCGAGATAGCGTTGGCGAAAACCGCCGCTCCGGCAAACATCGCGAGCCGAGCGTCCATCAAGGTGCTCACGTCGTCGGGATATCAACTCGCACACACGGGCGACAACGGCTTCGTCTGCGCAGTCATGCGAGGTTGGGCGGCTCCGACGTACACGCCCGCCCAATTCCGCAACTTCGTGTATGACGCGACCATTCGGGCACCGATCTGTTTCGATCCCGCCGCGGCGAAGAGCGTGCTGCCGTACTACGAGCTGCGCAGCACACTTGGAATCGCGCGGAAAACACCGGAACAGATCGCGGAGGCCGTGCAGTCAGCGTACGCGACGGGCCGGCTGCCGAGGCGGGACGCCGTGAGCTTCGCGTACATGTGGTCGGCGAAGCAGATGCTTGGCCAGGGGATCGGTCATTGGCATCCGCACATCATGGTATTCGCGCCGTACTACGAGAATGCAATGATTGGTGGAAACGCATTCGGGAGTGTGACGCCGCAGGTGACTGACGACGCGGGAACACCATTCGCCGTCGTAGTGATTCCCGTGGACCACGGTGCAGGCCAATGAAAAGCGTCATGGTGCGGTACCGCGTGAAGCCTGATCGTGCGGCCGAGAACGAGAAGCGGATCTCGAGCGTGTTCGAGCAGCTGGCGCGCGAACAGCACGCCGGACTGCGCTACGCGGTGTTCAAGCTGGACGACGGCGTGAGCTTCGTGCACGTCGCGAGCGACGAGGCCACGAACGGACGGAGCACGCTCGGGGAGCTCTCGGCCTTCAAGGAGTTCACTGCGGGCATTGCGGACCGGTGCGAAGAACAGCCGGTGGTGACGCAGCTGACGATAGTCGGCGCATACACGGGCGCACGCGATGAGAGCTGACTGAGATCGTGAGCAGTGGCGCTTGGCGCAACGACTTGCCGCGAGCACGCTCGAGCCGCACAATGAAGCAGCTAGGAGTGCACATGATGCGCATGTCTATCGCTGCAACACTGGTTCTGCTCGGCGCGCCCCCGTTCGCCGCGTATTCGCAGGGGTACGCGCATCCCGCTGGCGCGCCGAGCGAACAGCTCGGCACGGTTCACTTCGCGACCTCATGTAGCCCCAGGGTCGCGCCGCAATTCGATCGCGCCGTCGCGCTGCTGCACTCGTTCGAATTCGGCGCGTCGATCCGGGGATTCAATGAGGTGCTCGCAGCCGACTCCGTGTGCGCGATGGCGTACTGGGGGATTGCGCTCAGCAAGTGGACCAATCCGATGGCGCCCGGAGACCGACCGGTCGCGCTTCTGCAGCAGGGGCGGCAGGCAGCGAGCGCGGCGACGCGACTCGGCGATCGCGCATCCGAGCGTGAGCGCGGCTACATCGGTGCCGTGCGCCAGCTGTACGACGACTTCGAGCACAGGGATCAGCGGACGCGCGTCGCGGC
This sequence comes from Gemmatimonadaceae bacterium, assembly GCA_036564355.1. Classification (GTDB taxonomy): domain Bacteria; phylum Gemmatimonadota; class Gemmatimonadetes; order Gemmatimonadales; family Gemmatimonadaceae; genus FEN-1250. Next base: position 401 of record DATCPC010000010.1, on the reverse strand, counting down.
GTACGAGCGCGCGATGAACGACCTCGTGATGCGGCAGCCGGCGGACACCGAGGCCATGATCTTCCACGCGCTCTCGCTCACCGCGTCCGCGTCGCCCGCGGACAAGACGTACGCGAATCAGCTGAAGGCGGGCGCCATTCTCGAGTCGCTCTGGGTGAAGCAGCCGAATCACCCCGGGCTCGCGCACTACATCATCCACAGCTACGACTATCCGCCGCTCGCGGACAAGGCCCGGGCCGCCGCGCTGCGCTACGCGAGCATCGCGCCGGCCGCCGCGCACGCGCTCCACATGCCCTCGCACACGTTCACGCGGCTCGGCATGTGGCAGGAATCGGCGGACGCGAACGCTCGATCGATGAAGGCCGCGTTGAGCACCGGCTCCTTCGCGGAAGCGTTGCACG
>DATCPC010000008.1:0-9275 GCA_036564355.1 Gemmatimonadaceae bacterium | reverse complement strand
TCGAGCGCGAGCCACGCCGCGGGCGCGCGCGGGGTGCGCTCCGGCAGCACGTAGTTGCCGAACAGATGCCGGCGTGTTTGCGAGGCCTCCACGTGCTCGAGTCCCGCGGGCGCTCCGCTGTACAGCACGAAGCCACCCTTCTCGCCGGCGGCAGGTCCCACGTCGACGATCCAGTCCGCGCGGCGGATGACATCGAGATCATGCTCCACGACGAACAGCGAATTGCCCGACGCCTTGAGCCGGTCGAGCGCGACGAGAAGCGCCTCGGTATCCGCAGGATGGAGCCCGGCGGACGGCTCATCGAGCACGTAGACGACGCCGAAAAGATTCGATCGCACCTGCGTCGCGAGCCTCAGCCGCTGCAGCTCGCCGGGCGAGAGCGTCGGCGTGCTTCTGCCGAGGGAGACGTATCCGAGTCCGAGGTCGAGTAGCACGGCGAGTCGGGCGCACAGATCCTGCGCGATGCGAAGGGTGACGAGCGCCTTCTCGGGGTGCTGCGCCTCGATCCTCGCATGCCCCGCCGCAGTCCCGTCCGCGTAAGGTTGCATGATCTGCGCGAGCTTCTCGAGCGGGAGCGCGGAGATATCGGCGATGTCGAAGCCCGCGAACTTCACGGACAGCGACTCCAGCCGCAACCGCTTGCCATGGCACAGTGGGCACTCCGTGCTCTCCATGTACTGTGACACACGCCGCTTCATCGACGCGCTCTCCGTGTTCGCGAAGGTCTGCAGCACGTACCGTCGCGCGCCCGTGAAGGTACCCATGTAACTCGGCTCCTCCTTCCGCTTGAGTGCGCGGCGCACTTCGGCCGGCGTGTAGCCCGCGTACACGGGCACCGTCGGCTGCTCATCGGTGAAGAGCAGCCACTCGCGCTCTTTCCGGGGCAGGTCACGCCATGGACGGTCGACGTCATAGCCCATCGTGACGAGGATGTCGCGCAGATTCTGCCCCTGCCATGCGGTGGGCCAGGCGGCGATGGCGCGCTCGCGAATGGTGAGCGAGTCGTCCGGCACCATCGATCGCTCGGTCACCTCATACACGCGACCGAGCCCATGGCAGCGCGGACAGGCGCCCGCGGGCATGTTCGGCGAGCAGGCCTCGGCCTCGAGGTGCTCCTGCTTCGCCGGATAGTGGCACGCGCGCGAGTACAGCATGCGGAGCAGATTCGAGAGCGTCGTGACGCTGCCGACGGATGACCGCGTCGTCGGCGATCCACGCTGCTGCTGCAGCGCGACCGCGGGCGGCAGCCCGTCCACTTCGTCCACTTCCGGTACTGCCATCTGGTGAAAGAGCCGGCGCGCGTATGGCGACACCGACTCGAGGTAGCGGCGTTGCGCTTCCGCGTAGAGCGTCCCGAACGCCAGCGATGACTTTCCCGAGCCAGACACTCCCGTGAACACGACGAGCGCGTCGCGGGGGATGTCGACGTCGATGTTCTTCAGGTTGTGCTCGCGCGCCCCGCGCACGTGGACGAAACCCGTGGAGTCTTTCACCGGCGACAATCGATTGTAGGGATTCGTCTTCAGCATGCGCCGCTCACCCGGCCGGATTGATGACCATCACGAGCTGATCGCCGGGCGAGACATCGATCTCCTCGGACACCGGCGTGCGCTTTCCGCCGATCGGGTAGCCTACGAAGCGCAGGGTCGACCCGCTGCTGACGAGGTAGCGTGGAATGGTGAGCACCGTCGTCTTGAGTCCGGGAGCGATGCCGAGTCGCATGCGCTGGCCGTTCACGACCACGTACACCGTCATGTCGTTGAAGTCATTGTTCTGGACGTCGATGGTCGTCGTGGCAGGGCCGCTATCGGCGTTCGCCGGGGCGCGACTCGTGCGACAGCCGAGCGTCGACGCGAGGGCGAGGAGCAGGCACATTCCGATTCGAGGTAACGAGCTCATAGTGCCGTGCATTGGCTGGCGCTCCTGGTTTGCGTTCCGTCATCTGGCATGGATCTGACGCAATGCAAGAGTGGGGCGACAGTTGTTGCTGAGCCAGTGGTAACCCCACACCGCGGTTGCGCTGCGCCGCGAGGGGTAAGCCCCCGGCCTTAGATTTCGCGCGAGCGCAGGCCGATCGCACGCCGGCGATTCGTCCCTCAGCAGCCTGTCTCCCACGTACGAGCTCTGGTGTGATCATCCCTCACGATGCAATCGCGGCCTCGCTCTTCGCCCTCGAGGAGGACATGGAGGCGCGCGCGGGGCGCCTGTTCGTCGATCTCGTCGCGGAGTATTTCGCGGCGACGCGCGACGGGTCCGGCCGCGTCTCCACGGCGCGCAGCGCGGATGAGCTGGCCGCGCGCTTCGCCGAGCCGCTGCCGGCCGCGGGCCGATCGCTGGCGGAGATCGTGCGGCGGCTGCAAGCGGACGTGATCGCCGACGCGAATCATCTGATGCATCCCATGTCGCTCGGCCATCAGGTCGCGGCGCCGCTGCCGGCCGCCGTGTGGACGGAGGCGCTGATCGGTGCACTCAACCAGTCGACGGCGATCTGGGAGATGTCGCCCACCGCGACGGTGATCGAGACGCAGCTGGTGCGGCAGCTCGCAGCGCTCGTCGGGTGGGACTCCGCGTCCGGAGGGACGTTCACCTCCGGCGGCACCGAGGCGACGTTCACCGCGCTGCTCGCGGCGCGCGCACGCGCGATCCCCGACGCGTGGGAGAATGGCGTGGGTGTGAACCCGCCCGTGGTGGTCTGCGGCGAGCACGCGCACTACGCCGTCACGCGCGCCATCGGAGAGCTCGGGCTCGGCATGCGCCACGCGGTCATCGTGCCGTCGCGCGACTGGAAAATGGATCCCTCAGTACTAAGAGAAACGCTTGATAGGCTCAAAGCGAGCGGAATCCCAGTGATGGCCGTCGTCGCGTCAGCGGGTACGACGGCGACAGGATCGTTCGACGATCTCTCCATCATCGGACCCCTGTGCGAGGAGCGCGGGATCTGGCTGCACGTGGACGGCGCGCACGGCGCGTCGGCCATCCTCTCGCCGGCGCATCGGCACCGGCTGCGCGGACTGCACCACGCGCACTCGGTTGCGTGGGACGCGCACAAGATGATGCTGATGCCGCTCGCGGCCGGGATGCTGCTGGTGCGCGACGAGAACGATCTGACGCAGGCCTTCACGCAGCACGCACCGTATCTCTTCCACGCCGCCACAGGTGCGCGCGCGTGGGACCAGGGGCCCCGGAGCTTCCTGTGCTCGCGTCGCGCGGACGCACTCAAGGTGTGGGTTGCGATCCAGCGCTACGGACTCGATGGCATCGCGGCGCTGTACGATCGGCTGTGCGAAACGACGCGGCAGCTCCACGCGATGATCGACGCACGCGACGACTTCGAGGCGCTGCACGAGCCGGAGATTAACATCCTCTGCTTCCGCTGGATTGGCGACCGCGCGCTCGACGACGATGCGCTGGATGCCATCAATCTCGACCTGCGCACGCGATACAATCGCGGCGGGCACGGATGGATGACCACGACCGTGCTCGGCGGGCGTCGCGTGCTGCGCGTGACGGTGATGAATCCGCGCACGGCCGAGGCGCATCTTCAGTCGCTGCTCGGTGAGCTCGCGCGGCTCGCGGTCGCGCGCGCATAAGGATGGCGCTGCTCGGGATGCAGGACGTCGGGATCGCGTTCGGGGGGCCGCTCGTGCTCGACCACGCCCGATTCGCCATCGAGCGAGGCGAGCGCGTCTGCCTCCTCGGCCGGAACGGCGCGGGGAAGAGCACCGTGATGAAGCTGCTCGACGGCACCACCGCGCCCGACAGCGGCGAGATCGTTCGCCAGACGGGCGTCACGATTGCGAGGCTCGAACAGGAAGTCCCCGGCGACATCGTCGGTACCACCTTCGATGTCGCGGCCGCGGGGCTCGGCGACGTCGGCCTGCTGCTCGCGCGCTACCATCAGGCCAGCCACCGGGTGGGTGCGAGCGCGACGCCGGCGGCGCTCCGCGATCTCGACCGCCTGCACCACGCGCTCGACGCGGCGAAGGCGTGGGAGATCAACACGCGCGTCGACACCGTGCTGCTTCATCTGGGGCTCGATGCCGATGCGCCGTTCGCGGGCGCGTCGGGCGGAACGAAGCGCCAGATTCTCCTCGCGCGCGCTCTCGTGCGGGAGCCCGATGTGCTGCTGCTCGATGAGCCCACGAACCATCTCGATGTGGATGCGATCGAGTGGCTGGAGACGTTCCTGATCGAGCGCGCCACGACGTTGCTGTTCGTCACGCACGATCGCGCGTTCCTCCGGCACGTGGCGACGCGCATCGTCGAGCTCGATCGCGGACGACTCGTGGACTGGGGCGCGGATTACGATCGGTATCTGGAGCGAAAGGAGGCATCGCTCGCGGCAGAGGCGCGCGAGTGGGAGGAGTTCGACAAGAAGCTTGCGAAGGAGGAGGTCTGGATTCGCACCGGCATCCAGGCGCGCCGCACGCGCAACGAAGGACGCGTGCGCTCACTCGAGGCTCTCCGAGTAGAGCGCAGCGAGCGCCGCGTGAGGTCGGGAACGGTGAGGCTGCAAGCGCAGGAGGCGGAGCGCTCGGGGCGGCTCGTGGCGGAAGCGAAGGACGTGAGCTTCGCGCGCGGCGAGCGAAGGATCATCGCGGACTTCTCGACGACGATCACGCGCGGCGATCGGGTCGGCTTGATCGGTCCGAACGGGTCGGGGAAGACGACACTGCTTCGGCTGCTGCTGGGCGAGCTGGCGCCCGACAGCGGCAGGATCCGGCTCGGCACAAATCTCGAGGTCGCGTATTTCGACCAGCTTCGCGAGGCGCTGGATCCGGATCGCACCGTGTTCGAGAGCATCGCGGACGGTGCCGAGTTCGTCGAGATCGGCGCGAACCGGAAGCACGTGCTCGGCTACCTCCAGGACTTTCTCTTTCCGCCGGATCGTGCGCGCACGCCGGTGCGCGCGCTGTCGGGCGGCGAGCGCAATCGCCTGCTTCTCGCGCGGCTGTTCACGCGCTCGTTCAACGTGTTGGTGCTCGACGAGCCGACGAACGATCTCGACATCGAGACGCTCGATCTCCTCGAGGAGCTGCTGCTGGAATTCTCTGGAACGCTGCTCGTCGTGAGCCACGACCGCGAATTTCTGGACCACGTGGTCACGAGCACGCTCGTACTGGAGGGGCAGGGGCGGGTGGGAGAGTACGTGGGCGGCTACACGGACTGGGTGCGCCAGCGCGGCGCGGCGAGTGAGTTCTCGAGGCGCGCCGAGCCGGCATCCGCGACGGCGGTGCGCTCGCAGCCGGGATCGGCCTCGCGCGGCGAGAAGAAGCGGCGGCTCACATTCAAGGAGACGAGCGAGCTCACGGCGCTTCCGCAGGCGATCGATGTGCTCGAGCGCGATCGGGACGCAGTGTACGCCTCGCTTTCGGATCCCGCGTTGTTGCGCGAAGGCGCCGCGATCACCGAGGCGAGGGCGAGGCTCGTCGCGATCGAGGCGGAGTTGGCGACGAGGCTCGCGAGGTGGGAGGAGCTCGAGACCATCGCGGCCCAGTGAGCGGATGCACTCGCGCGGATGGCCGTTCGCCGGGCAGCGGCCAAGGGTGCTTCGCATTCCGCGCCGCGCACGCAATCAGGACCTGCGCTTGCAGTATCTCGTGCGAACTCTCTTTTTCAGGAGGATGCCGATGTTGAGCTCGTCGCAGATCGTAGCCTACGTTCCGGTGTCGGACCTCGCCCGCGCCAGGAAGTTCTACGAGGAGAAGCTCGGATTTCGAGCGATCGACACATCGGACGCAGGAGTCATGTATGAGTCCGGCAAGGGCTCCCGGTTCTTCGCGTACAAGTCCGCGGGCGCGGGCACCTCGAAGGCGAGCACCGCGTTCTGGGCCGTGCCGGACGTCGAAGCCGAGGTGGCGGATCTGAAGAAGCGCGGCATCGCTTTCGAGGAATACGACGCGCCCGGCTACAAGACCGTGAACAGCATCGCGACGGGCGGCGGCGCCAAGACCGCGTGGTTCAAGGACAGCGAGGGAAACATTCTCGCCGTGAGCCAGCATATTTGAGCTGACACTTCACTCGAGGAGCTCGTTCATGTGTCGGAACATCAAGACGCTCGCCAACTTCGAGCCGCCCGCCACCAACGATGAGGTGCGCGCGTCTGCGCTGCAGTTCGTGCGCAAGCTGAGCGGTACGACGCGTCCGTCGCGGGCGAACGAGCAGGTGTTCGAACGGGCGGTGGACGAAGTCACCGCCGCCGCCCGTCGACTCATTCAATCCCTCGAGACCAACGCCGCCCCGCGCAATCGCGACGACGAAGCACGAAAAGCGCGGGAGCGGTCGAACAAGCGCTTCGCCTAGCGAAGCCGCTCGTTCGCGAGCAACCTACTGCGCCGTTACCAGCGCCTTCACCGTCTCCGAAAGCTTCTGTACCTTCGCCCCGTCGGTCGAGCCGGCTGCATCGCCGTCGACCTGCGACACCAGCGTCGTGAGCGCGGTGGTGCGTGCGCTGCCTGACGCCTTCTCCGCGCTCTTCAGTGCAGCCCGATCCGCGGCGAGCTTCTCCGCCGCGAGCCCATGCGAGCGCTCGAGCTGGTCGAGATACGCGCCCGCTAGCGCAAAACTGGGCGGCCACACGATCTTCCGCTGCCCCTGCGTGTTCAGGTAGTCCCACTTCACCGTCTTCGCCGCATCGATCTCGTTCTGCGAGATGAACGCGCTCGGCGTCAACTCCACGATGTCGAGCCCGCGCGAGATCTCCGAGCTCACCATCACACCGTTGTACCAGTACACGGACCACGAGCCACTGAGCACGAGCCGCGTCGAGTCGACGGGACCGCGATCGAAGAACGCGATTTCCTTTGGATGCGCGGCGTCGGTCCAATCGAAGAGCGAGATGCCGCCCTGGTACCACGCCTGGATCATCACGTCGCGGCCGGGGATCGGAACCAGCGATCCGTTGTGCGCGACGCAGTTCTCGAACTTCGTTTGCGGCGCAGGCATCTTGTAATAGCTCTGGAACTGCATCTTGCCGTCGACGATCGTGAAGAGCGCGTCGGCGCCCCACTCGTGCTTGTCCGTCGAGCGGCACTTGGGCTGCCCACCGCCACCCCACTCATCGCTGAAGAGCACCTTTGTGCCGTCGTTGTTGAACGTCGCCGAGTGCCAGTAGGAGAAGTTGGAGTCGGAAACGGCGCCGATTCGCGTCGGGTGCGCGGGATCATGGATGTCGAGCAGCAGCCCGTAGCCCTCGCACGCACCACCGGCCATGCCGATCGCCGGATAGACCGTGATGTCGTGGCACTGCGTCGGCCCCGCATTCGGGTTGGCCGGCGGCGGTCCCATCATGGCCGCGATCATAGCCGGAATCGCGGCGCGCAACGCGGCGCTGTCGGCCTTGGTCGCACCGCCCGAACCGCCGCGGGCCTTCACGATGCTGTCGAGCATCGGCTGCGTGAACCGGGGAGCCAGCACCTGCTCGCGATCGCGAATCGTCGTCACGAAGCCGCCCTTCGCCCTCGCGCCTGCCACTTCTTTTGCGTTCTCCGCGATGTCCACCTCTGACTCGCCGTGTCGAGCGGGCGCGACGAGATCGTTGAAAATGCGCGGCGAGCTCACGATCGCGGCCTGCTCGGGATGCGCGAGCGGCACCTTGATCACCTCGATGCGGAAGAGCGCCGAATTCGGATCCTGATCGGGCGTCGCGCTCACGCATCCCGGGAGCTCGTTCGGCGACCGAATGCGCGACGAGCCGGAGATATAGATGTAGACGTTGTCCGGGTCTTTCGGATCGACGAGCGCCGTGTGCGTGTGCGAGCCGCGGCACGTCTGCACGTTGCCGACGTTCTTCGGATTGGCGATGTCGGTAATATCGAAGATGCGCAGCCCGCGCAGGCGATCCTTGCTGACCGTGTCCTTCACGCCCTCGCCGCTGCAGTCGAGGCGTCCGCTGAGTCCCTCGCCGGACACGAACAGCAGGTTCTTGTAGACCGAGACATCGCTCTGCGACGCCGGGCAGTAGTACGCCGTTTTCAACGACGGGTGGCTCGGATTCGAAATGTCCCAGATCTGATAGCCCGCGTAGCTTCCCTGGATCGCGTACGGTCCCGTGAACGCGAGATCGGAGTTCGTGATCCCTGCGAACTTCGCCGACGGCTGGGTGCGCGAGACTACGCGCAGATTCCACGTCGCTTCCTGTGCATCCATGAGCCCCGCGTGGAGGCCCACGCGTGGATCGGGATTCGGCGCCGTCGCCGACATGCTGGCGCGCGGCGACACCGCGCTGCCGGACATCGACGACGTGTTGTGCGCGCACGCCGCGGTGAGCAGAAGCCCAATGGCGAGCGGCAGCGCGGGGCGACGGACGGCTATCGAACACACTTCGTGCCGGCGAGAACGAGGAACAGATGCCATTGCGGAATCCTCCAGAGGGGCGGGGTGCAGCGCGTGGTTGGTCGCGTTGCGGGTGATCACTGCGCGCTCTTCTGAGGCGCGAAGGAGTTGAGCATTCGCTCCATGCGTGCGATCTCCGTCATTTGATCGACGTTCACATCGGAAGCGAACTTGAAGATGACCTCGTCCTGTCCCGCGCCGTAGGTGCCGAAGAGGTCCTTCACCATGGAAACGGCGCCGCGGTGATGCTGGATCATGTCGGTGAGAAAGAGCCGGTCGAAGTCCGGTCCCTTCGCGAGATCGAGCTGGTGCATCTGCGCGTCGGTCAGCATGCCGGGCATGACCATCTCCCGCTCCTTCCCGTTCATCATCATCTTCATCGGACCGCCTTTCGCTTCGGGCACCGACTGATGCCGGTCGCTCAGCCATGTCTGCATGGTCAGGATCTCATCCTGCTGTGCATTGATGATGCGTTCGGCGAGGATGCGCACGGACGAATTGGCGCCGTGCGTCGGGGCCCACGTCGCCATCACGATGGCCTGCGCGTGATGGCCGATCATCCCCTGCATGAAGCGCACGTCGGCAGCCGTGTAGGGGTTGCGGATGCTGTCGGCTTTCGCTCGCGCGATCGCGGCCGCTTCACCCTGCGCCTGTGCCGGTGAGGGCGCTGCCGCGCCGCGGCTGGCGGATGACTGGCTTCCGCAGGCGGCGATCGCACAGGCGATCGGCAGCATGACTAAGGATCGTCTCAATGATGTCATCGTGGTTGGGGCCGTCGTGGAGCACGCAATCCGGCACGTGCCGCTCTCAGCTTACGTACGGCTCGCGAACACCGTTGTCACTGAAGCTGCGCGGCGTGCGTACGCGCGCAATGGCTCGTCAATCTTGCGCGGCGGCCCAGGGCAAGTCCACCCCTGTCGGGCCCGGCCAGCTGGGCGACC
>DATCPC010000243.1:0-1683 GCA_036564355.1 Gemmatimonadaceae bacterium | reverse complement strand
CGCCCAGTGGCACCACGCATCGTAGCAGCCGGCGACTCACCCCTTCACGCTCCCGGCCATCACGCCCTGGATGTAATAGCGCTGCAAAATCAGAAAGACGATCACCACGGGGAGCACGGTGAGCACCGACCCCGCCATCATGAGCTCCGTGTCCTGCACGTGCTCGCCGACGAGACTCGCGAGCGCGACCGGCAACGTGTAGCGCCGCTCGTCGGAGAGCACGATGAGCGGCCACATGAAGTCGTTCCACGTCGTGAGGAAGGTCCAGATCGCGAGCGTCGCCAGAATCGGCGTGATCGTCGGCAGCACGATCGAGCGGTAGATGCGCGCCTCGCTCGCGCCATCGATGCGCGCGGCGTCGAGCAGATCGTCGGGGATCGAGATCGCGTACTGCCGGATGAGAAAGATCCCGAAGATGCTCGCCATGCTCGGGATGATCACGCCCCAGTACGTGTTGATGAGATGGAGCGACTTCATCAACAGAAATAGCGGGAGCATCGCGACCTGCACCGGGATCACGAGCCCGGCGCTCATCGCACGAAACACGGGCTCGCGTCCGCGAAATCTCAGCTTGGCGAACGCGTACCCCGCCATCGAGTTCACGATCAGCGACAGCACGGTGACGACGATCGAGATGATGCCGCTGTTGACGAGATAGCGGCCCATGTTCAATCGAATGAATACATCGCGATAGTGCTGGAGCGTCGGATGATCGGGCCAGAGCCGCGGCGGGAAGGTGTTCGCCATCCCCGTGGGCATGAAGGAGGCCGAGATCATCCAGAGAATCGGGAACAACGAAAGCAGTGCGCCGATGATGAGCGCGGCGTACAGCAGCACGGTCCCGATGCGCACGCGCTTCATGCCGCCAACCGGCGCTCGAGGCGCAGCTGGATCGCGGTCCACACGAGGATGATGAGGAAGAGCAGGAACGCGATCGACGCTGCGACGCCCAGCCGCCACCAGCGGAAGCCCTCCTCGTACATGAACACCACGAGGCTCGTCGTCGCCCCCAGCGGGCCTCCCGTCGTCATCACATACGGCTCGGCGAACAGCTGGAAGTAGCCGATCATCGTGACGACGCCAACAAAGAAAAACGTGGGCGCGAGATTCGGAAGCGTAACGTGCCAGAATTGGCGCACGGCGCCGGCGCCATCGAGTGCAGCGGCCTCGTACAGGTCCTCGGGAACGGACTGCAGCCCCGCGATGAAGATCAGCATGTTGTAGCCGAAGTTCTTCCACACCGCGAGCAGGATGATCGCGGGCATCGCCCACCGCGGATCGCCGAGCCAGTCGATGGGATGGATGCCGATGGCGCCGAGCGCGTAGTTCAGGAATCCGTATTGCGGGTGATACAGGTAGCGCCAGACGATCGCGACGGCGACGAGCGTCGTGACGAAGGGCAGAAAGTAGATCGTGCGGAAGAGGGTCTTGAAGCGCACGACCTTCGCGTTGAGCAGGAGGGCGGCGCCGAGCGATGTGGCGACGGTGAGCGGGCCACCGATCAGCGCGAAGTAGAAGGTGTTCTTGAGCGCGAGCCAGAAGGTCGGATTCTGGAGCAGCTCCGTGTAGTTGCGGGTGCCGACGAATCGAACGTTGGACGGGTTCGCGACGGCGTACAGGTCGAAGTCGGTGATGCTGAGCAGGAGCGATGCGCCCACGGGGAGAAAGAAGAAGACGGCGATG
>DATCPC010000120.1:0-5937 GCA_036564355.1 Gemmatimonadaceae bacterium | reverse complement strand
TCCGTGTTGGCGCGCATGGCCCACGCGATAGCGCATCGCGGCCCCGACGGCGAGGGATCGTACGTCTGCGGCCAGGTGGGCTTCTATCACAAGCGGCTCTCGATCATCGATCTGGTCTCGGGCGACCAGCCGATGACGGCGGAAGACGTGACGATCGTCTTCAACGGCGAGATCTATAACTACGTCGAGCTGCGCGCAGAGCTGGTGAAGCTCGGCCACACCTTCCGCACGACGTCGGATACGGAGGTCATCCTCCGCCTGTACCATCAGTACGGCGAGGCGTGCGTGGAGCAGCTGAACGGCATGTTCGCGTTTGTGCTGCACGACCGCTCGAAGGGGATCCTGCTCGCCGCGCGCGACCACTTCGGCATCAAGCCGCTGTACTTCTATTCCGATGAACGGAAGATGCTCTTCGCCTCGGAGATCAAGGCGATCCTCGCGCATGGCGATGTGCGCGCCCGGGTGAACCGCACGTCGCTCAACGACTACCTCACCTTCCAGTTCGTGATCGGCGAGGACACGCTCTTCGAGAACATCGGGAAGGTGCTCCCGGGTTTCTACCACGTGGTGAACCTGAAGTCGCGCGACGTGCGGCGCGTGCGGTACTGGGAGCCGCGCTTCGTCATCGATCCCTACCACACCGAGGAGTACTTCCTCGTCGAAACGCGGCGGCTGCTCGAAGACTCCATTCGCATTCAGATGCGGAGCGATGTTCCGGTGGGCGCCTATCTGAGCGGCGGCCTGGACTCGAGCATCGTCACGGGGTTCGCCGCGCGCGCGTACGAGGGCGGCCGTTTCAAGACCTTCACCGGCGCGTTCGATGAAGGGCCGCAGTTCGATGAGCGCCCGTATGCCCGCGCGGTCGCGGAATCCGTGAACGCCGAGATGCACACGATCATTCCGAGCGCGAACGACTTTGCCGACGTGCTGCAGAAGCTCGTCTATTACATGGATGAGCCGGTCGCCGGCCCTGGACTCTTCCCGCAGTACATGGTGTCGCGCTGCGCCGCTCAGCACGTGAAGGTCGTGCTCGGCGGACAGGGGGGCGACGAGATCTTCGGCGGCTATGCGCGCTACCTCGTGGCGTACCTCGAGCAGGCGCTCAAGGGCGCGATCTTCGAGACCGCCGAGGAGCAGGAGCACATCGTCTCGCTCAAGTCCATCGTCCCGAATCTCCCGGTGCTGCGCGCGTATCAACCCATGCTGTCGCAGTTCTGGCGCTCGGGCGTGTTCGAGCCAATGGACCAGCGCTACTTCAAGCTCGTCGACCGCAGCGCGGGCGCGCTCAGCCTCTTCACGACCGACTTCCGCTCGAGCTACGAGAGCGATTCGGCCTTCGCGCGCTTTCAGACCGTGTTCAATCACTCGGACACGCAGTCGTACTACAACAAGATGACGCACTTCGACATGGTGGCCTCGCTCCCCGCGCTGATGCACGTGGAGGATCGCGCGAGCATGGCGTCGTCGCTCGAGTCGCGCGTGCCGCTGCTCGATCGCCGCCTCGTCGATCTCGTCACGAGCATGCCGCCGAAGATGAAGTTCAAGGGCGGTGAGCTGAAGTACCTGCTCAAGCGCGCGGCCCGCGACGTGGTCCCCGACGAGGTGATCAATCGCAAGGACAAGATGGGCTTTCCGGTACCGCTGCACCTCTGGATGAAAGACCGCACCCGCGACATGGTGACGGACACGCTGCTGTCGTCGCGGGCGCGCGAGCGCGGAATTTTCGACACCAGGGAGATCGAGAAGCTGCTCACCAACGAGGGCGCGTTCGGGCGCCGCGTGTGGGGCGCGCTGAACATCGAGATGTGGTTCCGGCAGTTCATCGACCAGAACTGACCGGTTCATTCACCCGAGGGAGAACGACTGGATGCCGTTGACGTGGAAGGGCAACGAGATCGCCGATTGGCGGGTGAAAAAGATCGCCGTCGTGGGACCGGGGATCGTGGGAATGCCGATGGCCGCGCTCCTCGCGCACGCCCGCATCCGCGAAGGTGGTACCGAGCCGGCGACGGTGCTCGTCGTCCAGCGCAATTCTCCCACGTCCGGTTGGAAGGTCGACGCCATCAACTCCGGCAAGTCGCCCATCGGCGGCGTCGAGCCCGCGCTCGACACGATCGTCGCGGAGTCGGTGGAACAGGGGCTCTTGAGCGCATCGTACGGCTACGATGATCTGTCCGACGCGGACGTGATCCTCATCTGCACGCAGACGGACAAGAACGGGTTCGCGCCCGAATACGGGCCGCTGTTCGAAGCCCTCGAGGGCATCGCGAAGGCGCTGCAGAAGAAGCCGGCGGGGAATGTTCCCGTGATCGTCTTCGAGTCGACGCTCGCGCCCTCCTCGATGCTCACCGTCGTGCGCCCGCTGTTCGCGAAGTTCGGGCTGCACGATGGACGCGACATCCTGCTCGGCAACTCGCCCAACCGCGTGATGCCCGGCCGCCTGGTCGAGCGCGTGGCGCGCGCGGACAAGCTCGCGGGCGGGCTGCACCCCGGCACACCGGAGCTCATCGCGCGCCTCTACGCGCGCATCGTCACCGGCGGCGTGGTCTATCGCACGAACAGCCTCACGGCCGAGATCGTGAAGACGCTCGAGAACGCCTACCGCGACGTGCGCATCGCGTACGCGGCCGAGGTCGCGCGGTACTGCGACGCGCACGACATCGACTTCTTCGCCCTGCGCGACAGGGTGAACGCCGCCATGTCGCGCGGCGACGACGCGAGCGCGGATCCGCGCGCCGTGCCCTCGGGCGCGCTGCTCGTGCCGACGGTGGGCGTGGGCGGGCACTGCCTCCCCAAGGATGGCATTCTCCTCTGGTGGCGCGCGATCGAGGCGAACGAGGATACATCGAAGAGCCTCATCCTCGCGTCGCGCAAGATCAACGACGAATCGCCGGCCGCCACGCTCACGCTCGCGGAGCGCCGCTTCGGCTCGCTCGTGGGCAAGCGCGTGGCGCTGCTCGGCGTCGCCTATCGCTTCGACTCAGAGGACACGCGCAACTCGCCGACGCTCGTGCTCGCGCAGGCGCTCCTCGATCGGGGTGCGGATGTGGTGCTGCACGATCCGTACGTGCACGATCGCGATCAGAATCTTGCGAAGACGAAGCTAACGTCGCGCTTCACCACCGATCTCGATGCCGCGCTCGCCGGCGCCGACGTGATCTTTCTCTGCACCGCGCACGGATACTATCAGGAGCATCGCGCGCAGATCGCGAATGCGCCCGCGGCGGGGATCGTCGATGCCTGCAACCTCTTCGATCCGCACACCCTGAACGGAATGCGCGATCGGTACACGGGTATCGGCCGCGGCCACCACGCGCCCTCACAGGCGTTGGTGGATGTCACCGTCGCTGGCTTCCGCGCCGTCGAGATGGGCGTCGCCAACGAGCTGTCCGCGCTCATCGATTATCTCAACGAGCGGTACGCCACGGACGACTTCAACCGCGCCACGCTGGACGAGGTACGCCGCCTCGCCGCGACGTGCACCACCGGCTGCGACATCGCGCACCCGGGCGTGGTTTCCGCCCTCCCGGCTGTCGACGGCTTCACGTCTCGCCTGGCCTCTACCGGGCGGGCGTAACACTCATGCAAGAAGCCATAGGCAAGCGTATGCGCGCGCCTCGCGATCGGCGAGCGACCGGAGCGCATCGCTCATGAATCCGCAGTCCTGGCTTCACCACGAGCCCGTAATCCTCGCGCTGGCGCTCCTCGTGGGAATCGCCCTCGAGCGGTCGCGCATTCCAACTGCGCTTCCCGCGCTCCTCGCCGTTCTCTCGGCGGTAAGTGTGGTCGCGGTGATCGCCTTGATCGTGAACCACGTGAAGTTCCCCTTCTTCATCGATCTCATGGAAGGGGTGGTGATGCAGCACGCGCGGCGTGCCATGCACGGGCAGAGTATCTATGCCGTCCCGACGCCGGAGTTCGTGCCGCTCGCGTACAACGCGCTCTTCTACCTGCTCGCCGTGCCCTTTCTCCTGCTCTTCGGAGACACGCTCTCGACACTGCGTTCGGTGGCGGTTGTTGGTTTCCTGGGAAGTGCGGTCGCGATGTTCGTGATCGTGCGCGCAACCACGCGTTCGGCATGGTGGGGCGCGATTGCCGTGGGCCTCTTCTGCGCCGCCTATCCCGCGATGGACGCCTACCTCGACTCCGCGCACTCGGATTCATGGCTTCTCTGCAGCGCGCTGTGGGGCACGTATCTCGTCGGACGCCCATCGCACGGTGCGCGCATTGCCGGAATTCTGGCGCTTCTCGGGGCATTCTGGTTCAAACAGCACGGCGCGGTATTCCTCGGTGTGGCGCTGCTGTTTCTGACATGGCGAGAGGGGCTCCCGCGGGCGCTCGTGTACTGGCTGGTCGCGATCGCCCTCGGCCCGCTGCTCTATCTCTTTGCCCCCACACCGATCTTCGGACCGGAATTCCACTACTTCACGTGGGTGGTTCCGAGCGGCTGGTCGCTGCTCACGACGCGCACGTTTTATCGCGTGGCTCAATACGCCAAGACTTATTATCCGGTACTGGTGCTCGCGGCGGTCGCGAGCGCCTATCGCGCCTTCCGATCGAAGAAGGTCGACATTCTGGAGCTGCAGCTCGGCGCAGCCTTACTGACGGCGCTCATGGGATCACTCGACCCCGGCTCGTCGAACAACGTGTTCATTCCCTTCAGTGCGTTCTGCATTCTCTGCGGGTCGATCGAGTTGGCGCGAATCGACCAGGCGGGACCGATCTGGCTCGGGATGCGGCCGGCGCTCCTGGTAGTGCTGCTTGCGTTCGCGACGCTGCTGCGCGATCCCCGGACATACTGGTTGCCCGCGTCGGCGCGCGCGTCGTATGCGGACTTGCAGGCCACCATCCGCGCTCTGCCCGGAACCGTATACGCACCCGGGATCGGCCAGCTCGTCGATGGGCCGCGGCTCTACCCCGCCGCGCACTGGGTGGCGCTGGAAGACATGATGCGCGGACAGCACCGATCGGCCGCCGACAGCGCCCTCGCCCGGCGCATGCTCGACCCGCTGCGCCACCCGTCGACGCCCGCCTTCGTGCTCACCAACCGTCCGCTCGCGACGATGTCCGCCCCGACGAGCGAGCTCGCGGCGAGCTACGAGCTCGTACAGGACTATGGCGATCGCTTCACGCCGCTCAAGGCGGTACCTCGCCCGTACCTCGCCGGATGGCCGCGGTATCTCTATCGCTCCATTGGCGCCGGAGCGCCTGCGCATGTGCCCTGACGCCACTGTTGGTGTGGTTCCGCGTTTCGGATCACTTGCCGCACTCCGGCTGCTGCGCCCCAAGCACTGGATCAAGAATCTCTTCGTCCTTGCACCGCTGATTTTCTCGGGGCTCTTCAGCCAG
Organism: Gemmatimonadaceae bacterium; assembly: GCA_036564355.1. Taxonomy (GTDB): domain Bacteria; phylum Gemmatimonadota; class Gemmatimonadetes; order Gemmatimonadales; family Gemmatimonadaceae; genus FEN-1250. The sequence goes on along the minus strand of DATCPC010000120.1, from coordinate 588 downwards.
CGGGCCCCCACGCTGCTGGCGCTTTTCGGCACATTCCTGTTCTGCGTGGCCGCGTCGTTCGTGTACGTATTCAACGATCTCGCGGATCTGCCTAACGATTCGCGACACCCGATCAAGCGGCTCTCACGTCCGCTCGCGAGCGGCGCCGTGTCCGTGACCACCGCGCGCGTGCTGCTCGTCGTGCTCGGGGCGATGATGATGGCGGGATCGCTGGTGTCGCATCCGCTCGTGGCCGTGCTGATCGTCTACATCGGGCTCAACGTTTTCTATTCGATGTGGCTCAAGCGAATCCCGGTGGTGGACATCTTCTGTGTTGCCGCAGGGTTCGTGCTGCGAGTGTACGCTGGTGCGGTCGTCATCGATGTGCCACTGTCATCGTGGATGCTCATCACCACCCTGTCGATCGCACTCTACCTCGCGGCGATCAAACGGCGCGATGAGCTCGCCGTGCAGGGCGATGGAGCGCGCGCCGTCCTCGGCGAGTATACGCTCCCCCTGCTCGACCGGTTCGCGCTCATATCGTCCGTATGCGCTATGGTGTTCTACAGCCTCTTCGTAGTCACCACGCGACCGGTGCTGGCGGGCACG
>DATCPC010000163.1:0-22984 GCA_036564355.1 Gemmatimonadaceae bacterium | reverse complement strand
ACAGTACGCCGCGCCCGACTGCGTGAGCGCGCACGTAAACTGACTGCCGGCGCTTATCTGCGTGAACGTCAGGCCGCCCGCAACCGCAACCGGCGCAAGTGCTGAGTCACCCGAAGCACCGTCGCCAAGTTGCCCTCTGTCGTTCGCTCCCCAGCAGAATGCCGCGCCCGTCGTCGCGAGGGCACACGTGTGCGTCGCGCCAGCACTCACAACTGCGAACGTCACGCCCGAAGGAACTGCCACAGCGACGGGGGAAGTGCTCCCAATCGCACTACCGGTTCCAAGCTGCCCGGCGGAGGCTGATCCCCAGCACAACGCCACATTTCCCGTCGCAAGGCCGCACGTGTGTTCGCCGCCTGCGGAGATCTGCGTGAACGACACCGGAGCGCCAGTCGACGGATTCACGACAACCGGAATGGGCGTTGTCGAATTAACGACGCGAGCATCCCCGAGCTCTCCTGATAGATCGCGCCCCCAGCAATACGCCGTTCCATCGCTGGTGAGGGCGCACGCGTGACTACCGCCGACAGTCACCGTACTGAATCGCAGTGCGCTAGTTACGAGATGAGGTGGTGGACCCGAGGCCGTGTTCCCATTGCCCAGTTCTCCTAGGACATTCGTCCCCCAGCAGTAGGCGCGGCCATCGGTCGCCACGCCGCAGGCCGACGACTCACCAGCGCTCACATCGGCGAACGCGATGTCTGATCCGAAGCGCTGAGGATTGAGCGAGCATGGGAGGGTGCCGCCTAGCGAAGATTCTTGAAAGCACAACGAGTCAGCCGCTGCTCCTAACTGCCCGTCATTATCCAGCCCCCAGCAATAGCCGCGTCCGAGCGAGATGATCCCGCACACGAACCGCGTTCCCGCAGCGATCGTTGCGGATGCCGGAGCTGCGCTCGAGAGAAACACTCGCGGCAGCACGACGAGTTGCGCAGCTGCGGTGTTGCCTTCCCCCGTGGCTTGAACACTCGCCGTGCCCGCCGTCAGCGAATGTGCCATCACAGTGGAGTCGCCAATCGGCGTGAGGGCCACGACACCCGGTGCAGAGCTTGTCCACGCGAACACGATGTTGGAGAGCGCGTTCCCGTTCGCGTCGAACGCCACTGCGCTCACGAGGAGACTGTCGCCAGCGACTAGAGAGTCGAGTGCCGGCGAAACGACGACTCGTGCAACATCGGAGACCACGGTGAAGTTGACCTTCGAACTTTGGCCGCACGTGGAGACGGTGACGGTTGCGGCGCCATCCCCGCGCGCTTCGACCACTCCGGAGTCTGAGACGACGACGACCGAAGTGTCGCTAGAAGTGAACTTGAAAGAAACATCAAAGCGAGGCACGCCGGCTCGATTAATCGCGGTATCGGCGAGCTGCACACTGTCGCTCGTCCGCGGCGGGGAGCGAAAGTGCAGAAGCGCGCTCCCCGGCGAGATGCGGATGCTCGAAACTGGATTGGTGACGTCGCAGGTTGCGCCGTTGAGCCCAGTGGCGTTGTCCCCGCTACAGGCGATAAGGGCGGCGACTGCCACCAGACCAAACGAGATCTTCCACCGGGAAGAAAGGACGGTCCGATTAGTCATGGCGTCTCGCGCTGTGCAGCGATTGAGTGTGGGGAGCATAGGACAGGCAATCGGGGAAGGCAGAGGCTGTGCCGCGCCTCAGCCCGCCATAGCGGGGCTATAAGTCGGTTCCTACGTTGCCGGGGTGCACGATTCGACGCGCGGATGCCACGCTCAACGGCTAATGCTCACGGACGTGACAAGCCCGTCGGCACAATAGACATATTCGCCTTCGTAGACCTCCCGCCCCGAAATCGAGTAGGTCTCACCGTGTCGTGATCCTCAATGGCGACTCCAGGAGATCAAGGCTTGGTCCGCTCGCCGCGCGCTACTCGGTCGCACGGGAAGCATCGAAAGGGGCGAGACGGATCCGCTGCGCTCTCAGGCGCTCTGGCTCGCAGTTAAGAAGGACCAAAGCGCGGCGAATGTCCAGAACCCCCTATCGCCGGGTGAGTGGATTTCGGGGAATAGAGGCGAGCGATGAGGAGGATGGGACCGGCGACCGGCTCGAGACTCGGCGGATCGGCGGCCGCAATGTTATAAAGGAGCAGCGGGGCTATCTCAAATCGGCGGGAGGCCCGAGTGCATCGGAGCCTACGTCGACGAGACGAATTGATTTTCAGTCGGGTTTGACCCGAAAGGCCAACTTGAAATGAAGGTTTTCGGAACCCTGAACTCGCGGCGGATTTGTCACGCACGAAGCCCAACCAACCAAGAGCCAGCGGTCGGGATTGAACCGACGACCGCTCGATTACGAATCGAGTGCTCTACCACTGAGCTACGCTGGCGATCCTCTTCATGCCCTGGCGCGGACTCGAACCGCGACGCCTTGCGGCACCACCCCCTCAAGATGGCGTGTCTACCAATTTCACCACCAGGGCCTGCAATTCCCTCTCGATCTCATTCCCACCACGCGCTGCACTTTCTTCGAACGGGGCTGACGGGGCTCGAACCCGCGACCTCCGGTGTGACAGACCGGCACTCTAACCAAGCTGAGCTACAGCCCCTCGTTATCAGTCCTCTCCCTTCTCTTCCCTTCTTCTTCACCACCCCGCTCCCCATAGCCCCAAGGGGAGTCGAACCCCTCTCTGCACCGTGAAAGGGTGCCGTCCTAAACCGATAGACGATGAGGCCGCACGTCCCACTCCGTCCGACGTATATAGCGGTAACGGGATTCGAACCCGTGTTTGAGCCTTGAGAGGGCTCCGTCCTAGTCCCCTAGACGATACCGCCAAACTATTCGACCCAACCACCCACTTACCTCACACAGGCCCGGAGGGAATTGAACCCCCAACCCCCGGTTTTGGAGACCGGTGCTCTACCAATTGAGCTACGGACCTACAACCCGTTCGGCACCGCCCTCGCAGCAGTTTCTCCGCGAGCCCTACACCGCATCAGGGTGACCGATGGGAATTGAACCCACAACCCCCGGAGCCACAGTCCGGTGCTCTAACCAATTGAGCTACGGCCACCAGAGCGCCACCAAAGTGCTGGCAGCGAGACCGGAATTGTAATCGGCACATCCTCTCGAATCAACGCCGCTCACGACTCGCGTGAGAGCACGAATTTACTTCGCGCGGTCGAGATATTCCCCGGTGTTCGGATTCACGCGGATGCGCTCGCCCGTGCTGATGAACTCCGGCACGTTCACACTCACACCGTTCTCGAGCTTCGCCGGCTTCGACGACGCATTCTTCGTCGCCGACTTCATCACCGGCGCCGTCTCCACGATCGTCAGCTCCATCGCATTGGGAAGATCGATCGCAATCGGCCTGCCATCGTAATACTCGGCCACGATCCTCATCCCCTGCTGCATCCATTGCGCGCCGTCGCCGAGGGTCTCGGCGTCCATCTCGAGCTGATCGTAGTTCTCGGTGTTCATGAAGTGGTACGTGTCGCCGCCCTGATACAGAAACTCGAGGTTGTGCGTTTCCAGCGACGCCTTCGTGATCGTGTCCGCGGCGCGGAACCGATGCTCGAAGTTCGAGCCGGAGCGAAGATTCTTGAGCTTCGCCTGCACCATCGCGCGCAGGTTGCCCGGCGTGTGATGACGAAACTCTGTGATGCGGCAGGGATCGCCTTCGAAGACGATCACCATCCCGCGACGGATTTGCGTAGCCGGAATTGCCATGGAAGACGGCTGGAAAGGATAGCTTGAAAATGAATGCGATCAGCTGGACGTCCCAGCTGATCGCGGGATAACGCAAAACGTTTCAGCCTTTGAATTTACGGAACTGACGACAGGTCGTCAAGCACGCGTTTTCGGGGCGTCGTCGAGCAGCCCGCGCAGTGCGCCCCACACCGTCTCCGCCACGACCGCCGCCCCCCGCGCATTCGGGTGCACCATGTCCGGCTGATTCAGCGAGTCGACACCACCCACCCCTTTCAGCAGAAACGGCAAGTACGCCACGTGATTCTCCTTCGCGAGCTGCGAATACACGGTTCGGAAGCCATTCACGTATGCGCGCCCCATGTTCGGCGGGGCCTCCATCCCGACGAGCAGCACCTTCGCCTCCGGGTGGGTGCGCTTCACGTCGTCGAGGATCTGCTGGACGTTCGCGCGCAGCGAGTCTACCGTCAGCCCGCGCAGCCCATCGTTCGCTCCGGTCTCGAGCACGAGCACATCGATGGGCTGTTTCAGCAGCCAATCCATGCGGTGCACCGCGCCCGACGATGTCTCGCCGCTCACTCCGGCATTGATCGCCTCGTAATTCAATCCCAGCGAATCGAGGCGACGCTGGATGAGCGCCGGATACGCCTGCTGCGGATCGATCCCGTAGCCGGCCGTGAGGCTCGTTCCCACAAACAGGATGGTTTTCCGCGCATCTTTCGACGGAGCACCGCTCGCCGACGCAGTCGAGTCGGCAACGTTCTGGCCCGCAGCCCGCATTCCCTTTACACTCTGCCGTCGCGATCCATCGCGGCTACACGCCGCCGCGAGCAACGCGAGCGTCGTCCACTTCCACAACACTCTTGCCGACATGCTCGTTGCCCGTGAGTTGACGAAGTCCTTCCCCAGCGGCGATCGGACGATCACCGTGCTGCGCGAGGTGTCCTTCACGATCGCCGATGGCGAGTTCGTCGCCATCGTCGGACCGTCCGGAAGCGGCAAGACCACACTGCTCGGTTTGCTCGCCGGACTGGACTCACCGAGCGCAGGATCCGTGCTTATCGACGACGTCGACCTCGCGACACTCGACGAGGACGCGCGCGCACGCCTTCGCGGAGAGAAAGTTGGGTTTGTGTTTCAAAGCTTTCAACTCATCCCCACGCTCACCGCACTCGAGAACGTGCGCGTCCCGCTCGATCTGAGCGGCGATGATACGGCGCTCGCGCGCGCGACGGATCTTCTCTCGCGCGTCGGTCTCGGCAACCGGACGCATCACTATCCCGTGCGACTCTCCGGCGGCGAGCAGCAGCGCGTCGCCATCGCGCGCGCGTTCGTGAACTCCCCGCGCGTGCTCTTCGCCGACGAGCCTACGGGCAATCTCGACCACGACACCGGCGTGCGCATTGTCGAGCTCCTCGAACAGCTCAATCGCGACGCGAAGACGACGGTCATCATCGTCACGCACGATCTCGAGCTCGCGGCGCGCGCGCGCCGAATGATCCGGCTCAGCGATGGGCTCGTGGTGGAAGACCGCGTGCGCGCCGCATGACGACGCGCTGGCGTGCACTCACGGGGCTCGCGTGGCGCGACACGCGCACCACGCGGCGGCGTCTCGTGCTCTCGATGTCCTCGATCGCGATCGGCGTCGCGGCCCTCGTGACGGTCGACTCGTACTCCGCAGACGTGGTACGCTCGATCCACGTGCAGGCTCGCTCTCTCCTCGGCGCCGACCTCTCCGTCAGCGCGCATCGCCCGCTTCCCGCTCCCATCGTCGCGACCCTCGATTCACTACGCACGCGCGGCGCCCAGGAAACCCGGGTGACGACATTCTCCTCGATGGCGCTCGCGGGCAGCGGCAAGGCGACTCGGCTCGTGCAGGTGCGAGCGATGGGTCCCGGCGCGCCGTACTACGGAGTGATAGAAACGTCGCCCGCCGGCAAATGGAAGGACCTGCAAAGCGCGCCCTACGCCATCGTCGACTCGGCGCTTCTCATCGCGCTCGACGCGAAGATCGGCGACACGCTGTCAGTCGGCTACGCACGCTTCGCGATCCTCGCGACGCTGCGCAACGTCCCCGGCGACGTGGGCATCGCCGCCGCGCTCGGCCCGCGCGTCTATATCCCCGACCGCTACCTCGCCGCGACGCAGCTGCTGGGATTCGGCAGCCGCGCCGACTACGAAGCGCTCGTGCGACTCCCCGCATCGATCGATGCGGATGCGTTCGCGAAGTCGCACCGCGAGATGTTCGACTCCCTGCAGGTGCGCGCGCAATCGGTGGCCGACACCGAGCGCTCACTCACGAGATCCATAGAGCAGCTCGGCCGCTTCCTCGGCCTCGTGGGACTCGTCGCGCTGCTGCTCGGCGGCACCGGCGTGGCCAGCGCGCTTCGCGCGTACATGGCCGAGAAGATCGATACGATCGCGGTGCTCCGCTGCCTGGGCGCGAGTGCCGCGCAGGTGGTGTGGATGTTCGTGATCGAGGCCGCTGGGCTCGGGCTCGCCGGCGCCCTGCTCGGCGTCGTGCTCGGGATCGCTGCGCAGCTCGTGCTTCCGCACGTGCTCGGCGCCTTCATCCCCGTCGACGTCGTGCCGCATCTCGAGTGGATGCCTGCTCTGAGAGGACTCGCGCTGGGCACGTGGGTGGGCGTGCTCTTCGCGCTCGGTCCCGTGCTCGGCGTGCGGAAGGTCGCGCCGCTGCAGGTGCTTCGCCGAGATGACGATTCCACCACCGCGGGTTTCTCGCGATCCGCCTGGCGCGACCCGGCGCGACTTGCGGCCAGCACCGTGCTCGCCTCGAGCATCGTTGCGGTGTGCATCGCGCGCGCGGACAGCGCGATCGTCGGGCTCTGGATGAGCGCCGGGATCGGTGCGGCGATTGGCGCGACATGGCTCGCGGCGTGGCTGTGCGCGCGACTGGCGCGACGGCTCGCGCAGATTCCCTGGAGATTCATCGTGCGCTACGGCATCGCGAATCTCGATCGCCCCGGCAATCAGACTCGCCCCGTGGTCCTCGCGCTCGGCTTCGGCGCCTTCCTTCTCGGTACCCTCGCAGTCGTGCAGGGCAATCTGTTGACGCAGATCGCGTCCACCGCGGACGCCTCGGCAGCCAACCTCGCCTTCTTCGATGTGCAGACGGATCAGGCGGCGCCGCTCGACTCGATGCTCGAGTCTCGCGCTCTGCCCGTGCTCGCGCGCGCGCCGATCGTCCCGATGCGCATCGCGGGATACGTGAGCCGCAGGCCCAGGCCACCGGCGCGCCGCGTCGCCGATAGCGCGGCCGAATCGCGCGGTGGGCAGCGCGCTCGCCCATCGTGGGCCGTGCGCCGCGAGTATCGTTCGAGCTATCGCGACTCCGTCGCCTCGAGCGAGAAGCTCGTGGCCGGCAGATGGTGGACGCAGCCCGGGCCCGACGCCGACGGCATGTTCGAGATCTCCCTCGAGCAGAGCCTCGCCGAGGAGCTGGGAGTGCTCGTGGGCGACACGATCACGTGGGATGTGCAGGGGGTGCGCATCCGCACGCGTGTCACGAGCTTGCGGGAGGTGCAATGGGCGCGATTCGAGCCGAACTTCTTCGTCGTCTTCCAGCCGGCCGCGCTGCGCGAGGCGCCGCAGTCGTTCGTTCTCCTCACACGTGTGAACGATGACGGTGCGCGTGCGCGATTGCAGCGCGACGCGGTGCAGCGTTTCCCGAACGTGTCGACGATCGATCTCTCCCTCATCCAGAGTGCGGTGGGCAAGATTCTCGATCGCGTCTCACTCGCGGTGCGCTTCATGGCGTTGTTCAGCGTCGTGACGGGTGTCCTCGTGCTCGTGAGCGCCATCGCGGCATCAAGGCGCCAGCGAGTGCGCGAGAGCGTGCTCCTCAAGACGCTGGGCGCCACGCGAGCGCAGATCGTACGGATGCTCTTTACCGAGTACGCGCTGCTGGGCGCCATCGGCAGCGCGGCGGGAATACTGCTCGCCGTCGGCGGCGGATGGGCGGCAGTGCACTACATCTTCAAGGCGCCATACTCCGTTGCGCCTCTCGCGCTCGCGTTCGTCGCGGCGGCGACCATGCTCCTGACGATCGTCACCGGACTTTTCGCCGCCCGCGACGTGTTCTCCGCGACGCCGATGGCGGCGCTGCGCGAGGTGTAGATCTCGAGCATGCAGCATCACGGGCATTTCGCCGCGCTCGCGCCGACGATCCTCAGCATGCTGTCCCGCCTCTGGGTGTACGTCACCCTCGGCGCGACGAGCATCATCACCGAGGAGGCCGCGCCCGTGCTCGCGGGCTTCGCGGCGCACCAGCGACATCTCGGCGTCGTGCAGGCGGCGGCCGCGTGCGCGATCGGCAGCTGGGTGGCCGACATCGCGCTCTACGCGCTTGGGCGGTGGCGCGCGGTGAAGCTCGCCACGCGCTGGCCCCGATTGATCGGGCCGATGGAGAAGCTGCTGAACTCCGTGCGCCGCCACCCCTGGCGCGCGTCGATCGCTGTGCGCTACGCGTACGGCGCGCGGATTCCACTCCCCATCGCGTGCGGCGCCGCCCGGGTTCCCTTCGCGCGATATCTCGTCGGCAGCGGCATCAGCTGTTGGAGCTGGGGCGCGCTCTTCACAGCGATCGGATGGATATTCGGATCGACGGCGGTACTGCTGCTCGGGCGCATCCGCCGGCACGAGGACGTACTCGCCGTGTTGCTCGTGAGCGTCGTCGCGATCATCGTTGCGATCATCGCGCTCCGCAACCGCGAAAAGGTGCCGGTGGAGATCGAGGCGGGACTGCGCGCCTTCTCGCGCGCGGAGCCACCGCGCAGCAACGATTGAAGTCGGACATGCTTCTGTTGGTGTACAGCGCCGTGGCACGGCGATAGAATTGATCGCGAGCACCGGCGCCTGCGCCGATCAACCCGCCTCCCCCAATCCACCATCGCATGCGCTGTTCAATCGGCCGGCTCTCGTTCTCTCTATGTGCGATTGCGATCGGCTGCTCGAAGCCCGCGCGCGGATCTGATGCTGCAGCGCGCACAACGCCGGCTCCGATCGTCTTTCCTGCAACGTGGCCGTTCGCGGATACCGTCGCATCCGTCACTGCCGCACATGGTATGGTCGCAACGGATGCGCCGATCGCGACACACGTCGGCGCTACCGTGCTGCGCAATGGAGGAAACGCGGTCGATGCAGCGATCGCGACTGCATTCGCGCTTGCCGTAGCACTTCCGGCGGCCGGCAATCTGGGCGGCGGTGGATTTCTGGTCGTTCACATGGGCGATGGACGCGAGGCGGCACTCGACTTTCGTGAGACTGCGCCCGGCGCTGCCACGCGCGACATGTACATCGGCGCGAACGGTCATGCCGATGCGCGCTCGATCACGGGACAGCTCGCGGCGGGCGTGCCGGGGTCGGTCGCTGGCCTTTGGGAGGCACACGAGCGTTACGGCTCACGTCCGTGGGCAGAGCTGATCGGGCCGGCGATCGCGCTGGCCGAGCAGGGATTCGTCGTCGACTCGGACTTCGCGGGCACGATTCACGGAGACAGCGCGCGACTCGCGCACTTCCCCGCCTCCGCTGCGCTCTTCTTACCCGGTGGGCGCGTGCCGCGTCCCGGTGAACACTGGCGCAATCCCGATCTCGCCGCCGTTCTGCATCGTATCTCTGCGGACGGGCCGAAGGGATTCTACACCGGCCGCACAGCGGAGCTCATCGAATCGGAGATGCGTCGCGGACACGGGGTGATGACGCGCAAGGATCTCGCGAGCTATCAGGCAAAGTGGCGCGAGCCGATCACGTTCACGTATCGCGGGCACAAGGTCATCTCGATGCCGCCGCCGTCCTCGGGAGGCATCACGATGGCGCTCGTCGCACACGAGCTGGCTCGCTTCGATGTACGAGCATCGGGATGGCACTCGCCGCAGTCGCTGCATCTGTTCGCGGAGGGAATGCGTCGCGGATTCGCGGTTCGCAACGCAATGCTCGGCGATCCGGATTTCGTCTCCATTCCCACAGCGACACTACTATCGCAGGCGTACGCGGATTCGCTGTCGGCATCGATCATCGAGGGTCGCGCATCTCCGTCGGCGAGTATCCGAGTGGGCGGTGGCGCTTCGGTCGAGAGGCACCAGACGACGCACTTCTCCGTCATGGATGGGAAGGGCGGCGCGGCGGCGCTCACCACGACGCTCAATGGAAGCTTCGGCGCGGCAGTGGTCGTGCCGGGCACGGGCATGCTGCTGAACGACGAGATGGATGATTTCACGTCCGAGCCCGGTCGGCCGAACATGTTCGGCCTCGTGCAGGGAGAGGCGAATGCGATCGCGCCAGGCAAGCGCATGCTCTCGTCGATGACACCGACAATCGTGCTCGGCGACGACGGCAAGCCGCTGCTCGTGACTGGTGCCCAGGGCGGCCCAACGATCATCACCACCACTTTTCAGATCATGTCAAACGTGCTCGATTACGACATGGACATCAGCACTGCGGTGCGCGCGCCGCGCGTGCATCATCAGCATCTCCCGGACGCGCTGGCGTACGAAGAGGGCGGCCTCACGAGCGCTACGCTCGACGCGCTCAGGGCGATGGGCTACACGGTGGCGTCGGTGTCGCCGCACGGTGACCTCGGATTTGCCGCATCGATCCTGCGGCGCAATGGCGAGGTGCACGGCGCATCCGACCCGCGCGTGCACGGCGCGGCCGAGGGGTACTAGCGAGAGCTACGAGCGCGAGGTAGCCGTCTCCAACTCTACTGTCGCCTTGCGCTCCAGCTTTCCCCAGCCAACGAGCCGTCCGCGCAACGCCGCGAACACCGAGCGCACGACGACCCAATACATCACCTGGCGATAGGCGAAGCGCTGCAGAAAGATCAGCCACGTGAGCCACTTGTCCTCGTCGGGCTCGAGCGTGAAGGCGAGGATTGACGCGAGCCAGTCGACGATGAGGAAGACGGCGTAATACGTCAGCACCTGTTCCACCGACGTCATCGCGTACGTCGCGCCGTGCGCCTCGCGTATCGCCCACGCGCTCCACAGGCTGAGCACGAACATCAGGTCCGCGATCGGCGAGAGGAACGGGTAGATGATCTGGAAGAGGAGCACGTTCGGAAGCGCGACGAAGCCGAGCGATCCGTAGCGAGGGTGGAAGAAGGTGCGCCGATGCTTCCAGAGGCATTGCAGCGTGCCGAACGACCAGCGGAAACGCTGCTTGGCGAGTCCGCCGAGCGTGTCGGGCGCCTCGGTGTAGCCGATCGCTTCGTCGGCGTAGGCGATCGAGAATCCGCGGCGGCGAATCGAAAGCGTTAGGTCCTGATCTTCCGCGAGCGTGTCCTCGCTGAAGCCGCCGGCCTTCTGCACGAGCGACTTTCGCCAGGCGCCCACGGCGCCCGGCACCACGGTGATGCAGTTGAGCAGCGAGAACGCGCGCCGGTCGAGATTCTGGCTCGTCACGTACTCGATGGCCTGCCAGCGCGTCACGAGGTTGATGCGATTTCCGACCTTCGCGTTCCCCGCCACCGCGCCGACCTTCGGATCGTGCAGCGGCTCGACAAGCTCGGCCACTGTGTCGGGCGCGAAGAGCGTGTCCGCATCGAGACAGATCACGATCTCTCCCGTGGCGTACCCGAGGCCGTAGTTCAGGGCGCTCGCCTTCCCTCCGTTCGGCTTGCGGTACACGCGCACCCTCGGGTGCTTTCCGTATGCCGCGCACGCCATTTCGTACGTCTTGTCCGGAGATCCGTCGTCGACGACGACGACCTCGAGATCGCCCGGATACTCCTGCGCGATGAGCGTCTCGATCGTGCGCAGAATGACCTTCTCCTCGCGGAATGCCGGCACGATCACGCTCACCGATGGGGCGAAGGTAATCGGCGCATCGCGATTCTGGTGATTCTTCACGTGCTGGATGATCGCGAGAATGGTCATGAACACCAGTCGCGCGAAGCCGAGGAAGATCGCGAGGAAGAAGATCCAGTAGAGCAGCCACTGGACGAGGCTCAGCGTTCCCCACCCGATGAGCTCTCCCGCGCGCGCGAGCCGATTGCGCGGTGGCAGCCCGGGCATCGCCTGATCGCGCGTGAGTCCGATGAGCTGCGAGAGCGGCACGACCGTGTCACCGACGGCGCGCAGCCTGTCGATGAGAGGCCCGAGCGCGGCCACGGTTTGGCTCCGGTCGCCGCCACCGTCGTGCAGCAGCACGACGTTTCCGCGCGTGCGCTGCGCGAGCACGGTGTCGATGATCGTCTTCACACCCGGTGACTGCCAGTCCTCCGCATCGATGTGCAGTCCGATGATCAGGTAGCCGCGCTCCTTCGCGATCTGCGCCGGCACCAGCTCATCGAGCGTCGTCGGCTCGGCGTCGCCGAAGTACGGCGGACGGAAGAACGCCGTGCGTCGTCCGAGAACAGCCTCGAAGAGTCGCTCCGTGGCGTCGAGCTCGAGCTTCGTGCGCTTGTCGCTCGTGAACGCGAGATTCGGATGCAGAAAAGTGTGATTCCCGATCAGGTGCCCTTCGTTCACGATGCGGCGCAGCAACGGGAGGTGCCGCTCCGCGCTCTCACCGATGAGAAAGAAGGTGGCGGTGACTCCCCGCGACTTGAGGGTGTCGAGAATCATCGGCGTCCATTGCCCATCGGGACCGTCGTCGAACGTCAGCGTGATCAGATGCGGATCGCTGCTGCCGTACCGATTCACGATGTATGGCGTGCCGACCTTGTGTATCACTTCGTCCACGACGAGTTGTGTCGTCGGGTCGATTCGCACGGTGCGATTCCCGGAGTCCGGGCTGGCGAACAGATCGAGGATTTCGCCGTTCCCCTCCATTTCGGCGTCGTAGCCTGGCGGAATGACGCTGAGCAGCGCCGCCGAGGAGTCGATACCCGCCTTTCCGATCACGCGCCAGATGGCCGGATCCTCCGATCCCAATCGCCAAATGCCCATGCCGGCGGTGCCGAGCGCCTGCGCCGCTAGTGTCTGGTTGTACGCGGTGATCGCATCGAGATACCACGCCAGATGATCCGTCGAGTCGCGATCCGTCCACGTCGCGTATGGATTGAGCGTCGTCGAATCGAAGTGGAGCACCTTCTTGTCCGCCTTTCGCACGGAGGACATGATCTCCTGGAAGGTCAGCTGCTGACCGTTCGTCGTGCTGTCGCCGTCGTTCCAGTCGTAGCCGTAGGCGCCGACGATCGGAATCGCCTTCTGCGCTGGCACGAAGCGCAGCATGTGCTTCATGCGCTCGACGAACCACTGCTGGCTCGCGATCGGACCCGGATCGCCCCTCTTGCCGAAGTGCTCATCGTACAACATCAGGAACAGGTAGTCGTTCACGGCGGCGAAGCGCGAGAGCTGATGGTCGCTGTCGTTCACCGATACGGCCTGCGTCACGGTCTTCCCCATGGGGGCAAGCCGTCGCCGCAGGTCAACGACGAACGTCGCGATGGACTCGGTGAGATCCTGCGGCTCCTCCTCGAAGTCGATCGTGACGCCTCCCATTCCATAGTACGAGACGCTGTCCGTCAACTGCTTGAGCGCAAGCGCGCGCGAGGCGGGATCGGAGAGCAGGTGACGCAGCCCCGCGGCATCCCAGCGCTTGGTGGCCGAGTCGAAGTTGCTGACCATGAGGAAGATCTGCGGCCGCAACTTGGGATCCGGAACGGCGCTCGCGATCGTGACGCCCACTCGCCGATCGACGCGCATTCGCAGCCCATTTCCGTTCGGCCCCAGCCATGCGCACTCGCAGACGACCCAATCGAGGTCGTCGGCGTGATGGAGCAGCGCATCGAGCGAGTTGTCGTCCCACGTGACGTAGAATCCAGCGACGATCGGCGCGCCGGGAGCGCGTACGCGCCCCGGAACCGAGCGTCCGCGCACCGGAAGCACGTTCGCGCGCACTCCCGGCACGCGATTTTTCCGCAGCGTGAAGTAGAGCTGCAATTTCTTCGAGAGCTGCTCGCGCTCGATCTTGCTCGTCGCGAGCCGCGGGGATCGCGCGAAGGGCTCCCCCGTGAGCGGGATCTCCGGGAGGAGGGGCGGAATGATCACCATGGTCAGGGTGATCGCCGCCACGGCAGTGGTGATTACACCCACCACGAGTGCAACGCCACGCAGGCGCCTCCAGCGGCGTCCGGTCTCGTCGAGAAAAATCGGGGCGCGGCGAGGGGATCGGGTACCGAGGTCCACTGAGGTCAACTTAGCGGGGTCGAACGTGAGGTGAAGATAAGACTGCTCTAAGGCGGGCCGGGTTGACGCAAGATGAATCGCTTTTAATTGCCATTGTCGTTAATGAAGAGGCCGCATCTCCGATAATCATGGGGGAGAGATCAACACAGAGCGCAATTCCACAAGCTCTTGTACCCCACGATTCAACTAGAGGATCGGCAAATGCGGCCGTTTTCACGCCATTCGAGACAGAACACCACGATTGCTTCGCAACTCGACACGCGTTCACTGAGCCGCGCCGCGATTGCGATCGTCGCGATCGGTGCACTTGCCGCATGCTCCGCGGATCAGAACCTCCCCGTAGACCCCGCACGTAAATCGCCGCCTGCGAAGGTTGATGCCTCGGCGATCGTGTATGTGTCCAATGCAAGCGGCGTCAACCAACTGTGGACGCGTGCAGGTGGGGTGAGCTCCCGCATCACGTTCTCGAATGCTGCGGACAAGGATCCACATAGTGCAGCAGGACACCTCGTGTTCGCATCCTATCGCGACGGTGATGAAGAAATTTATATGGCGAAAAACGATCTGTCCGGCCTCAGGCGCCTCACCACCACCAGCGGCGAAGACGAGCAGCCAAACCTGAGCCCCAATGGCACCCGAATCGCCTTTGTGAGTGATCGCTCGGGCACCCCGCGGCTCTGGACGATGGATTCCACTGGTGCGAACCAGGTGGCGCTCGCGACCGGCTCGGAGAGCTACGTTCCCGAGTCTGCACCCGCCTGGAGCCCGAACGGAACGCAGATCGCCTTCACGTCGGTGCGCTCGGGACTTTCGCAGGTGTTCGTCATTTCCTCAGCGGGTGGCACGCCCGTCCAGCTTTCGCACGAAATGAACGGTGCGTTCAATCCCGTTTGGAGCGCCGATGGCACGAAGATCTTCTTTGTCTCCGTGGTTGGCGCTCCGTCGCTGCGCGCCGTGACGGTTGCAACGAATCAGACGTCAGACTGGGTATACGACGGGGCCGGCATTGGCCAGCCCGCCTGCTCCACGAGCGGCTGTTTCGCGGTCGAGGGCGCATACGGCAGCAACGGAGACATCGTCTCGATCGGAAAGGACGCGTCGACGACCATAGTCGTGGGCACGGCGGCGAACGAGACCAGCCCGACGGTGCTCATTCCGTAACCGATGATGATCTCCGCCCCTCTTTCGAAAAGCCCCATCGTGACAGCTTCAGAACTGCTGCTGACGGACCGCCGCACGGTGCGCCTGCTGCTGGTGGATGACGAGGAGGCCATCCGGCTGTCGCTCAGCACGTTCCTCACCCGCTCGGGCTACGAGGTGGAAACCGCGGCCTCCGCGTTCGAGGCGCTGGAGAAGCTCGAGGGGGGGCGATTCTCGCTCATGCTTAGCGACATCCGCATGCCGGCGATGACAGGAGTCGAGCTCGTCCCGCGGGCGCTCGCAGCGAGCCCCGATCTCGCGATCGTGATGCTGACGGCCGTCAACGATGCGCCGACGGCCACCGAGGCGTTGTCGCGCGGGGCGATGGGCTACCTGACCAAGCCCGTCGAGCTGCCCCACCTGCACGAGTCGATTCTCAAGGCGCTGCATCGCCGCGAGATGCTCCTGCAACAGCGCGAGATCGATCACGTCATCCGCGAAGAAGTGATGATGCGAACGGCGGAGCTCGAGCGCGAGAAGGCTGCGCTTCGCGATCTGACCATTCAGGTGGCGGAGTCGCTCGTGATCGCGATGGAGGCCAAGAATCCCTACATGCGCGGCCGCTCCATTCGCATCGGGGAAATGGCGGCGGCGATCGCGGACGAGATGCATCTCGAAGTGGACACCGTCGAAGCCGTGCGTCTCGCGGGCCGCCTCATGGACGTGGGCAAGATCGCGATCCGCGAGGAGATCCTGAACAAACCCGGCGCGCTCACGCCCGAGGAGTTTGCCCATGTGCAGCAGCATGTCGAGATGGGGCTCAACATCCTCTCACCGATGAAGCATCTGGGCGCCGTCCTCGATTACATTCGCGACCATCACGAGCACTTCGATGGCTCGGGATATCCGCGACATCTGCAGCAAAAGCAGATCTCGGTCGGAGGGCGCATACTCGCGGCAGCGGACGCCTACGACGCGCTGACGTCAGGACGCGCCTACCAGCAACCGCTGAAGCCCGATAGCACGCTCGAGTACCTCGCCGAGCGCGTTGGGTCGCTGATCGATCCCGAGGTGTACGTCGGACTGACCAATGTCGTGCGTCGCCGGCGCTCGCTCACGTTCATCACGGGAATCCCGAACTGAGCGCGACTACACGGAGGGATGATGCGCTCGAGTGGTGCACGGGGCGCAACTGGATCTGGCGAGCGCTCTTGCTCGCCTATCTCGTTTACATAGCCATCCGCTCGCTCTCCGATTCCGAATACGGGACGATCTTCTCTGGGTTGACGCTCGGCGTGCACGAGGCCGGGCACGTGCTGTTCAGCCCATTCGGCGAGGTGCTGGAGGTCGCGGGCGGGAGTATTACGCAGGTCGCGGCGCCGATCCTCGTGGCGCTTCTCTTTCTTCGCCAGCGCGAGTACTTCGGAATCGCGGTCGCCCTCGCGTGGCTGTCGCTGAGCCTGAACGGTCTCGCCACCTACATCGGCGACGCGCGCAACCAGTTCCTTCCGCTGGTCAGCATGGGAAGCGGCGACCCGATCCACGACTGGCACTTCCTGCTCGCGCGCTTCGGAATGCTGGGCGACGACCGCGCCCTCGCCCGGTTCGCCGACTTCCTCTCCGCGCTCTCGCTCGTCGCCGCGCTCGCGCTCGGGGCCTGGTTGTGCACCACTATGTACCGCACCGCGGGCAAGCCCCCTCCGGCAGATGAGGGACTCGCGAGCGAGTAGCTGCTACAGCAGCGTTCCGCGCAGGATTACGAATGCGACGCTGAAGTAGATGATCAGTCCCGTCACGTCCACGAGCGTGGCGACGAATGGCGCCGATGCGCTCGCGGGGTCGAAGTTGAATCGCCGAAGAATGAAGGGAAGCATGGAGCCGGCGAGCGATCCGAAGGTCACCACGCCGATGAGTGCCGTCGCCACCGTCACCGCGACGAGCAGATGATGCGGGCCGTAGTCGTACCAGCCGAACCTATGCCAGAGCGTGATGCGGGTGAAGCCGATGATTCCCAGGATCACTCCGAGCACGATTCCCGATGGCAGCTCGCGCGCGGCGACGCGCCACCAATCGCGCAGCGTCACCTCGCGGAGCGCCATCGCGCGAATGATCAGGGAGGTCGCCTGTGATCCCGAGTTGCCGCCGGAGCTGATGATGAGCGGGATGAACAGTGCCAGCACGACGGCCTTGCTGATCTCGCCCTCGAAGTAGCCCATCGCGGTCGCCGTGAGCATTTCGCCGAGGAAGAGCGCGCAGAGCCACCCCGCGCGCTTCCGGATCATCGCCCACATGCTGATCTCCATGTACGGCTCGTCGAGCGCCTCCATGCCGCCGAACTTCTGCACGTCCTCCGTCTGCTCGCGCACGATGGCGTCGATCACATCGTCGACGGTGACGATGCCGAGCAGATGTCCGCCCTCATCCACGACCGGGACGGCGAGCAGGTTGTACTTGGAGAGCAGGCGCGCCACGTCCTCGCGATCGGTCGTGGGCGTGACCGAGAGCGGAACGCGCTGCGGGCCGACCTCGAGCACCTTCTGATTTCGATCCGCGATCATGAGTTGGCGCAGCGACACCACGTGCACCATCCGCTGCTGCGCGTCCAGCACGTAAATCGTGTAGACGGTTTCCTTCGCCCCACCGACGCTCACGATGTACTGGAGCGTCATCTCCACCGTCCAATCGCTCGGTACGGTGACAGCCTCCGTGGTCATGATTCCGCCGGCGACCTCCGGCGGATACCGCAACAGCAGCGCGAGCGACTGCCGCGTGGGGGCGTCGAGCGGCTTCGCGAGCCGATCGCGCTCCGGCTGCGAGAGCTCGCGGAAGAGATCCGCCTGCTGATCGGCAGACATCGCCTCGAGGAGCGGCGCAGCGGAGGCGGCGTCGATCTTCTGGAAAATCTCCGCACGCCCCTCGAGCTCGGGCTCGTCGAACACCTGGACCACGAGATCGAACGGGAGTGCCTTGATCAGCTGGGCCGCCGCGTCCGGGTGCAATCGGCTCAGCGCCTCGGCGACATCGACCGGTCGCATCGAGGACAGCATCTCCGCCAGCTCGGCCGGATCGCCGGAGAGCAGATAGAGAAGCTCGGGGGAGTGCGCTTCGATCATCTCAGGCCTCGATGACTTGTGCGGTTGAGAGCCGGCCGCCGCGCCACGCGGCCAGGATCCAAGTTGCCCCGCTCACGACCACTGCCACGGGGATCACCAGTACACCCTGCTGAATCGTGCTTCGATCGGAAATCCAGCCAATGAGCGTGGGCGAGGGGACATCGCCCAGCAAGTGAATCGTGAAAATGCAGAGCGCCATCGCGGCGGCGCGCATTCCAGGGGGCACCAGGTCGACCAGCTTGGAGTTGATCGGCGCGGTGCAGGTAAAGATGAGAAGCTCCGCCGCAAATAACGTAACCAGATACACAGTGATATTCGCGGTCGTAAAGGCAATCCATGCGAGCGGCGCGGCAAGGAGCGTCGTGATTCCCGAAAGCCAGAGGTAGGCTTCGCGCCACCGGCGCAGCAGGCGCTCGCCGAGCAGTCCACCTCCGACCGCGCCGAGCAAACCCGTGACGGCGAGCATGGAGCCCAGCTGTGTGTTGGCGACGACACTGCTCGTCCCGTGCGCGCGCTGCACGAATACCGGCATCCAGATGCCGATTCCGCCCGTCGCAAAGGTATACGCGGCGTAGCCCAGGATGATGAGGCGGTACTGCCCATTGCGAAGCAGATGACGATAGGTCCCGAGCGCCCCTCGCTCCCGACCGCGTGCGCCCTGCGCCGGCACCGGTGCGCGCACGCGCAACACGAGCCACGCCAGCACTGGACCCGGGGCTCCGGCAATGTAGAATGCCTGACGCCACCCCCAATGCGCCTCGACGAATCCGCCGAGCACGTACCCCAGCGCCGCACCCACCGGCGTGGCCGCAAAGAAAATCGCGAACGCGCGAGCGCGCCGCTCCTCGGGGAAGTAGGACGCGAGAATCGCTGGCGAGATCGCGGAATAGGCGGCCTCGCCAATGCCGACGAGAGCACGGGCACCGAGCAGCTCCGGCATCGTTCGCGCGAGACCGCCCAGCGCCGTCGCCACGCTCCAGAGGAGAATTCCCGCAGCCACCCACTTGGTTCGGTTCGGCCGATCGCCTGCAGGACCGAAGAACGGCGCCGCGATGAGGTACACGCCGAGGAACGCAGTCGACGCGAAGCCCAGCGCGGTGTCGGAGGGATTCAGCGAAGAACGCTTGATGCCCTCCGCGACCGCGGGAAAAACGAACCGGTCGATGTAGTTGAGCAGATTGATGGCGGTGAGGATTGCGAGCACTCCCCACGCGCCGCGCTCCTCGACTACGTGCCTGCCATCGACCTGATTCATCTCGCCCCCCGGTAAACGCACCACAATCTGTCGTGTCGGAGCCGTATCGGAAAGCGAGCGCGTTGCAGCGCACAGACACGGCGCATACACTTAGCGCACTTCAGGCCGCCGAGGGCGATGCACGTACTCACATTCACGCTTCTGACGCTCGCCGGCGCGCTGCTCGCCGGCCTGGTCGGCGCGCTGACCGGACTTGGCGGCGGAGTAGTGCTCGTACCGCTCCTGACGCTGGGTCTCGGAGTGGACATCCGTTACGCGATCGGTGCCTCGCTGGTGTGCGTGATCGCGACGTCGTCGGGCGCGGCGGCCGCGTTCGTGAAGGAAGGCTTCACGAACATTCGAGTAGGCATGTTCCTCGAGATTGCGACCACCGTCGGGGCGCTTCTTGGAACTGTCCTCGCGGTGTACGTCTCGTCCTCCACCCTCGCCGTGATCTTCGGCATCGTGCTCCTGTTCTCGGCCGCGCAGTCGATGCGCGAGCGCGTCGAGCACATCGCCGTGACGGAGCCCGGCACCATTGGCGATCGCCTGCGGCTGGGGTCGACGTACCCGCATGATGGTGCGCTGGTGGCCTACGGCGTGGAGCACGTACCGGCAGGTTTCGCGATGATGTTCGCGGCGGGAATTCTGTCGGCGCTCCTCGGCATCGGATCCGGAGTCGTGAAGGTGCTCGCGATGGACCGCGCGATGCACCTGCCCTACAAGGTCTCGACGACCACGAGCAACTTCATGATCGGTGTGACGGCGGCCGCGAGCGCCGGCGTGTACCTGCACCGCGGATACATCGACCCCGCGCTCGTCATGCCGGTGGTACTCGGCGTGCTCGCCGGAGCGACGATCGGCGCCCGTCTACTGGCGCGCGTGCGCGTGAAGCCGCTCCGGATGCTTTTCACCGTCATCATGGTCGCGCTCGCGATCGAGATGCTGTATCAGGGGCTGACGAAGCGCCTGTGAGCAACGAGCCGGCAGGAAACACGCACGAGGATTTCGAGCTCGAGCAGCGGCTCGGAACGCTGCTCCGCGGCGGCGTCATCCTCTCGGCGTCGGTGACGCTCGTGGGCGGGATCATGTACCTCGCGGTACACGGGCTCGCACCGACGCACTATCACACATTCACCGGCGAGCCGGCCGGGCTGCGTACGGTTGGCGGCGTCATCGCGGGGGCTCTTCGCGGCGACAGCGCCTCGATCATTCAGCTGGGCGTGCTCCTGCTCATCGCGACGCCGGTGGCCCGCGTGTTCATCTCGGTGATCGGCTTCGCCCGCGAGCGCGACTGGATGTATGTCGCGTGCTCGCT
Organism: Gemmatimonadaceae bacterium; assembly: GCA_036564355.1. Lineage (GTDB taxonomy): Bacteria > Gemmatimonadota > Gemmatimonadetes > Gemmatimonadales > Gemmatimonadaceae > FEN-1250. Next base: position 2,367 of record DATCPC010000163.1, on the reverse strand, counting down.
GATCGTGTTGGCGCTACTGTGCTTCAGCCTCGCGCACGGCGGCTAGTGCCCCAACGCCGCCGTGAGCTGCACGTATAGCGCACGACCCGGCGACGGCTCGTAATACTTGCCGGCCGCGGCGTTGATCGCGACCGACGCGATGTAGTGCTTGTCGAACACGTTCTGCAGGCCGATGGACGGAGCGAGCCAGGGGCGCCCGAAGAGAGCCGTGCCGCCCGCGCGCAAATTCATGATCGCGTATCCCGCCGCCTGGGCCCTGTTCTGATCGTCGACGAATTGCGCCGTCTTCCCCTGCCCTTCGATGGTCGCGAACAGCGCTCGGTAGTGATACGTCGCGCTCGCCTGCACCTGGTGCACGGGAATTCCGGGGATCGTGTTCCCCGCGTAGTTCGCGCTGTCGACAGTGTATTCACGGAAGCGGAAGTGCGAGTACGTATACGAGGCGGCGATGGTGAACGCGCTCACGTCGGTCTGCACCTCGGCTTCGAAGCCCTGGCGGCGCGTGCGGCCCGCGTTGCGAAAGTAGGTGCGGCCGTTTCCGTCCGGCACCTCGAACGCGATGAGCTCATCGTGTACCTCGGTGTCGAAGCCGGCGAGATCGTACTGCACCCGTGTGAGCATGATTCCCTTGAGGCCGAGCTCGTACGTGGTTGACAGCTGCGGCTGCAGATCCGGATTGAATCCCGCGGAGCCGTTGGCCTGATTGCCGAGCTCCGTGGTGGTGGGCGTCTCGAAGGCCCGCGACACGTTCGCGTAGATCGAATGCAGCGGCGACAGCTTTGCGACGAAGCCCACCATCGGACTCCACGCGTGCAGCGTGCGCGCACCGGAATCGTCGGGATTCGATTCCGACACGGGAAAGTTGTCGTCGACCTCGAACTTGACGTAGTCGGCGCGGATGCCCGCGCTCAGCGTGTATCGTCCGCCGAACTCCACCTCGTCGCGCAGGTACGGACCGACGCTCGACACCTTCTCCTGCTGATCGAGGGTGCGCGCGCCCTGTTCGTTACTGAGGTCCGTGCATGCAGCTGTAGGATTCGCGACCCCGTTGCAATTCGCCCAGTTGAAGCGATGATCGCTCACGCCCTGGATGTCGACGCCGAGGCTCGCGCGGTTGTCGAGACCGAAGAGCTTGAGCGGCGCGGTGGCGCGCGTGCCTCCGCCCCACTGGCCGCGATTCACCCGCACGATCGCGAAGGTGAGCGGATTGTAGAGCGATCGCCCGCCACCGTAGATCTGCGCGAAGAGCTCGCCCGTGCCCATGAGCGCGTGGCGTGCCGCAAGGCCGGTCTGCACCATCGAGACTTCCTTTCGCGCATGCTTGCGAACCTGCGCAGGATCGGCCATCCAGGGCGCGCTGTCCGCCTGCGCCGCGGTGAGCGCACCGGGATTCTGCGCGGTGGGCTCGTCGATGCCCATCGCCTGCAGCTCGAAGTCGGTGCCGCCGGCGGTGTACAACGTGCGTGCGTAGCCGTTGGTGAGCCGCTGCGCCGCGTACTCGCGATAGCTGTTCGTCGACGTGTGCCCGACGTTGGCCTCGTAGCTCCCGTTGTTGAACGTCCCGCCGACGACGCCCGTGAAGCGCGACGTCTCGTACGATCCACCCTCGGAGCGGAGCTGTGCGGCGAATGCGTCGGTGGGCGGATCGGCGCTCCGAATGTCGATGACGCCACCCGACGCGTTGCCGTACAGCGACCCGGCCGTGCCGCGAATGACCTCGACGCGTCCCACCGTCTCCAAATCGAGATAGTCGAGAGGAGTCTGGCCGTCGGCGTTCGTCAGCGGCATGCCATCACGCAGGATGCGCACGCTACGCACGCCGAACGATGAGCGCGACCCGAAGCCGCGCACCGCGATGCGTACATCCTGCGACGGATTCGTGCGCGTGGCGACGACGACACCGGGGAGACCGAACAGCGTCTGGTCTGCCGAGAGATGCTGCTGCCCCGGACGCTGGCTGTCGGGACGCACGGCGGTGATCGCATACGGCAGGTCGAGCACGGATCGGCCGACATCCCGGCTCACCGTCACGACCGGCGCGAGGCGCTGGATGCTTCGCGCCATCGAGTCCTGGCGCGCGAGCGTGTCGGGTGCGCGCGCGGTGGTGTCGCGCGCGCGAGTGGTGGTGTCCTGCGCGCGCACGGTGCACGGCAGCAGGATCGCGAGTGCGGAGAGCGCAGTCCAGGCGCGCAGTCGCGAGGCGAGAGGCGTCATCAAGGTCCGTCCGATGTACGGGAAGTCGCAGCGTCGATCCACGTGCTCCGGAAATGTTGCAAATATGGTCAGTCGGATGCAAATGACGGCGTGTGTGCGGCCGCTGGCCGCGATCAGCGCGATGATCGCACTACCGCGAGTGAGTAGGGTGGC
>DATCPC010000113.1:0-17832 GCA_036564355.1 Gemmatimonadaceae bacterium | reverse complement strand
GCTGCGCACCACGCAGGCGCGCGAGCGTGGGCAGCAGCGCGACCTGCGAGATCGCGCCGACGCCGATCACTCCGATACGCAGGGCAGGCTTCATGGACTGGACACCTTGGGATGGGTCGGACGGCTGAAGTGAAACATCGCTCCGGCGCGCACGGTGCCAAAGCGGATGGTGCCGAGCACCGTGTAGCGCGCCTCGACGCCCACGCTCACGCGGTGCGTGGGAAGAATCGCTACGCCAGCGATCGCGCTGATTCCTGCCCCGATGTTATCGAGCGCGCTCTCCACGAACGTATTCTGAATCAGCTTCGACTCGGCGTTCACGATGTGCAGACCGATCCCCCCGCCAACGTAGGGCTGCACCGCGGCATGGGCTGCCGTGGGCGTGTAGCGAAGATCAGCCTCGAGCGAGATGGTCGAGATCTCCACCCGGTCGAATTTGATGGAGTCGTCTGGATTGGAGAGCGACTGCTCGAGCTGAGTGATGAAGCGGTCGACCGTCTTGTCCGCAAAGTGCGAGTTCCAGAAGCTCCCAGAGAACCCGACGCGCAGGTGCGGCGCGATCTCGCCGTAGTCCGCCTCCACGCCGTACGACTTCGTGCTCACGATCGTGCTGGGTGACACGGGGCCGACCACGACGCCAATCCCCTCGAGCCTGAGCTTGTCGAGATCGAGCCGCTGAAAGACGTTCTGCGCGTTCGCGGGCGCGACCGCCACCACGAAGAGGGCAGCGAGCGCGCAGCCGAGGGCACCGCCGATCCTACCTGGAAACCGCCGCAACCATCGTCCCTGGATAATATGTGCGCAGGATGGTCCGGTAGTCCGCGCCCGCGCGCGCACGCCCGATCGCCCCCCACTGACACATCCCGATGCCATGACCATTCCCGTGTCCCTCGATGGTGAGCGACGTCAGGCCGCCATCGGGATTCTGCCGGCTCTGCACCGAAAAATAGGTGCTGTTGAGGATCTCGCCACCTGCCGAACGGAGCACGAAGCGAATGTCGTTCCCCCGCAACGAGAAATGTCCACGCGAGGTGCCGATGCCGAGCATGTGCACCCGGCCGGACGGCGTGCGGCTCTCCACCTCCACGGAGCGAATGGCGCCGACCCCATCGGACGAGACGGCGGCGTAGCTCCGCAGGTACTTGTCCAGGGCCGCGCGGAGCGTCGTCTGGTCGTAGGTGCGCGTCCAGCGGAAGACGGGCGACGGATCGCAGTAGTAGCGGTCCGCGGTGCCGGGGATGCGGTCGCTCACGGCGACGAGATACGGCTCGTCGCCCTCCTTCCACACCTCGCTCGCCGCCGACGTCGTGCCGCCGCACGTCGAGTGGTACGGCGCGTTGATGATGCGCCCGTTGTACGTCAGCACGATGCGCGTCGTGCCGAACACGGCGCGGTCGGCGAGCGGCACCTCGGCATCCGCGCCTCCGTACACCTGATCGAGCACCGTCGCGAGCATGTCGTACGGCCGCTCGCGCTCGCTCACGAGATGCGTGTAGGCATAGCTTCGCGCGGCTACCGCCTGCGCCTCGACCGCGGCGCGTTCGTCCTCGGTGCGGTGCTGCCCGATCTCGAGCGGCACGACGCCGCGAAGGTAGTCCTCCATGTAGAGCCGATTGATCACGGAGAGCCCGCCGGGCGCGGGAATCACCGCGACCTCGCCGCGATATTTTTTTCCGTTCACGATCACGTACGAGCCCCGCGCGATCGAGCGCGCGATGAACGGCGCGGGACGCACACCGGTAGGCGCGCCATCCAGCCGCGACGCGCGAAGGCCGCCGCGCTCCGGCTCGATGATCCATTGCTCGGCTCCGTCGCCGTGGAGCAGCGTGCTCTCGCCGTTGCTGTCGTAGAGCTTCCATTCGCCCGTGGCCGAAATCGTCACGCGCGGAACTCCGGCGGCGAGCGCGATGCGCACGACCTGCGAGTTCTCGAGGAGCCCCGGCTCCTGCGGCGCGTTCACATCCTCGATAGTTTCCGGCGGCAGCGACTCGGCGATCACCTTTGGAGGAATCGTGTCGCGCTCCACGCGCGGTGGCTCGCCCCTTGGCGACGGAGCGCGCCCGCCACATGCCGCGACGGCGGCCACGACGGCAACGACGGCCGCGAGGGCGAGTCTACGCACGCGCGGCGCGCATCGCGGCGTCGAGTCGCTCGAGTGCGAGGTCGACTTCCGCATCGCCGTGCGCGGCCGACATGAACGCCGCCTCGAATGGCGATGGCGCGAGATAAACGCCTCGCTCGCGAGCCGCGTGAAAGAATCGGCGGAAGAACCCGACGTCGCTTCCCTTCGCGCTCGCGAAATCGCGCACGGGCTCGCGCTGAAAGAAGAATCCGAACATCGATCCCGCGTGCGCCGCCGTGAACGGCACATCGTGGCTGGCGGCGCTCGCGATCAGCCCCGCGACGAGCCGCGCGGTGCGGGCCTCGATGCGCGCGTGCAGCGCCGGCGTGAGCGCCTTGAGCGTCGCGAGGCCCGCGGCCATCGCGAGCGGATTGCCGGAGAGCGTCCCGGCCTGATAGACCGAGCCCTGCGGCGCGATCATCTCCATGAGGTCGCGGCGACCGCCATACGCCGCGAGCGGCAGCCCGCCGCCGATCACCTTGCCGAGCGTCGTGATGTCCGCGGTGACGCCGTAGCGCTCGCGCGCGCCGCCCGGCGCGATGCGGAAGCCGGTCATCACCTCGTCGAAGACGAGTAGCGCGCCCGTCTCGGTCGCGATCGCGCGCAGTGCCTGTAGGAAGCCGGGATCAGGCGGGATGAATCCCGAATTGCCGACCAGCGGCTCGACAATGATCGCCGCGAGCGGCTGCTCGCGAGCGATTCTCCGCACGGCCTCGACATCGTTGAACGGCGCGACGCGGGTAAGCGACGCGACCGCATCGGGCACGCCCGGCGAGTTCGGCAGGCCCAGCGTCGCGACGCCGGAGCCAGCGCGCACGAGGAAGGAGTCCGCGTGGCCGTGATAACAGCCGTCGAACTTCAGGAACGCGTCGCGCCCCGTGGCCGCGCGCGCGAGTCGCAGCGCACTCATCGTCGCCTCCGTGCCGCTCGACACGAAGCGCACCATCTCCACGTGCGGCAGCCGCTCCGTCAGCAGCTCCGCGAGCTCCACCTCGAGCTCCGTCGTGATGCCGAAGCTCGTGCCGCGGCGCATCGTCTCGTCGAGCGCATCGAGCACCGCCGGCGCCGCGTGGCCGAGGATGAGCGGGCCCCACGAGAGCACGAAGTCGATGTACTCATTGTCATCGACGTCCCAGATCCGCGCCCCCTCGCCTCGCGCCACCACGAACGGCTCGCCCCCCACCCCGCCGAACGCGCGCACTGGCGAGCTGACGCCGCCCGGCATGACCGCGAGCGCACGGGCAAGAATCGCAGCCGAGCGGGTGCTCACCGACCGTAGCTGGCGGTCGCGGCGGCGGCCATCACGGGGAGCGAGCGACCGGCGCGCACGGCGAGGGCGACCGGCGCGGGCGCTTCGTGCACACCGACGATGCGTGCGACGAAGTCGTAATCGTCGACGACGTCCTCGATGATGCAGTCGACGATCGAGCCCGGCGCGGCGCTGCCCTGAAAGCGCGTGATGCCGTCGATGTCGTCGGCCTGCCAGACGGTGCGGCCGAGCGTCTCGCCGGTGATCTCGTCGACGCGGTCTATGATGCCGCGCACGGGCCGATCGATGTGCCGCTCGTACCGCTCGGCCGTGATCGCGCGCTGCAGCTCGGTGAGACGCTCGAGCCGGTCGCGCTTCATAGGCATCGGAACATCGTCCTCGAGCAGCGCGCCGCTGGTGCCTTCCTGCGGCGAGTAGGTGAACGCGCCGACGCGCTCGAAGCGAACTTCCTCGAGGATCTCGCAGAGCTGCGCGAAGTCACTCTCGGTCTCGCCGGGAAAGCCGACGATGCACGTCGTGCGGATCGCGACATCGGGCACGGTGGCGCGCAGCCGCGCGACGCGCTCGCGAATCGTGTGCGCGCGCTCGGGACGCCGCATGCGCGCGAGGACGGCGTCGGAGCCGTGCTGGATCGGCATGTCGAGATACGGGAGCACGCGCGCCTCGCGCGACATGAGATCGAGCAGCTTCGGCGTGATCCCTGTGGGATACAAATAGAGCAGCCGCATCCACGGGATCGACGTCGCGTCGAGCAGCGCCGAGAGCAGCTCGGGGAGCGCCGCGCCGTCGCGCCGGTCGCGCCCGTAGTGCGCGAGATCCTGCGCCACCAGATTGATCTCGCGCGCCCCCTGGAGCTCGAGCAGCTGCGCCTCGCGCACGACATCGTCGAGCGCGAACGAGCGGTGCTTGCCGCGCATGAGTGGGATCGCGCAGAACGCGCATCCGTGGTCGCACCCCTCGCTCACCTTGAGATAGCGCACGTGCGGCAGATCGCCGGTGTACAGGCGAACGCCCGGATGCGCGATGAGTGGCGATTCGGGATCGAGGACGCCGCGCGCGAGAAGCTCGGGAACGAGGCGGTCCATCTCGGACGAGCCGAGGAAGAGGTCGACCTCGGGAAGCTCGCTGGCGAGCTCGGACTTGTGGCGCTCGACCATGCATCCCACGGCGACGACCGTCTGGCACTGGCCATCGGACTTGTGCCGACCGGCTTCGATGATCGCGTCGATCGATTCCTGCTTCGCCGCGTCGATGAAGCCGCAGGTGTTGATGATGATCAGATCGGCGTCGTCGAGCTCCGGCGTGAACTCACCGCCGTGGTCCGCGAGGAGCGCGAGGTAGCGCTCGCTGTCGACCGTGTTCTTGTCGCAGCCAAGCGTGATGAAACCGACCTTCACTCGGGCGACACGGAGCGCGGGGACATGCGGGAAAGTTACCGACGCGCGACGAGGGCGCGTAGCCCCGAATGCCCGCTAGAAGAGCCCCACCTTCCCCTTCACGGATGCGATGAGCTTCGCCGGATCGTAGCCGACGCCCTGCTTGAACACCATCTCCACGTTGCGAATGTCGGAGATCTGCGCGGCGGGATTCCCGCCGATCACGACGAGATCCGCCTGCTTGCCAACCGCGATCGAGCCGATTCGGGCCGCCTTGCCAAGATAGGTTGCGCCGTTGAGCGTGCAGATCCTGATCGCCTCGAGCGGTGTGAATCCGCTGCCGACGAGGAGCTCCACCTGACGCTGGTCGGAGTAGCCGGGAATCACGCCGCCCGCGCCTGTGGGATCGGTGCCGGCCAACAGGAGCCCGCCCGCGCGCGCGAACTTCACCTCCATCGCGCGTTCCTTCGCGAACAGGCCGATGAAGATCGATTCCGTCTTCTTGTTCACGACGGCGTGGAACTCCTCGAATTGCTGCCGGAGAATCGGATCCAGCACGTCGAGCCCGGGCGGTGTCGGCTGCCCCGGCGTGAACGTCTCGAACACCGTGAGCGTGGACGTGAGCGAGACGTGGTGCGCGATGAGGTAAGCGACGAGCGACTTGAACTGCGCGCCACTCGTATCCACCGCGGCGAGCGCGGTCATTCCCACGTTCTGCCCGGGGCACACATCCGGCTTCTTCTCCGGCACGAAGTCCGTGGCGACGAAGAATCCGTGCTCCAGGTCGTCGATCCCGATCGCCGCGGCCTCACGATAGGTGACCGAGCAGAGGTGCCCGGTGATCTTGAGCCCGCGGCGGTGCGCCTCCTTCACCGCGGCGGCGAGCTCCGCGCGCGTGATGTTCATGTACGCCTTGAACGACGTGGCGCCGGCGTCGGCCCAGAAGCTCGTCATTCGGCGCGCATCTCCGGCGCTTTTCAGCTCGTACATCTGTGTGACGCCGAGCCCGGGCCCCTGGAGATAGGGCGCGGTGGCATCTATCCAGGGACCCGGCTTCTCGCCGCGAGCGATCTCGCCCGCGATGTTGATCTCCCCGTAGCCGTTCGAGTTGCCGCCGGTACGCATCGACGTGACGCCGCCCGCCAGGTAGAGTCGCGTGAAGCTCTCTGAGAGATTGCCGTATACGCCGGGACCGGTAGGGTAATACAGGTGCTCGTGCATCATCACGAGCCCCGGGATCACCGACTTGCCAGTGAGGTCGAGCACCTGGGCGCCAGCCGGCAGCTGAATCGACGCGGCGTCGCCGAGCGCGGCGATGCGTCCGTCACGAACGACGATCGACTGATTCTCGCGCGACGGAGCGCCGGTGCCATCGATCACGCGAACGTGCGTGAGCACGACGGTGGGCGTGTCGATGGCGACGTAGTCGCGCACGTTCTTGGAGAGCGTAGGACGCTGCGCGGCGGCAGACCCTCCACTGACGGCGCACGCAGCAACCACCGCCGCGACTCGCGCGATACCGGGCTTCGTTATCATGGTGCCTGGCGCTTGAGCGCCGTCTCGGGGAGGTTCGACAGGCGATAGAGGAGCACCGCGGTTCGTTTCGCCTTCACCGGCAACGTGCGCAGATCCGCGGTCTCCTTGTCGGTGTGGTCGTCGTGTCCCGAGAGTCCGAGCGCATCGATCGCCATCGGGACGAGGTTCGCGACGAAGGAGATGTCCGCGGCGCCCGCGTGCGCCGGATCGACGGCGGTGACTCCGCCCGAGCCGACATCGCGGCTGGTCTTGTCGTACATCTCGAGCAGGCGGCGATTCCCATCGGTCGGCGCCATCGGCGGATAACCAGTCTGGAAGGTGATCTCCGAATGTGTGCCCGGCAGCGGATGCGCGACGATGTCCTTCATCATCGACTCCGCCTTCGCGAACTGCGCCGGCGAGATCGTGCGGAGATCGCCCGTCACCTTCATCTGCTCGGCCACGACGTTGTCTTTCCCCGACGCATTGCCGACGGTGCCCGTGGAGTCGAGCGTCACCGCCGTGCCGCCGAGCGCGACACCGGGGTTGAAGGTGAGATACTGCTCGTGGCCGAGCCTCGTGTAGAACTCGTTCAGCACCCGCGCGGACTCGAACACCGCACCGGCGCCGACTTCGGGAGTGAAGATCTGTCCCGAGTGCGACGGCGTGCCCTTCGAGATCAGGGACCACGAGCCCGCGCCGCGGCGCGAGGTCATCGCGGTCTTCGGATCGCCTGCGCCATCCTCGAAGCCGAGCGCCGCCGTCGCTCCCTTCGCGGCGTCGACGAGGGCGGCGCGCGCGAGCTCGACCGGGGATCCCGACTCCTCTTCGTCACCGTCGAACACGATGCTGATGTTCATCTTGTCGAGCACCCGCGCCTCCTCGAGCGCGCGCAGCGCATACACGATGATGACGTCGCCGCCCTTCATGTCGATTACGCCGGGACCCTTCGCCGTCGAATCATCGAGGCGCTCGAACTTCTGGAACGGGTTGTCGGGCTCGAACACGGTGTCGAGATGCCCGATGAGCAGGAGCTTCGGCCCCGGGCCCGGATGCTCGGCCACGAGATGCCCCGCGCGATGGAAGGGCGCGCCGTCCACCCAATGTGTCTTGAATTCAAGCGAATTGAGCTGCGCCGCGAGGACGTCCGCCACCTGGCGCACGCCCGCGAAGTTCATCGTCCCGCTATTGATGTTGACGACCTTGATCAACAGCGCGAGCGCGTTCGCGTTGTGCGCGTCGACGGCCTTCACGAGGGTGCGCTCGGTCGCGCTCAACGTCGCGCCGGCCTTCTGCGCCGATGCCTCTCCCGGTATCGCGAGCGCAGTGCTCGCGCTCAGTACCATCGCACCGAGCACCCGCCGCATGCTCACCGGTAGTTCCCGAACTTGAGCTCCACGCCGAAATCCTTGCCGCGCAGCAGCGTCATCACGTCCTGCAGCTCGTCCTTCGACGACGACGTGATGCGCACCTGCTCCCCCTGAATCGACGCCTGCACCTTCTTCATCTTGGCGTCCTTGATCGCCGCCACGACCTTCTTCGCCGTATCGCCGTCGAGCGACATCTTGAGCTTGATCTCGCGCTTCACCGTGTCGCCGCCGGCCTGCTTGATCTCGCCAATGTCGAGATTCTTCACCGGAACGCCGCGCTTGATGAGCTTCGACTGCAGCACGTCGAGCACCGCCGCGATCTTGTAGTCGCCCTCGGCCTCCAGCATGATCTTGTTCTCGGCGCGCTGCAGCTCGATCTTCGCGGGCGAGCCCTTGAAGTCGTAGCGCTGCGTGATCTCCTTCTGCGCCTGATTCACCGCGTTGTCGACTTCCTGCAGGTCGACTCCGGTGGTCACATCGAACGAGCTCTGTTGCGCCATGATCGCTGTTCGGGTAAGAGTTGCCTGCGATGAATGCGCCTACTGCACGCACGCCCCGTGCGGGTCCTTCTGCCTCGCATGATCGACGGCCACGCGATGGTCGAGATTCGCCAGCGCCAGCGCGAGATCGCGCACATAGCTCGCAACGCGCGCCAACGCGTCGTAGTCGATGTACTGCGGCTCGTCCGTCACCTCGTGGTAGTCCGGGTGATCGCCGCGTGAAAAGTTGATCGACGGAATTCCGAAGCGCGCGTACGAGTAGTGATCGGCGCGGCAGTAGTACTGTTCCCTGTCGCCCGGCGCATCGAACGCGTAATTGAATTTGAACGGAATCGGCTCGCCTGCATCCACGCGCTCGGCCACGTCGCCGAGCTCCGTCGACAGCCGTCGCGTGCCGATCAACTCGAGGTACGCCGGGCCTCCGTTCGCGACATCCGCCGGGCTCCCGCGCCCGATCATGTCCATGTCGAGCTCCGCCACCAGCGAGTCACGCGGCACCGTCGGATGATCCGTGAACCACGCGGAGCCGAAGAGTCCCTCCTCTTCCGCCGTGTGCGAAATGAACAGAATCGACCGCTTGGGCTTTGTCGGCATCGCCGATACCGCCTCGGCGATCTCGAGCAGGGCGACGGTTCCGGATCCGTCGTCGTCCGCGCCATTGAAGATCGAGTCGCGGCGCGGCGCGCGCAGTGCGCGGAGCGAGTCCAACGCATGCGTCGCCCATGCCTGCACCACCGACGCCGGCGTGCCACGCTTGCGCATCGCTGCGGCGAAGTTTGTCACGCGAAGCGAATCGTGATCGACCGCCTGCCGCGCCACACCGACGTGATCGTTGTGCGCGCTCAGCACCACGTACTCGTTGCGCAGCACGGGATCGCTGCCGCGCACTACACCGATCACGTTGCGCGCTGGGGTCACCGGCTCCCGGCCGCCGCGCTCCCGAAAGTGCACGGTCTGGAACCAACCACCGTCTTCACCCGCCGGCGCGAGCCCGACGCGCGCGAATTCGGCGGCGATGTACGAGGTGACCACGGAGTCGCCCGCCGAGCCGGCGAGGCGGCCGCGAAGCGAGTCGGCGGCGATGAGATAGAGGCGCGTGTGGAGATCGGCCGCAGTGATCTCCGAAGCGGTGCCGCCGGACGCAGTCTGGGCGCGACCCGCCGCGGGCATCGCGATGAGCACGGCCGCCGCGAGCCACGGGAGGTGGTGAGGAATTCGGAGCATAGGGGGCGAAAAGTACGGGGCGGTCGCGGCACGGGCCACCGCGCGGCGCGTTCGACGCCTACGTTGCGTTACGCCCCGGCTCGCCAACACCAAGCTCGCTCGCGTGCGCGGGGCGCAGCGCGAGATCGGCCGCGAGCCATACGAGCTTCGAGAACGGAAAGAGCACGAACGGCGCGACGGCCATGCCGAGCGGCGCCACGATCCCGAGCATGTCCCAATTCACTTTTGGCCACGCGATAAGCAGATACCCAACCATCGCCACTGCGAACAGGAGTTCGGCCAACACGAGGTTGAACATCACCGACCCCGCCAGGTAGTCGTGTCCCTCGCGCTCCACGCGGAGCCCGCACACGGGGCAGCGGTCGTTCATCTTGAACCAGTTTTTCAAGAGCCCGCGTGAGCCGCAGCTCGGACATCGGAGCACGAGGGCCCGACCGACCATCGTTATCATGCGTCGCATGGTGCCCCGCGCGAACGGACGCTCGATGGCCTGCGGGTTGAGCTGAACCATGGGGCTTTCCGGTAATGCCAGATCGTGGAAGGGCGGCGGCGCGACGCGACGAATCCGCTCAGTCCACCATCGGAAAGCTAGCCGAGGAAGCTCTCGAGCGCGCGGGCGCGAGAGACGTGACGCAGTCGGCTGAGCGCCTTTTCCTTGATCTGCCGCACGCGCTCGCGGGTGATGCCGAGCAGCGCGCCGATCTGCTCGAGCGTCATCGGCTCTTCGCTGTCGAGACCGAAGTAGAGCCGCAGAATCTTCGCCTCGCGCTCCTTCAGCGATGACAACGACTCCTCGATCGCCTCGGTGAGCGCCTTCTCGAAGGTCTGTTCATCCGGCGTGGCGTTGAGCGTGTCCGGCAGGTAGTCGAGCAGCCGGTTATCCTCACCCGGCGTCATCGGCGCGTCCAGCGAGAGATGGGTCTGCGAGATCGAGATCGTCTTCGCGACCTCCTCCTCGGTGATGTCCATCTCGAGCGCGATCTCCTCGTGCGTGGGCTCGCGGCCGAGCTCCTGAAGGAGCGCGTTCGCGCGCTTGCCGATGCGGTGCAGCGTGCCCGCGCGATTCAGCGGCACACGCACGATGCGCGACTGCTCGGCCAGCGCCTGCAGGATCGCCTGGCGGATCCACCAGACGGCGTAGGAGATGAACTTGATCCCCTTCGTCTCGTCGAACTTGTGGGCCGCACGGATGAGGCCGAGGTTCCCCTCGTTGATCAGATCCGAGAGGGCGACGCCCTGATTCTGGTACTTCTTGGCGACGGAGACTACGAAGCGCAGGTTGGAGCGCACCAGCTTGTCGAGCGCCTCCGCATCCTTCACGCGGATGAGCTGCGCGAGACGCACTTCCTCGTCGCGATCGATCAGCGGATAGGCGCTGATGTCCCGAAGATATTGGTCCAGCGACCCTTCGTCGTACGAAGACTTCTTATGCGAAGGTACGGCCATACTGGGCGGCTACTCCTGCAGGGACCAGCACGAATGCGCGACAGCGCGCTTGCGAACCGAACGACGAACCATCGAATCGATCAGCGAACCCTCGTTCCCAGTCGGGCCCAACGAATGTCGGTGAGCCAGGGAAACTTGTGCGTCGCGTCACGTTCGTAACTGTAGTACACGATCAACGGCTTCCCCTTCACCAGCGAATCCGCGACGAAACCCCAATAGCGGCTGTCCAGGCTGTTGTCCCTGTTGTCCCCGAGCATGAAGTAGCTCCTGTCAGGGACGATCAGCGGACCCCATGTGTTACGCGACGGATGATATCCCTCGCGCGCCTGTGCCGTGCGAATGAGATACTGATCCTGCCAGCGGAACTCCTCCTCCACCGGCTCACCGATTGGATGCGTGTGGATGACGTACAGCTCGTTCTGCTTTCGCCCGTTCAGAATCAACTCGCCGTCTCGCATCTCCACGGTGTCTCGCGGAAGGCCGATGAGACGCTTGACGTAGCTCTGTTGTGGGTTGAGCGGATACTGGAAGACTATCACATCTCCGCGTCGCGGGGAGCGAATCGCGGGAAGTCGAACGTCAGTAAACGGGATCTCGGCGCCGTAGAGCGCCTTGTTCACGAGGAGGAAATCGCCGACCAGCAGCGTGCTCTCCATGCTGCCCGACGGGATTTTGTAGGCCTCGACGCCGAACGTCCGGATGACCACGAACAGCGCGACGGCGAAAATAATGATCTTCGCCCACTCCCAAAACCCATCCATCCGCCATCGCGACCGATTCATCGCGCGCAGCACGTCCGCCCGATGCTGATCGGAGGCGGCGCGCGATCCGGATGGAGTGGGAGAATGGGACATCGGAGTCCATCGTTTGGCGGCTGATTGATCCGGCGGAGTCTCGCGCTGCGGCGAACCGCCGCTCTCCGGGTGACTGATCAGTCGACCGCGAGGCAACTGCTGACGAATTTCCCTGGGTCGCAGGCCGATTGCAAGTCGATCCCGCGCACCTGGTAGCTACAGAAGCGTCGTAGCATCATCTCCATAATTGTCGATCTGGGCGCGCTGCAACGTGCCCGAGAAATCGACGTACCCGACTTTGGTCTCGGAGTAGAACTCGTACACCTCCCAGCCGCCCTCGCGGTGGCCGTTGCCGGTCTGCTTCACCCCACCGAACGGCAGATGTGCCTCGGCACCGATCGTTGGTGCGTTGATATACGTAATACCGTTGTCCAGTTCGGTTAGCGCCCGGAAGGCGACGTTAACGTCGCGCGTGTACACCGAGGATGACAGTCCGTACCGCACATCGTTGTTCACCGCGAACGCTTCGTCCACCGTATCGACGCGCACCACGGAGAGGATCGGCCCGAAGATCTCCTCCTGCTCGAGTCGCGATCCAGGCTCCACGCGAGCGAACACGGTAGGCTCGAAGAAATAGCCGTTCTCCACCGCCTTCCCGCTCGGCCGTTTCCCACCGCAGAGCAGATCGGCATTCTGCGCCTGACCGATGTCGACGTAGCGCTCGACCTTCGCGCGCGAGGCCTCGTTGATGAGCGGTCCCACGTCCGTTCCCTTCTTGCGGCCGTCGCCGAGCTTCATCGTCTTGGCGCGCTCCACGAGCAGGCCGAGCATGTTGTCGTGAATCTTCGACTGCAGAATCAGCCTGCTCGTCGCCGTGCAGCGCTGTCCGGTGGTGCCGAACGCGCCCCAGAGCACACCCTCGAGGGCCAGCTCCGGATCGGCATCATCGAGCACGAGCATCGCGTTCTTTCCGCCCATCTCCAGCGACAGCCGCTTGTGCATCCGGCCGCACGTCTCGCCCACGATCGAACCGACGTCCGTCGAGCCCGTGAACGAAATCGCGGGAATGTCTGGGTGATTCACGATCGCCGCGCCCACCACTTCACCCGCGCCGTGGAGCAGCTGGACGACCTGCGGCGGCAGCCCGGCCTCGAGCAGAATCTCTACGAACACCGTTCCGGTGTGCGGTACATCCTCGGCCGGCTTGAAGATCACCGCGTTGCCGCACAGCAGCGCCGGGAAGATCTTCCACGTCGGTATCGCGAGCGGAAAGTTGAACGGCGTGATGATCCCGCAGATGCCGATCGGACGGCGAAAGCTCATCGCCCACTTCGATCGCAGCTCGCTCGGCACCGTGTGCCCGAAGAGCCGGCGACCCTCGGTGGCGGCGTAGTACGCG
Source organism: Gemmatimonadaceae bacterium (assembly GCA_036564355.1). Lineage (GTDB taxonomy): Bacteria > Gemmatimonadota > Gemmatimonadetes > Gemmatimonadales > Gemmatimonadaceae > FEN-1250. The sequence continues at coordinate 4,816 of DATCPC010000113.1, read as the reverse complement.
GTGTCGATCCCTTCCTGCACGTCGCCGCGCGTCTCGGCGAGCGGCTTCCCCATCTCGCGCGTCATCAGCTCCGCGATCTCTTCCTTGCGCGCGACGAGCAAATCCCCCGCCTTGCGCAGCACGTCGCCGCGCGCGGGCGCTGGCGTACGCCGCCAGATCTCGAATCCCTTCTTCGCGGACGCGACGGCCTTCGCGACGTCGGCTTCGGCCGAGAGAGGAAAGCGGCCGATGACGTCGGTCGTGTCGGCGGGATTGATGTTATCGAAATACTTGCCCGACGAAGGCTCGACCCACGCACCACCGACGAAATTCCTGAATGTTTTCATGCCGTAATATCGCTGAAGTTCGGCGAGCGCGTCAGGAGCACATCCACGTCGCGGGGTGCGAGGTGGTCGGGATCGAGTAGCCAATTCGTGGAAGCACCTCGAGTCCGGCCAGGACGAGCCCCCACACCACGAGCAGCAGCGAGAGCACGTGCGCCTGCGACGAGCGATGGCGCCACGTCCAGACCGCGCTCCACACTCCGCCGACGCCGACCATCGCGCTCGCGAACAAATACGCAAACAAGCCGGGGCCGCAGCGCGCGCTGTACGGCCAAAAGAGCATTGCGAGTCCGAGCAGCACGGCGAGCATCAGCCGCGCGAACACGCCGAACGTCGTCGTCGTGCGCTGCACGTCGGCGGCTCGCGCCTTCTCAGCGGGCGGCTTCTTGCTCGACGTCGAGATCAGCGCATCGTCGGAGATCGACTCGAGCTGCCGGTCGATCTTCTTCATCTCCTTGTCCCAATCAGTGCCGGCCATTGGAATCCTCTAGGCGTGCTCTCGCGCCAGCGCATACCGCTCGATCTTCTTGTAGAGATTCGATCGGGGCATGTCGAGCAGGCGCGCGGTTTCCGAAACGTTCCAGTCCGTCTCGCGCAGCTTGGTGAGCAGGAAGGCGCGCTCGGCCGCCTCCTTGAACTCCTCGAAGGTCTTGCAGTCGGCGAGCGAGCCGAGGCTCGTGATGTCCGCCGCGCGCTGTCCGAGCAGGCGATCGACATCGGGCGCGCCGACACGCGGTCCCGAGGAGAGAATGAGAATGCGCTCGACGGTGTTCTTCAGCTCGCGCACGTTGCCCGGCCAATCGAAGGCTGCGAGGCGATCGACGGCGTCCTGGCTGAACGTGCGCGGCGGCATTCCCTCGCCCTCGGAAAGTATTCCGGCGAAGTGGTGCACGAGCAGCGGAATGTCCTCGCGGCGATCGCGCAACGGCGGCACGACAACCGGCACCACGTTCACTCGATAGTAGAGATCCTCGCGAAAGCGGCTCTCGGAGATCTCCGATTCGAGATTCTTGTTCGTCGCGGCGATGACGCGCACGTCGACGGAAATGGTCTTCGAGCTGCCGATGCGGTTGACGACGCCATCCTCGAGCACGCGCAGCACCTTCGCCTGCGCGGACGGGCTCATGTCGCCGATCTCGTCGAGGAAGAGCGTGCCGCCGTTGGCCTGCTCGAACTTTCCGGTGCGATCCGCGATGGCGCCCGTGAACGATCCCTTGATGTGACCAAAGAGCTCGCTCTCGATCAGCTCACTCGGAATCGCCGCGCAGTTCACCTCGACGAACGGTTTCGCGGCGCGCGGCGAGAGCCGGTGCAGCGCGCGCGCGACGAGCTCCTTTCCGGTTCCGTTCTCGCCGGTGATGAGCACGCGCGCGGGGGTGGTGGCGACGCGCTCGATCTTCTCGATCAGCGACCGAATCGCGAACGACTTTCCCACGATCTCGTAGCGCGACTCGATGCTCGCGCGCAGGCGGCTGTTCTCCTCGCGGAGCACCACGTGCTGGAGCGCGTTGCGCAGCGTGACCTGAATCCGATCGGTGTCGAGCGGCTTCTCGAGAAAGTCGTACGCCCCGAGCTGCGTCGCCTCGACGGCGGTCTGGATCGTCCCGTGACCGCTGATCATCACCACGATCGCAGCGGGATCGATGACCCTGATGCGCTTGAGCGCCTCCAGCCCGTCGATTCCACCCATCTTCACATCCATGAAGACCATGTCCGGCTGCCACTTCTCGTACTCGGCGATCGCGTCGACGGCATTCTGGACCGAGTGCACCTCGTAGCCGTCGTACTCGAGGAGTTGGCCGAGCGCGGCGCGGATGCCCTTTTCGTCGTCGGCAACGAGAATCTTGGGGCTCACCGTACAACCTTGTACAGAGTGATCTGGCTGTTCTTGATGCGGACGTCGCCGATGTGCACGGGCGTGATCAGCGGCAGCGCATCCTCGGAGACTCCGGCCGGCCGCGCGCCCTTCGAGTAGCTCTTGATGAGCCGCGGCAGCATCGCGTGCGGAATCGAGAAGTCGTGGATGCTGAACGACTGCACGTGATACTCCGCAAGCCCCAGCTTCACGATGTCGAGTGTGCCACCGAACTGTACCTGTTCGCGATCGCCAAGCATGTTGGCGAGCGGCCCCAACTCGGACAGATCGCCGAGGTCGCTTGGATTCACGGAGGCGCGCACGAGAAGCTGATCGCCACTGACCATGGCCTCGACATCGCGGGCCGAGGGTGGCAGCTGATGCGAGAGCTGCTGGAAGACGAACGCGATCAGGTCGCCCGGCTCGACATTTCCGTAGACGGGTCCGTTGCGCGACGCGAGCCGATCGACGATCGCCCTGGCGCGCGCGGCGCCCGCGGGGGTCGCCGGCTGCCACGTGCCGGGGGCGCGCACATGGGCGGGCAAAGCGGCCTGCGTGTATTCACGCAGATACGGCGTCCAGTAGCCACGAGTGAACCACCCGGTGGTGGCGAACGCGACCGCCACGACGAGACATCCGATCGACTTGAAGCATCCGCCCATGACTCATCCACCTCCGAATGGAATTGACGCGACGTTCGTGTAACGCGGGCCGCCCGGCGCTGGGGTGCTCTCGAGCACCGAGAGCACCCTCACCTGCTGCACACCCTTGTACCCCACGGCGCGCGCGGCGACTGCGAGTGCTCGCGCATTCGCCGGCGGCATCTCGTCGCGCACGCGCGCGAGCGTGATGTGCGGCCGGAACGCGCGCGCATCGAGCGGGAAGCCGTTTGCGTCGCAGATCGCCTCGATGTCGTGGTGCATCAGCTCGAGCCTCGGATCGTGCTGCACGCCCATCCATACGACACGGGGGGCCCGAAGGTTTGGAAACGCGCCCAGTCCGCTGATCCGCAGGTCGAGCGGCTCCTGCGATGCCGCGATGCCGGCGAGGATTTTCGCGAGCTCGCGGGGTGCCGTGTCCGGCTGCTCACCGAAGAACTTGATCGAGAGATGGAGATTTTCTTCGCGAACCCAGCTCGCCTGGGGAGCGGCCTCCTTCATCGGCGCGATCGCCTGGCAGATCGCACGCCGCTCGCGCGAGTCCAGCTCAAGAGCCAGAAAGAGGCGCACTGGCTCCGCTATCCGTGTTTACGCCGGCCAGCACGTTCAGCGACCCCGAGCGGAAACCGCGCGGATCGATCTCGACGCTTGCGAAGCCGGCCGCGCGCACCGCGTCGCCGAGCCTCGCGGAATTCCCCGACTCGAGCCAGCGCCCGAGCTCGGCGACGTCCATCTCGACACGCGCAACGTCGCCGTGATGCCGCACGCGAAGATTGCCTCCGACGCCGAGCGCACGCAGCGCGCGCTCGGCTCGCTCAACCGTCGACAGTCGCGAGACGGTCACCGGTGTTCCGTACGGGAGGCGGGACGAGAGGCAGGGCGACGATGGCTGCGACCACGTCGGAATTCCACGCGCGCGTGAGAGCGCGCGAATGTCGGATTTCGTGAAGCCGAGCTCCGCGAGCGGCGAGCGAATTCCCTGCTCCGCCGCAGCTTTTTTCCCCGGACGATGATCGGAGAGATCGTCGGCGTTGGTGCCGTCGATGATCGTCGTGATTCCGCGCTCGGCGCGCACGCGCTCGAGCACCGACCAGAGCTCCGACTTGCAGAAGTAGCAACGGTTGGTCGGATTGGCGACGTAGCGCGGATCGTCCATCTCATGGGTGTCGACCTCGAGCACGGCTATTCCGGCGCGACCCGCGACGTCACGCGCCATTCGCCACTGCTCGGCCGGATAGGACGCGCTGCGGCCGATGACAGCGAGAAAGCGGTCGGGTCCAACGGCCTCCACCGCAACACAGGCGAGATAGGCCGAATCGACGCCGCCGCTGAACCCGAGGAGCAAGGATCCATGGGACTGGAGCCATGAGACGAGCTCGCCCTCGCGCTCGAGAGCGGCGCGGGGAGACTCGAGGACCACTGGTGAGCTCATGGGTGAAACGTAGCCGCGAGGGAGAGCGGGGGAAGTATCAGCGCGGGAGCAGGAGCGCGGGGTGGACCACGCGTCCGTCCGCGGTGCGCAGCGCGACGTCCAGCGAGTCGACGTCCCAGACGACGATGAGCGCGCGATCGGTGCTGCCCATGAACGTCAACAGATCCTGCTTTGACAGGCCGGGCTCCTTGAGCGCCTTGCCGGTTGGCGCCGCGCGGTACGGATGCGTGTGGAAGGTGCCGATCACACCGGGAACGCTGTCGCAACTGCCGGTAACCGCGAACTGGAACCGCTTCATGTCGTGCGCGGGGACGAGTCCGATCACGCGGAACGTGTCCGGGTCGCTATCGCCGAGGAGGCAGCCGAGATATTCCTTTTGCGTCGGCTTCCCGGTGCCGAGCGCCTGGGTGAGCATGTTCTGATCGCCGATCTCGTTCCAGTGCATGTTCGCCACCGACCAGGCGCTGTTGAGCGAGTCGCGCACGGTGGCCGGGATGATGATGACGGGGTCATGGGAACGGCGGGAGGCGGCGACCGCGACGATGAC
>DATCPC010000097.1:0-6544 GCA_036564355.1 Gemmatimonadaceae bacterium | reverse complement strand
GACGCAGTAATACCCCTCGTACGACTTCTCGTAAAAATCATTCGGCGACTTGTCGAAGATCATCTCGATGAGCGCCTGCACGCCGGCCTTGTGCGCAGGCGCCGTCGTGCGCATGAACTGATCGTTCGAGATGCCGAGGCGGCGCCACATCGCCAGGAATGTCTCCGCGACCTCGTCGACGAGCGCCTGCGGCGAGAGGCCGCGATCCGCCGCCGTCTGCGCGACCTTCTGGCCATGCTCGTCCATCCCGATCAGGAACCAGACGTCGTCGCCCAGCATGCGCCGATAGCGGGCGATGACATCGGCGCCGATCTTTTCGAACGCGTGGCCTAAATGGGGGTCGCCGTTGGCGTAGTCGATCGCAGTGGTGAGATAGTACTCCGCCACGCTATTCGCCTTCCGGCGCCGTTCCGCCACCGGGCGGACTCTCGCCACCGGATCCGGATGCGTTCTCGCCGCCGGGTCGGCCGCGCCGACCGCCACGCCGGCCGCGGCGCCGATGCGGACGTCGATCGCCGGCGTCGACGGCGGGCGTATCGCCGGGCAGGGGCGTTGGCGCGCGGCTCGCGCGCGCCGGCGGCGCCTCCTCTTCCAGCTCGGCCTCCACCAGTGGCTCCGCGGCCGGCACTTCGTCCTCGTGCTCCTCCACCACCGCGCTCGCCCGCTGCTCGAGCTCCGCCTTCAGCTCCGCGAGCGCCACGACGCGCGTGTCGCCTTCGGGGCCGCGCAGCGTCACGCGATCCCCGAAGATGTCGTTCGCCAGCACCTTCTCCTCGCCCAGCGACGTGACGAGAATGCGACCCTCCTTGGGGAATCGCTTGCGGCTCTGCACGTAGTAATCGTGCTCGTAGCGCAGGCAGCACATCAGCCGCCCGCACGCGCCCGAGATCTGCGACGGGTTGAGCGACAGATGCTGGTCCTTTGCGACCTGGAGATTCACCGGGCGCAGCTCGGGCAGCCACGACGCCGAGCAGTACTCGCGTCCGCAGCGGCCGATCCCGCCGAGGCGCTTGGCCTCGTCGCGCACGCCGATCTGCTTCAGCTCGATGCGCGTACGGAATGCGGCGGCGAGATCGCGCACGAGCGCGCGGAAGTCGACGCGCTTCTCCGCAGTGAAGTAGAGCGTGAGCTTCTTGCGGTCCCACTGCCACTCGGCGTCCGACACCTTCATCACCAGCGCGTGCGCCTTCACGCGCTCGGTCGCCCTGCGCCGCGCGATCTCGTCTTCGTCGGGGAGCTCGTTGGCGCGACGCTCATCCTCTGGCGTCGCGGCGCGCAGAACCTTGCGCTCCGGCGCCGCGGTGCCGCAACCGTGCGAGCATCCGCCGCAGCGCGTCGCCGCCCGCTCGCCGATGGCGTGCACGCGGCCGAAGTCCTCGCCGCGATCCACCTCGACGATCACGGGCGACTCGACGACCGGAGGATCCTCGCCATCCCAGAGGAAAAACTCCTTGCGCTTGCCCTTGAACGCGACCTCGACGAGATGCGGAGCCACGCTCACTCCGTGAACTCGCCCATCGAGAGAAACTTCTCTCGTCGGCGACGCACGAGCTTCTCGGGCCGGAAGCGCCGCAGCTCCTCGAGATTGCGGACGAGCGCTTCCTGCAGCGAGCGCGCCGATGCCTCGTGGTTCACGTGGGCGCCGCCCACCGGCTCGGGCACGATCTCGTCGATGACGCCGAGCTCCATCAGCTCGGGCGCGGTGATGCGCAGCGCCTTCGCGGCGCGCTCCTTCATCTCGTTGCTCTTCCCATCCTTCCAGAGAATCGCCGCGCACCCTTCCACGGTGATCACCGAATACACCGCGTTCTCGAGCATCAGCACGCGGTCCGCGACGCCGAGCGCGAGCGCGCCGCCCGATCCGCCCTCACCGATGACCGTCGCGACGACGGGAACCTCGAGGCGGCTCATCTCGAAGAGATTGCGCGCGATGGCCTCGGACTGCCCGCGCTCCTCCGCACCGAGGCCGGCCCACGCGCCCGGCGTGTCGATGAGCGTGATGATGGGGATCTTGTACTTCTCGGCGAGCTTCATCAGCCGAAGCGCCTTGCGATAGCCCTCCGGGTGCGGCATTCCGAAGTTGCGCTTGAGATTTTCCTTCGTATCGCGGCCGCGCTGGTGTCCGATGACCATGACCGTGTCGCCATCGAGACGCGCCCATCCGCCCACGATCGCGGCATCGTCGCGGTAGAGGCGGTCGCCGTGCAGCTCGATGAAGTCCGTGAAGGCGAGCTGCAGGTAGTCGAGCGTGAACGGCCGCCGCGCGTTGCGCGCCACCTGCACGCGCTGGAGCGGCGTGAGGCTGGTGTACACGGTGCGCCGGAGCTCGTCGAGCTTGCGCTCCAGCGGCACGATCTCATCCTCCATGCTCAACTGACGCTTCTCGGCCGTGCGTCGCAGCTCGTCGATCTGCTTCTCGAGCTCAACGATCGGTTTTTCGAACTCCATTATCGACGTGCTCATGCATCAGCTCCTGCGGACGAGTCGGACGCGCTCGGTGCCGAGCAGTGCGCGCAAATCCGTTAGTGCGGCGTTGGTGACCGCGATCCGTAGCGACTTCGAGCGCAACCTCGCGCTGGTACCATTGCCATCGTTCCACCGAAGCTCGATCGGCGCCGAGCCGGCGTGTGCGTCGACCATCTCGCGAACATCGTGCATCACGTCCGCCGTGACCGGTGCGCCAGCCGCGAGCTCGATCGACACGGCGACGTTCCCCGTTGCGCGCAGCTCCGTGAACGGAGTGACCGACTCGACGATGAACGTCGGATTGTCCACCTCCTGGTCGCGTTTGGAGTAGCCGCCCTTGAACAGTACGGGAATATCGGGCTTGATGCGATCTCCGAGCAGCGCCCACGCCTCGGGGAAGACGAGAACCTCGGAAGATCCCGAAAAATCCTCCACTGTCAACCGCGCGAACTCCGAACCGCTCCGCTTGCTCACCTGGCGCTTGATCGCCGTCACGACCACTCCGAGGAACATCGGCGTCTCCACCCAGCGGCCGAGGGACGACACGCTGTGCGTCGCGAAGATTTCCACCTCCGTGCGGAACGGCTCCAGCGGATGCCCGGAGATGTAGAAGCCGAGGATCTCCTTTTCCTTCGCGAGGCGCTCGCTGTCGCTCCACGCCGAGATGTTGGGCAGCGTGCGCGACAGCTGCGGACGCGGCGTCTCGTCGTCGGTCGCGAGGCCGAAGAGCGAGCCCTGTCCGCTTGCCGCCTCATCCTGCTTGAGTCCCGCCTCCTGCAGCGCCGAGTCGAGCGCCGAGAGATATTGCGCGCGATGGCCGCCGAGCGAGTCGAGCGCGCCCGATGCGATCATCGCCTCGAACACGCGCTTGTTGCACAGCCGGAGATCGACCCGCTCGCACAGGTCGAAGAGCGACGTGAACGGCGCATCGGCGCGGGCGGCGAGGATCGAGTCGATGGCGGCGCGGCCGACGTTTCGAATCGCACCGAGCCCGAAGCGCACGCGCTTGTCGCCCACGACGGTGAACTTGTATCCCGATTCGTTGACATCCGGCGGCAACACCTCGATCGAGAGCTCGCGCGCCTCGTTGATGTACTTGACCACCGAGTCCGCATCGCCGATCTGCGACGAGAGAAGCGCCGCCATGAATTCGGCCGGCCAGTGCGTCTTGAGCCACGCGGTGTGATACGAGATGATCGAGTACGCCACCGAGTGCGACTTGTTGAAGCCGTAGCGGCCGAACGTCTTGATCTGCCCGGCGATCTCCTCGATGATCGGCGGCGCGAATCCGCGCGCGATGGCCTTGCTCGAGAACTTGGTGAGCTCGGCCTCGATGAGCGCGGCGTCCTTTTTGCCCACGGCCTTTCGAAGCACGTCCGCTTCGGCGAGCGAGATCCCGGCGAGGATCTGCGCGATGCGCATCACCTGCTCCTGATACGTGATCACGCCGTACGTCGGCGCGAGCACTTCGGCGAGCTCGGGGAGCGGATACGTCACCGCCTCCTCGCCGCGCTTGCGCGCGATGTACACGCGGTGCATGCCGGCATCGAGCGGACCGGGGCGCATGAGCGCGTTCGAGGCGACGAGATCGTCGAAGCGGTCGCAGCGCATGCTCTTGAGCATGTCCGTGGCGAGCGCCGACTCGAACTGGAACACGCCGGCGGTGCGGCCCGCGCGAAGCTGTCGGTACGTCTCCGGATCGTCGAGCGGGAGCTCATCGAGATTCGGGCGCGACCCCGACGTCGCCTCGATGAGGCCCAGCGCGTCATGGATCACGGTGAGCGTCGTGAGGCCGAGGAAGTCCATCTTGAGCATCCCCGACTTCTCGAGCGCGTTCATGTCGTACTGCGTGACGACCACGGACTCATCGTCCCTCGAGCTGCCCGCGCCCTTGGAGCTCTGCGTGCAGATGGGGACGTACTCATCGAGCGGACCCGGTGCGATCACGATCCCCGCCGCGTGCACGCCCGCGTGTCGCGACAATCCCTCGAGCGCGATCGCGTAGTCGAGCAGCTGCCGATAGCGTTGGTCGTTCCGGTACAGCTGCTTCACCTCGGCGATCTGCGTCGTCGCCTCTTTCACCGTCAGCGAGAAGTTCGGCTGATTCGGAATGAGCTTGGCGAGCGCGTCGGTCTCCGCGGGCGTGAAGCCGAGCACGCGGCCGACGTCCTTGATGACCGCGCGCGACTTCATGGTGCCGAAGGTGATGATCTGCCCCACCGACTCGCGCCCATATTTCTGGCGCACGTACTCGATCACCTCGCCGCGGCGCTCGAAGCAGAAGTCGACGTCGATGTCGGGCATCGAGACGCGCTCCGGATTCAGGAAGCGCTCGAAGAGGAGATCGAACTTGAGCGGACAGACATCGGTGATGCGCAGCGCGTAGGCGACGAGTGAACCGGCGGCCGAGCCGCGACCGGGACCGACGGGAATGCCGCGGTCCCTCGCCGCCTTGATGAAGTCGTAGGTGATGAGGAAGTAGCCCGCGTACCCGGTCTTCGTGATGACGCTCAGCTCGAAGTCGAGCCGTTCGCGCACGTTGGCGGGGAGCGGATCGCCGTAGCGCATCCTCGCGCCGTCTTCCGAGAGGCGCACGAGGAGCTCGTTCTCGCTCCCGACTCCGCTGGGGAGCGGGAAGGAGGGAACGTGGTACGTCTTCGAGAACGGAACCGAGATCTCGTCGGCGATCTTGAGTGTGTTCTCGAGAACGTCGGGGCGGCCGGGAAAGCGCGAGGCGATTTCGGGCGCGCTCTTGAAATAGAGACCGTTGTCGTAGCGCATCCGGTCGTGATCGCTGCGGTCCTTCCCCAGCCCGATGCAGAGCAGCACGTCGTGCGCGTCGTGATCGGTGTCGCGCAGGAAGTGCGCGTCGTTCGTCGCGATTACCGGAATCCCCGATGCGGCGGAGAGATCGAGGACGAGCGCGTTGAGCTTCGACTGGATGCCGCCGGAGTCGTGCGCCTGGACCTCGAGATAGTAGCGATCGGGGAAGGTGTCGGCATACCAGAGCGCGACGCTCCTGGCCTCTTCCAGACGCCCCTCCAGCAGGTGTGTCGCAACCTCGCCGGCGATGCACGCCGACGAGACGATGAGCCCCTCGGAGTATCTGGCGAGGAGCTCGCGGTCCATCCTCGGCTTGGTGTAAAAACCCTCGGTGTAGGCGAGCGAAGAAAGTTTTACGAGGTTTCGATAGCCAGTGGCGTCACGGGCGAGCAGCACCAGGTGATAGTAGGGCTTGCCACCGTTCCGGGGGCGGGAGCGCTCTCGCCGGTCGCCGGGCGAGACGTAGGCCTCCATCCCGATGATCGGCTTGATTCCTGCTTTCTTTGCCCTCTCCTGGAAGTCCCAGGCGCCGTGGAGATTGCCGTGATCCGTGATGGCGAGCGCGGGCTGTTCGAGCTCCTGCGCGCGGCTGATCAAATCGCCGATGCGGTTGGCTCCATCCAGCAGCGAGTACTCGGAATGACAGTGGAGATGGACGAATGACATCAGGCGCCGGAAGGGGCAGTACGATGCGTCCGCGCGGCTGGGCTCACACTGGACGGCGGCTCTCGCGGACGAACGGCGGAGGGTGCGGCACTGGCACGAGGCCAGAGATCATTTGCCTCGAATAATATGCTGTCGGGCCAGCCTTGCCTATCGGTTCGTCGGCATGGCCTCTACAATTCGGCTGGAACCAAGCCACCGTTGAAGGATAACATCTGTTTCGCAATCGCCCGAGGAAGTCGGCTCGCTCCGGGCCCCTCCCAACGCCCAAGGTCCATGCGCAAACTCCTGCCTTCGCTGGTCTTCGGAAGTGGCCTCGTGCTCTACGCTGCGGCCTGCTCTGACTCGTCCGGTCCAAAATTGTCGAGCGACACGTGCACCGGAACGACGTTCACACTTGCCTCGCTCCAGGGGCGGGTGGTGACGGCCGCGGATCTCCCGTGCCTCACGATTCCCGCGGACGGCGGAACCTATGTCATCGTGCCGCAGTTTGCGACCGCGTCGGCTCCGCTCACGCCGGTGTCCTTCACGTTGCGGGCCGGCACCGCGGCGAATGCGACGGCTAATATCGTCGTCGCGTCGAAGCGTGTGT
>DATCPC010000074.1:0-1597 GCA_036564355.1 Gemmatimonadaceae bacterium | reverse complement strand
GGTCGACGCCGGCCCGAAACGCCGCCGCAAGCGCCGGTTCATCGAGTCCGGCCTCGATCTCGCCGGCGATCGCGCGCGCGGCGTCGAGCGAGCGACGCGCCTCGAGGCGCCGGCGCCGGCCGAGATGAACGACCGCCTCGGCCGAATCGATGCGCCAGAGCAGCGGGCGCGCGTCCTGTTGGCGCGCGTCGTCGCGCGCAGTGCTCAACGACGCCATTGCGTCGTCCCATCGCCCCAGCATCGCCAGCGCTTGCCCGCGAAGAAGCGCCACACGCGGTGCGCCGCGCTCGTCCGCATCGGTGATCGTCTCGAGCACCTCGGCAGGAGTGCCCATGGACATCGAGATCTCGGCCCTGGCGACGGCCAGGAATCGTTCGCCGAGTGTGCGCGCCTGCCCGTACGCGGCACCGCTGCCCGCGGGGATGGGGACTCGCTTGTCGACGTCAGCGAGCACATCCGCGGCCTTGGCCGATCGCGAGGCGCGCGCAAACGCGATCGCCAACGGTGCGCCGGTCCAGCGAATCCAGGTTGCGGATCCGAGCCGCCGCGCAATGTCGTGCGCCGCCGTCAGCTGCGCGAGCGCGGTGGGCGAATCGAACAGCTCGAGGGCGATCACACCGAGCACGCGACGAGCGCCGCATTGCCACTCGAGGTGCTCGATCTCCCGCGCGATAAGCAGCGACTCGCGGGCGAGACGAAGCGCGCGTGCATAGTGCCCGCGCCAGGCGAGACAATCGGCGAGCAGGTAGCGCGAAAACGCCTCACCTGCGCGCCAGCCGATCTCGCTGGCGAGCCGCACCGTGCGCTCGCTCTCGAGCAGCTCGGCGGTGTGCGCGCTGGCGCGCACCGGGCCGGCCGATGCGTGGTGGCTTGGACCGCACACTGGGAGCACCGCGAGCGCATTCGCCAGCGCGCGACGATCGTCGAGTGCGGAAAAGAGATCGATGGAACGCTCGTACAATGCGACGGCGGTGTCCTGCGCTCCGGCGATGTGGTGCGCCATGGCGAGGAGGTCGACGGTCTCGGCCACCCCCCGCTGGTCGCCGGCGGCGTCGAAGATCGCGAGCGCCTCATCGTGATGAGGAATGCCCGAGTGCGGGTCTTCGCGGTTGACGAACCAATTCCCGATCCTGTTCAGGCTGCGGGCCATGAGCGCGGAATCGTCGATGGTCCGTGCGACGAACAGCGCATCGAGACGATAGCCGCCGGCGCGCTCGTAGTCGCGCGCGGCCCAGAGCATTCCAAGCGCGTGTAGTGCCACCCACTCGGCGCGGCGGTCTTTGCATTCGCGAGCCGCGATGAGTGCCGACGCGAAGTCATCGTTCGCGTGCGAGAACGATCCGAGAGTCTCGTGGGCTCGTCCGCGGCCCGTGAGCAGCGCGGAGTCGAGCCGCTGTCCGGCGTTCTCCGTGGCCGTGACGGCGCGATCGAAGTGCTGCAGCGCTTCGCGCGGGGCGCCGAGGCTCAATGCGCGCGCCGCAGCGCGGAGCGCATAGCGCCGGGCCGGCTCCCACGCGCCGGCCTCGAAGGAATGGTAGGCGAGCGCGTCATCGCCGTCGTGCGTGCGATCGTCATAGTCCCGCTCGAGCGCGGTGGC
>DATCPC010000061.1:0-9172 GCA_036564355.1 Gemmatimonadaceae bacterium | reverse complement strand
CATACGTCCGCCAGCGACGGAAGTGTCGGCTGCGGCGGCCTACCGAACGGAAACCGTCGCAAGTCGCTCGCTGTCCGGGATGCTCTCGAGCACCCGCCCCGTCGGCATCGTCGCCACCACGCGAAGCGGCACCCGCGCGAGCACCGAATCGGAGTTGCTCACCGCGCCACAGCTCTCATCGAAGTCCGCGACGAGCGCGCGTCGTCGCGCGAGCGTGTCCGTGAACGCGCGCACGGTCTTCACATCCATCTCCTCGGGGAGCTCGTGCGAGAGTCGCCCCGCGTGGAAATACAGCGCCTCCGGCGCATTGGTGTACATCGCGCGGCCGGTGCCATTCGCGCGCACCCACGATTCGAGCGGTGAATCGCGCCAGCAGTCCTCGGCAAAGTCGTTGCCGGTTCGCACCGCGTACAATGCGCTGCCGGCACTCACGCGAAAAGCGGCTCCCCACCAGAGCGCCACCAGGAGCGCCACCGCAACTCGCGCGGCGATCGGCCAGCGTCGCCACGCCGGCGCCACGACCAACACCATCGCGACCTCCAGCAGCACGAGCAGCGGCGCCATCAGCCGGTCGTCGAGCGGAATTCCCGGATCGGCGAACAGGCGCGACGCGAGCACCAGCGCGAGGTAGCACGCGGCGAGCAGCGCGGCGGCCATCGCCGCGCTCTGTCTCTCGCGCAGTGGACGCGATTCCCAGATCGCGACCACCAGCAGCACTGCCACCCCCGCCGCAACGAAGATCCCCCACACCTCTTCCATACCGGGCACGAGCCAAGCGGACGTCGTGCGCCATCCCTCGCGCAGCGTCGACGTGATCTCTCCATAGAGACTGATCTGCCGGATCGAGCTCGTGCCGGCGCTGTGCATCGTGCGCAGCACCCACGCGCCCTGCAGCACCACCGCGGGAAGCCCAGCAACCAGTGCCCGCGCGAATCGCTGCCGCACGGTTCCCGCGCGCGCAAGCTGCCAGAGCACCACGCCGCCCACCACCGAGATGCCGGCGTAGCGTACGAGACTCGCGACCCCCGCGAGCACGCCCGCCACGATGGGCTCGTCCGGGGCGCGCACCATCGCCGCGAGCGTCGCTACGAGGAGCGCGATGAACAGCGGCTCGCTCAGCACGCTCTCGTGCACCTGCACGATCGCCGGCGTCACCATCACGAGCAATCCGGCAACCACGCCCGCGCCCGCACCCACGACGCCTCCTACCAACCACACCACGACGGCAATCGACACGGACGCAGCGAGCGCGCCAACGAACCGCGCCCCCTGCACCGCGCCGAACCCCGCGCGCTCGGCGCCAGCGATCGTCGCTGGATAGCCAGGCGGCCAGTGCGCGAGCGGCATCGTGCTGTCCGCGCTCGCCCAATCGCGCTGCACATCGCGCAGCCCGTCGCCGTGCGCGAGCGTCGTCGCCGCGTGCAGATACGACATGCTGTCGGGATCGAGCCCCGGCCCCGCACCAGTCGTGATCCCCCAAGCCCCTGCGAACGCGACGGCGCCGAGCGCCAGTGCTGGTAGAATGCGGGTTATTCGCATTGGGGAATGATACGCCGGACCGACCGCACCGTCACAGGCGTGTCGCGCACGTTGCGAATGTCGAAGAGCGCTTGCCGCGCCCGCTTGCCGCGCCCGCTCGCCGCGCCTATGATAGCGAAGCACTCTCTCCGTCTCTCGCAAGGCAGGTCCACATGTCCGACGACGCGGAGCCGGCGGACCAGCTCTCCTCGTCGCGCGAGCGCGGTGCAGTCATCGCCGGACGCTACCAGATCGAACGCGAGATCGGCCGTGGCGGCATGGCGACCGTGTACCTGGCGTACGACATTCGGCACGATCGCCAGGTCGCACTGAAGTTCATCCACGCCGAAGTGGCCGATGGGGAAGCAACCGAGCGCTTTCGCCGCGAGATCGCGCTCCTCGCTCGGCTGCAGCACCCCCACATCCTCCCGCTGTACGATTCGGGCGACGTCGATGGTACGCTCTTCTACGTGATGCCATACATCGCCGGCGAGTCGCTGCGCGGCCGCATCGCGCGCGAAGGACCGCTCCCGGTGGACGAGTCGATTCGACTCGCGCGCGAGATCGCCGATGCGCTCGCGTACGCACACGCGCACGATGTCATCCATCGCGACATCAAGCCGGAGAACATCCTTCTCTCCGAGGGACATGCGCTCGTCGGAGACTTCGGCATCGCGCAGGCCGTGAGTCGCGCCGGCGGCCGTCGTCTCACCGATTCCGGCTTCGCCATCGGCACGCTGTCCTACATGAGCCCGGAGCAGGGGTCGGCCGATCCCATCGACGGTCGAAGCGACCTGTACAGCCTCGGCTGTGTCGTCTACGAGATGCTCGGCGGCAAGGTGCCCTTCAGCGGGCCGAGCGCCATCGCGATTCTCGCGCAGCGCTTCGGCGAACCGGCCGCGCCGCTGCGGCAGAAGCGCCCCGAGGTGCCGCAGGCCGTCGACGAGGCGGTGCTGAAGGCGCTCGCGCCCATCCCTGCCAAACGCTTTCAGAGCATGGCCGCCTTCTCGGCCGCGCTTGGCCGCGCGGAGGATGCGAGCGCGTCGGGCTCGAATACGGGCCGCGCAATAGCGCCCGTGTGGCGATGGAGCGCGGCAGTGCTGGGCCTCGGTGCGCTCGCCGCGCTTTTCTTCGCTTTCCGCCCTGCGCCGCTCGATCCGGGTCTGTACGTGGTGCTCCCGTTCGTGCACCGCGCCAACGCCGCGCCGCAGCTCCTCGACGGCGACAACTGCCAACAGCTGTTGTACGAGGCGTTCGGCCGCTGGAACGGCATCACCCTCGTGGACGACATGCGCGCGCACGATGCGCGCGCCCGTGTGAACGCCGCACCGCTGACGCTCAGGGATGCGCTGCGTACTGCACGGTCGCTGCGCGCGGGACGGATGGCGTGGGGAGAGGTGTGGTCCGCGGGCGAGAACATCGACGTGCGCGGACTCATCTACGACGTGCGCACGGAGCAGCCGGTCAAGCAATACACCGTCACGTTGCGCGCCGACCTTGGTGATGCGGAGCGGAAATTCGACGAGCTCGCCGACACGCTGCTCGTTCCTGTCGCGGCCGCGGGGCGCGCGACGATTCCGTCGAGCGCGGAAGGCGTGCGCGGCTCGCGCTCGATTCCCGCACTCACGACGTACTTTCGCGCGCACGAGGCGTTGGCGGCGTGGCGGCTGGACAGTGCGGAGGCGCTCTTCCGCCAGGCGATCGACCTCGACCCCGATTACCCGCACGCGAACTACTGGCTCGCCCAGGTGATGGCGTGGCGTGGTGACGCGGACCCCGCGCAGTGGCAGGCGAGCGCGCAGCGCGCGGTCGCGAAGGCATCGCGTCTCTCGTCGCGCGACAGCACGCTCGCCACCGCGCTGCTCGACATGTCGGAGGGCCGCTTCGCGGACGCCTGCGCGCGCTACGAGCATCTGCGTACGACGCGCGACTCGCTCGACTTTTCCGTGTGGTACGGACTCGGCGACTGTCGCGCTCGCGATACGGTGATCGTGAAATCGGCGGCGAGTCCGTCCGGATGGCGATTCAGAAGCGGCTACGAGAGCGCGATTCGCGCGTACACGAAGGCGCTCACGCTCGTCCCCTCATCGCATCTCGCGTTCGCCGGAGTCGGGTTCGATCGGTTGGCGGGGTTGCTGTTCACCGAGAGCAACCAGCTCCGGGTTGGATCGGCCGAATCGGACAGCACAGTGTGGTCCGCCTATCCCTCGCTCGTGCACGATACGCTCGCGTTCATTCCGCATCCCTTCGCCGATGTCGCCGCCGGTCGCGACCCACGCCCCGCAACCATCGATTCGGCCGTCGCGCGCAACCGGGCGATGCTCGAGCGACTCGTCGCGGGGTGGACGCAGCAACTTCCCCGCAGCGCGTCAGCCTTCGAGTCGATGGCGCGTGCGCTCGAGCTGCAGGGCCGGATCGGCGTCGATGGTGGATCGGATACGTCGGCGCTCTCCGCGCTCAACCGCGCCCGCTCTCTCGCGACGGACGCCGAGGACAAGCGCCGCCTCGGCGTCATGCGTACTCGCCTGCTGTTGGTCTCGGGAAACTTCGCGGCCGCGCGCACGCTCGCCGACTCGATTCTGCGCGCCTCGCCGGGAAAGGATCCCGCGGAGGCCGACGAGATCAAGACGCTCGCGGCGCTCACCGGACAGCTGCGCCGCACGCTCGACCTGATGCGCGTCGAGGCGCCGACGATCCGCTTTCGATCCGCGGATGGTCATCTGGTTCGCCCGCCGCTGCCCGTTACGGAGGCCGCACGCGCGATGCTCGTGTACGCGTCGTTCGGCGCGCCGGCCGACAGCGTCGGCGCGGCGCAGCAGCACGTCGACCGTGCCATCGACAGCTACGTGGAGAGCAGCGGCCGCGCGACGGTACGCAATGCGGTGCTGAACACGCCGCTCATGCTTGCCTTCCCGGTGTCGCCCGGGCTCTCGGTGAAGCGGGAGCAATATGCCGGGGACTATCTGCTCGACATTCAGCGCGCCGCGAGCAGAAACGACACCGCGGCCGTGCACAATCAGCTTCACGCCGTGGAACGCATGCGGGCCATTAGCCGGCCGGGCGAGCTCTCGATCTACCTCGTTTACCAGGAGGCGTGGCTGCTGCTGCAAGTCGGCGACACGGCTGGCGCGACGCGTCAGCTCGATGCCTCACTCACAGCGCTTCCGGTGCTCGGCCCGTACTTGCTGGATTACGTGCAGGACGCCGCATTTCTCGTGCGGGCGATGGCGCTTCGAAGCGATCTCGCGGCAAAGTCCGGCGACCAGCGCACGGCGCAGCGGTGGGGAGCGGCGGTATCGGATCTCTGGATGGGTGCCGATGCCCCGCTGCAGGGTGAGGTGGCGCGAATGCGCGAGCGAGCGTCTGGTGGCGTGCGGTGACGATGTCCGTCGATTACGCGCGGTTTCCCTTCGAAAAGGAGTAGCAGATGACGATTGCTAACGCGACTCGGGCGCGCCAAACCGCGCGGCGCGTGGTCCTGGTCGTTTCACTCGGTGCCACGGCGTGGGGATGCTCGCGCGGAGGATCGAATAATCGGGACGATTTCCTGTATACACACGGCCGCATCCACGTCGACACGGAGACCGCGGCGCGCTGGGACGCGGGCGAGAAGGATGCCGCCGCTGCGGGCGATTCGATTCAACCGATCAAGGCCGATGACGGTAACCCGCAGACCGTTCCGTTCCAGGGCGATGCGAGCGCAACGCTCGCGGCGCTCAAGCCGAGTGAGCGGCATGGCGCGACCGACAAGCGCATGCTGTCAGTGCTCACCGAACGAAAAACCTTTCAGGGATCGGGCATCGTCGCGCAGATCACGCTCGTGAAGGGAAGCGAGTACAAGAGCGAGGCGCACTTCCGGAAGGGCTGGATTCCCATCGCGATCGTCGTGCTCCCCGATACCTTCCCCGCTGGCACGGTCGTCTATCCCAAGCTCAAGCTGCACGGCGGCACGAGCTGGCTGTACGTCCGCGAGGAATCGCCCTCCAAGTGGGACGCGTCGCTCGTCCGCATCGCCGGTGGAAAGATCGAGCAGGATCCGCTGAACCTCTCGGTTGCCCGCGACGACAACCTCGAGCCCGTCATCGGCGCGCGCTTCCACTGGGAGGATGACGACGAGACAGTCTGGGCCTACTGCGGCGGCAACTGCTGCAAGGTGGTGAATCCGAAGTAGCTCTCAGGAAGCTACGATGATGCGGCGGGCTGCTCGGCAACATCCTCGGGCAGCACGCCGCCACGTGTAGAATTTTGAGAAGGCTTCAGGGATGGTCGCGCCAGCCTCGCCGCCTGCGCGTGCTTGTGTCCGTACAGGAAGTAGATCACGAGTCCGATCGCGAGCCAGATCACGAGTCGCACCCACGTCTGGCCCGGCAGTCCCACCATCTGTGCGAGGCAGATGATGGCGCCCAGCGCCGGGACCCACGGCACACCGGGCGTTCGAAATGGACGGCGGTTCTCCGGCGCGGTCCGTCGCAGAATCACGACGCCGATGCACACGAGCACGAACGCCAGCAGCGTCCCGATGCTCACGAGCTGGCCGAGCACCTCGATCGACGTGAGACCGGCCACGAACGCGCATACCGTTCCCGTGACCAGCGTGCTCACGTGCGGAGTCCGGTAGCGCGCGTGCACGCGCCCGAACACCCGCGGAAGAAGCCCGTCTCTCGCCATCGAGAAGAAAATCCGCGTTTGGCCGAGCAGCTGCACGAGCATCGTGCTGAAGAGGCCGAAGATCGCGCTCACCTTGATCACGGGGCTCAGCCACCGCAGCCCCGTCGCGTCGATGCCCACCGCGAGCGGATCGGCGACGTTCAGCTTCGTGTAGTGCACGATTCCCGTGAGCACGATGGCGACCGCGATGTAGAGCACGGTGCAGATCGCGAGCGAGCCGAGGATGCCCACGGGCATGTCGCGCTGCGGATCCTTCGACTCCTGCGCCGCGGTGGTGACGGCATCGAATCCGATGTACGCGAAGAACATGACGCCCGCGCCGCGCAGAATTCCGCTCAATCCGAAGTGCCCGAACTCACCGGTGTTCGGCGGGATGAACGGCGTGAGATTCTCGCGCTTCACGAACGACGCGCCCGCCACGACGAACACGACGAGCGCCATGGCCTTGATCGCGACCAGCACGGTGTTCGCATTCGCGGACTGCCTGATGCCGCTGATCAGCAACGCCGACACGAACACCACGATGCACACGGCGGGCAGATTGAAGATCCCGACCACCGTTGCGCCGCTCGAGTCGGTGACGACCTTGCCGAATGGCATCGTGAGCGCCAACGGAATGTGCACGCCGACGTCGCGCGCGAGGCTCACGAAGTATCCACTCCACCCCACCGCGACGGTCGACACGCTCAGCGCATACTCGAGAATCAGATCCCAGCCGATGATCCACGCGATGAACTCGCCGATCGTCGCGTACGCGTACGTGTACGCGCTTCCCGCAATCGGCACCATCGCCGCGAACTCGGCGTAGCAGAGCCCCGCGAACGCGCAGCCGATCGTGGTGAGAATCATCGAGAGCACGAGCGCGGGCCCGGCGTTCTGCGACGCGGCGGTTCCAGTCATCACGAAGATGCCAGTGCCGATGATCGACCCGACGCCCAGCGCGATGAGCTGCACGCGTCCGAGCGAGCGGCGAAGCGGATTCCGCTCGGAGTCCTGGTCGAGCTCCGCCAGAGATTTCTTCGTGAAGAGATTCATGAGCCGAGCATAGCACCGCGACCTTGCGAGGCGCGCTCCGGGCGGCGTCAGGGGAACGCAAGACTTTCCTGACAGCCGCTTTCGGGCGCGCGCGGCGCACGTGCGTTATATCCAGTCGATGCGCCCCCTGCCGCTTCTCACGCCGCGTCCACCGTCCGCCCTCTCGCGAGTGACGCTCGCGCTCGCGCTGGTGCTTGGCGCCGCGCTCGCCTGGGCGGTGATCGTGGAGCTCCGATTCCAGCGGCGCACGGCGGAGAAGGTGACGGAGGACTATCTGTCTCTGCTCGCGCGCGAGCGTGTGGACGCGGCGGCATCCGCGCTCCGTTCTCTGGCCACCGCCGGGCTGGGAGCGCAGGTGAGCGGGACGATGGGCTCGGTGTTCGAGGAGCTGCCGCCACCGGCGCCGCGGAATGCATCCGGTGGCTCGCTGCGCTGCGCCGTTGCCGCGACGCCCACGACGCCCACGACGCCCGCGACACCATCGTACTTCCGGATGGACCTGCGCGATCGCGCCTTTCTCGTCTCGCCATCTGCGAGCAGGGACTCGGTGGCCTGGGTGCAGGACATCGTCTCCGCATCGATGCGAGCGAGCCCCTTCCCTGCCGGAAGCTTTCAGACGTTCGTGTCCCGCGGTCGCGCGGTGATCTACGGCGTGAAATACGCTCCCTACAACGCGCCGGTGGCCGTGTACGGACTCGTGACGTGCGCGTCCGCGCTCGCCGCGTTGGTGGCGAGCGCGCACGCGCGGGGCGCGGCGGACTCGGTCGTCTCGTTGGGCGCAGTGGCCGGGAGCGACACCCTCCTCCGTCACGGAGCGGAGACGCGCGCGCTCGCGCGCGATGACGTCGCGGGCATCCAGCTCACCGCGTATCCCGCCTTTGCGCGCCCGTTGTCGGGCATCGTGATTGAGCGCGACGGCGTGCCGTCGATCGCCCTCGCGCTCATGCTGCTCGGCACCATCGCGCTCGCGTCGGTCGCCGTGCTGCAGCTCGTGCGCGACAGGCGCGCCGTGCGCCGGCAGGCGGAGCTCATCATGACGATCTCGCACGAGCTACGCACGCCGCTCGCGCAGATCCTGCTCTACTCGGAGACGCTGGCGCTCGACCGCGTGCGCGGCGACGACGCCAAACGCGCCGCGGCGCAGCGCATCGTCGATGAGGCGCGCCGGCTCGTCGACACCGTGAGCAACGTGGTGGGGCTCACGCGGCCCGAGCGTGCGCCAGTATTCGCGGTGACGCCCGCGACGCCCGTGGCACCGGTGATCGAGACGGCCATCACGCGCGTGCGCGCGCTCAGCGACGCGCGCGCGAAGATCGCCGTCAGCGTGCTCGGCGCGCCTCGAGTGCGCGTCGGCGACTCGGCGCTGCTCCAGGCGCTCACCAACGTCCTCGACAATGCGCTCAAGTTCGGTTCACCCACGCAGACCGTGCTCGTGAGCGCCGCGCGCGAGGGCGCGATGGTGCGCATTGCGGTGGAGGATGAGGGACCCGGCATCCCGCCGGCGCTGCGCGAGCGGATCTGGATCAGATATTTTCGCGCGAACGGCGCATCCGACGCGGAAGGCGCGGGTATCGGGCTCTGGGTCGTCCGCGATATCGTGGAGAAGGCGGGTGGACGCGTGCGCGCCGACGAGGCGAGCGGCGGCGGTGCGCGCATCGTGCTCGATCTCCCAGCGGCGGACGACTCGTGACGCACATTCTCCTGATCGAGGACAATCCGGGATTCGCGGAAGGGCTGCGTCAAAATCTCGAGTTCGACGGATACCGGGTGACGGTCGCCGCCGACGTCGCGGCATCCGCGGGTGCGCTCGGCGCCGACCCGCCCGATCTCATCATTCTCGATCTGATGCTGCCGGACGGTAACGGCTACGATGTGCTGCGCACGATTCGCGAGCGCGATTCGGTGACGCCGGTGCTGCTGCTCACGGCGCTCGCCGAGGAGGCGCATAAGG
>DATCPC010000055.1:0-2961 GCA_036564355.1 Gemmatimonadaceae bacterium | reverse complement strand
GCGGGACCATGATCGAAGAGCTGAAGGAAAAGCTGGAGCTGGAAGCCAACAAGCTCCAATTCGAACTGAACGTCACGCTGCCCAACGAGATCCGCAAAGCGGTCGAGATGGGCGATCTTCGCGAGAACAGCGAATACAAGGCGGCGCTGGAGCGGCAGCAGTTCGTGCAGGCGCGGCTGGGTCAGCTGCGCCAGCGTTTGAGCAAGCTCTCGCAGATCGACGTCGCGCAGATTCCACATGACAAGGTGGGACTGGGCTCGCGCGTGATCGTGAAGGACAGCACCACGGGCGCCGAGGAGAGCTACCAGCTCGTGTTCGGCGACGCCGTCGAGTTCGAGGAGGGGCAGGTGACGATGTCATCGCCCATCGGCAGGGCGCTCGTGGGCAAGGCGGTTGGCGAGCTCGTGCTGCTCAAGCTTCCGACGGTGACACGCAAGCTCCAGATCATCGATCTCAAGACCATTCACATCCCTGCCGCCTGATCGTCGGCGATACCGAACAGGTCGTCCACCTCGTGCCGGTAGGACTGTAGCTCGTCCTCCACGTTCCACGACATACGTGATGCGAGGTGCTCCGCCACCGCGGGCGCGATCGCGAGCGCGTGGTCGCGCGTCTCGAAGGCGACGTGCAACCGACGAATGAGCAGATCGCCGAGCGTGCGGGCCATCTCGTGCGTCACGCCCCAGTCGAGCTCCGCGGCGATGTAGGGGAGCTCGGGGACGAGTCGTTCCGCGAGCGATCGATCGACGCTCGCCATCTGCCAGATCGCGCGCCACCGGGTTCCGTACGCGTGCACGAGATGCTCCGCGATGTCCGGCGCGCCGACCGTCGCCCGCGCGAGCGCGAGCTCGTCCTCGAGCGACTCGATGTCGCCGCCGGGAAGCGCCGCGTTGTGCGTGGCCGCGCGCCCGTGACCGATGCGCAGCCGGCGCGCGATCGTGTCCATCACCTCCGAAGCCATCGCGCGATACGTCGTCAGCTTGCCACCCGTCACCGAGAGCAGCCCGGGCACGGTCCACGCGATCGCGTGCTCGCGTGACGCCGCGTCGGGATCCCTGGCGCCCGACACGACGAGCGGGCGAATCCCCGCCCAGGCGGACACCACGTCGCTCGCCGTGAGATGCGCGCCGGGGAAAAACGCGTTCGCGGATCGCAGCAGGTACGTGACGTCGGCGCTCGTCGCGCGCACGCGGTCGGGGCGGCCATCAAAGTCGGTGTCCGTGGTGCCGATGATGCTGAAGGCGCCGGCGGGAAGCACGAACATCACGCGGCCATCGATCGGCGAGAGCAGCGTGAGGGCGCCGTTGTTGCGGATGCGGTCGCGCGGCACCGAGACGTGCACGCCCTTCGTGCCACGCACCGCGCGTCGCGCCTGCGGCTCCGCCATCCGCCTGATGGCGTCGCTCCACGGTCCCGCCGCGTTGACCACTGCCCGCGCGCGGATCTCCACGTCGCCGCCCGAGCGCAGGTCCAGGGCGCGGGCGCCGCACACGCCGTCGCTCGTCATGGCGAGATCGTGCACCGAGACGTGATTGAGCACGATCGCGCCCGAGTCGCGCGCGCTCAGCACCGTGGCGAGGGTGAGCCGGATGTCGTCCGTCGCCGCGTCGAAGTACGAGGCGCCGCCGGTGAGCCCTAAGTGGCGAAGCTCCGGCTCGAGCGCGGTCACGACGCGCGTGCTGAGCGTGCGATGGCGCCCGAGATTGCGGCCGAGCGCGAGGGCATCGTAGAGAAACAGTCCGGCGCGCAGCTTCCACAACCTGATGCGCGCCTTCTCGTACACCGGCCACATGAATTGCAGCGGACGCACGAGGTGCGGCGCGATCGTCGCGAGGATGCGCCGCTCTCGGCACGCCTCGAACACGAGGCCCAGCTGGCCGTGCTCGAGGTAGCGCACGCCGCCGTGGACGAGTCGTGAGGAGCGGCTCGAGGTGCCGCTCGCGAAGTCCGAGGCTTCCACGAGCGCGACGCTCAGCCCTCGCATCGCGGCGTCTCGCGCGACACCGGCGCCGGTGATGCCGCCGCCGATCACGAGCACGTCGAAGGATCGTTCGGCGAGCTGGGCCAGCGCGTCCGCGCGCTGATCCGGCTCCATCTGCCCCGGCGTCGTTGGCTCTCCGTCGATTCGTGGGATGTCGGGCATCGCCGAACGCTACGGGGACGGGCGCTCGCGGGTCAACTTCCTGGCGCGTCCCGGCTCATCACTCAACACCGAATCGAGTAGCTTTCCGCCATGCCAACCTTCGGAAACGGCCGCCGCGTAGCCATAGTCGCTGGACTGCGCACGCCGTTCGAGCGATCGGGCACCCTTTTCAAGACGCTTTCCGCACAGGAGCTCGGTCGAGCAGTCGTCGCCGAGCTCGTCGTACGGTCGGGGCTGGATGGCGAGGAGATCGATGCACTCGTCTTCGGCACCGTCGTGCCGAGCGTGCTCGCGCCGAACATCGCACGCGAGGTGGCGCTGCTCCCGATGCTGCCGAAGGGAATTCCGGCCTTCACGGTGAGCCGCGCGTGCACATCCGCGAACCAGGCGATCACCGACGCCGCCGACCAGATCGCGCTCGGCCACGCCGAGGTGGCGATCGCGGGCGGGGCCGAGTCGCTGTCGAACGTGCCGATTCTCCACTCGCGCGGATTCGCGAACGCGCTGGTCGGTGCGTCGAAGGCGAAGTCGGTTGGGGGGAAGCTCGGCGCGCTCACGCGCATTCGTCCGCGCGATCTCATCCCGATCACGCCAGCGATCGCCGAGCCATCCACCGGCGAGACGATGGGGCAGAGCGCGGAGAAGATGGCGAAGCTGAATCACATCCCGCGCGACGAGCAGGATCAGTTCGCGCTGCGCTCGCATCGCCTCGCGGCGGCGGGAACGCAGGACGGACGTCTCACGGCGGAGATCATGCCGTACTACGTGCCGCCGCAGTACGCCGAGGTTGCGGCGAGCGACAACGGCATTCGGTCCGA